>JBEIHO010000006.1:0-73420 GCA_040381215.1 Alphaproteobacteria bacterium | reverse complement strand
GAACTGGCCTGTGCTCGACCTCGGCATCCAGCCCGACGTGCGGCCAGAGGATTGGAAGCTCACGCTGGATGGGCTGGTTGCCAATCCGGTCACGCTGGACTTCGCCCGGTTCAAGGCGCTGCCGCAGGCCGAGAGCGTCTCGGACATTCATTGTGTCACCAGGTGGAGCCGGTATGACAATTACTGGCAGGGTGTGGCCTCGCGGGAGATCCTGGCCCTTGTCCGACCGAAGGACGAGGTGCGCCATGTCATTTTCCATGCCCATGACGGCTATACCACCAATGTGCAGCTGGATGTCTTTTCCGAGGCCGACGTGATGCTGGCGCATTCGTGGGAGGGCTATCCCCTGACGCGCAACCACGGTGGGCCGGTGCGGGTCGTCATCCCCCGCTATTATTTCTGGAAGAGTGCGAAATGGGTGCGCCGGATCGAGTTTTCCCGCGACGACAAGCCCGGGTTCTGGGAGGTGCGGGGCTACCACAATGTTGGTGATCCGTGGGCTGAAGAGCGCTATGAGTAGCCGTCCGGTGGCGGCCGGGGAAACGGGGACATAAGGATCATGAGCATGCGGTTGCGGGTCGGCATCGTCGGGGTCAGCGGTTATGGCGGCGGCGAGGCCCTGCGCCTGTGCGCAACGCACCCTGCGTTCGAGCTTGTCTATGCCGGTGGCGAGGGGTCCGTCGGTCAGCGGCTTGTCGAGCGCTATCCCGGTCTTGGTCGCCTGGGAGACATCGCGATCGAGAAGTGGGATCCGGCGCAGTTGCCTAAACTCGACATCCTGTTCGCCTCGCTTCCCACGGGGCAGTCGAAGGATGCGCTGGCCCGCGTGCCGGCGTCTGTGAAAATTGTCGATATTGGTGGCGACCATCGCTACGTCGATGGGTGGAACTACGGACTTGCGGATGTCTGGCCGGAGCAGGTCCGCGGCGCCACCCGGGTGGCCAATCCGGGTTGCTATCCGGCGGCGACGCTGGCGGCACTTGCGCCGCTGCTCTCTGCGAAGCTGATCGATCCGAACGGCATCATCATCGATGCCAAGACGGGTGTCAGCGGCGCGGGCCGCGGCGGTGGCGAAAGCACCATGGGCTATGCCGAGGTCAACGAGGATCTCGCGCCCTACGGCTTGCTCAAGCATGTGCACATGCCGGAGATCACGAAGACGATCGACCAGCTCTGCGGCGTGAAGTCCGAGGGCCTCGTATTCACGCCGCATCTTGCCCCCATGACGCGCGGGATCATGTCGACGATCTATGCCCGCGGAAAGGTGACGACCGAGCAGTGCCTTGAGGCGGCTCGCAGGTTCTATGCCGGGCGCGCCTTCGTTCGTGTCACCGACAAGCCGCCGCATACCAAATGGGCGACGGGCAGCAATCTCGTGTTCGTGTCCTATGCCTGCGACCCCGCGCGCAACCTCGTCATTGCGATGGGGGCTTGCGACAACCTTGGGAAAGGTGCGGCGGGGCAGGCCATCCAGAATGCCAACCTGATGTCGGGCCTGCCGGAGACGGCCGGGCTTGAAGGGGTCACGATGTGGCCGTGATGTTCTCCGGTCAAGGGCGCGCGCAAGGCCTGCAGGGAGCACGACACAACATGTACAGGATCCTCTTTCTCGTGGCCCTGGCGGTCCCGGGCCCTGCCTGCGAGGCGCGAGGCCAGCCTCGTGATCGGCACCGACCACGGCATGACCCCGGTCGGCCCGCTGGTCAACATCGCCCGTATCCTGAGCAAGCACGACATCAAGGCGCGTGACGCGGGGGATGGGGCAACGCTTTTCCTCTATCTGGAACCGGGGCAGGATCTGGCGCGTGCGAAGAGGGCCCTGTCATCCTATCCGCATGCCTTCTCCGTCTACACGCCCGATGCGCTTCCGGCCTTCATGTGCCTGGGGCAGAGCAAGCGGCTGGGTGACCTTGTCCTGCACGCAAGGCCCCCTTACTGGGTGGCGGGAACGGCGTCCCTTCCCTGGTACAGTGATCTCCTGGGCATTTCGTGGCTGTGGTCGGAGACCTTTACGCCAGACTTCGGCGGCATCGTGGCGTCACACGGCTATGATCCGGCGCAGCCTTACATGCATGGCATTTTCTATGCGTGGGAGGCAGGCGTCGCCAAGGGGCATGAGATCAAGCGACTCGACATCGTCGATGTGCATCCGACCGTCATGAGCCTGCTCGGGCTGCAGCCCGGGCAGCCTGTCGATGGCAAGATTGTCTCGGAGATGCTTGTTCCCGCTGCCGGGCGCTGATCAGCCCAGTCTGCGCCGTGCTGCGGCAAAGACATCATCGAACATGGCGGTCGTGAGGCGGCCCGTGTTCGTGTTGTAGCGTGAGCAGTGGTAGCTATCGATCATGATCCGGCCGTCCGGCAGGGTGTGCTGGGCTGCATGCGCAAAGGGCAGGTCGGATGCCTTGAGACGGAGCGCCCTGATCGCATTGTCATGCGCGATGCGGCCGAGGGCGACGATGACCTTCAGACGTGTCATCGCCTCGAGGTTTGCGTTGAGGAAGACGCGGCAAGTGCCGGCTTCCAGTGGTGTCGGCTTGTTTTCGGGTGGCACGCAGCGAACGGCGTTGGAGATCCTGCAGTCGACCAACTTCAGCCCGTCCTCGGACGATGCGCCGTACTTGCCCTTGGCAAAACCATGCTTGAGGAGCGTCGTGAAGAGGAGTTCGCCCGCGAAGTCGCCGGTGAAGGGGCGGCCAGTGCGGTTGGCGCCCGTCACGCCGGGGGCCAACCCCAGGACGAGCAGGCGGGCGTCGAGGCTGCCGAAGCTGGGGACCGGCGCATTGAACCAGTCGGGATGCTGCTTGCGGTTGGCCTGCCTGTAGGCCACGAGCCTGGGGCACAGGCTGCAATCATGCGGCGCTTCGGCCGTTGCCGTGAAGACCATATGTGATGCCAGCCGCATGGCTTCCCTGTTACCGGTCGCGGGTCACCTTCGTGTAACTCGGGAAGGTTGACCGGGAAAAGGCGCTTTCCGCTCTTTTCCCCGTGTGGGGCTGGCGTTCAGGCGTTGCGCTTGAGCCATTCCGCGCGCCTTGCGGCAAAACCCGTGACGGTGCGGGTCAGCCAGCGCGGCGTCATCTGGCTCCAGGTGGCAGCGATCTGGTTGGGCCAACCGGGCACGACGACGGTCTGGCCGGTCATGAGGGCGGTGTATCCCTGGCGTGCGACGGAGCGGGCATCGGCGATCAGGAAGGATGGCGCCCACGACGCGGCCGGTGTGGCGCTGCGGATGGACTGAACCATGCCGGTTTCCGTCAGGCCCGGGCAAAGAGCGGTGACGCTGACGCCGGATCCACGAAGTTCCTCGGCCAGGGCCTCGGTAAAGGACAGGACATAGGCCTTGCTTGCGGCGTAGACCGCCATCGAAGGCACCGGCTGGAAGCCTGCCAGCGAGGCGACGTTGAGGATGCGGCCGAAGCGACGCTCGCGCATCCCGGGAAGGAACAACGACGTCAAGGCTGTTGCGGCGGCGATGTTGACGGCTATGAGTTGCTGCAGTCGTTCGGGCGGTGCATCCGCGAAGGGGCCGACGTCGATCAGTCCTGCATTGTTGATCAGGATGTCGATCTCGATGCCACGCGCCTCCAGGGTTTCAACGAGCCTGACAAGCTCTTCCGCGTCGGAGAGGTCGGCTGGCAGGACAATGGAATCCGTGTCGTGGCCGGCATGCAATTCAGCCGCCAATGCGTCAAGACGGTCCTTGCTGCGCGCGACAAGCACGAGAGCGTGTCCGTGGTTGGCGAACTCGCGTGCGAGTTCCGCGCCGATCCCGGACGAGGCCCCTGTTATGAGCACGCGACCGAGGCGACGCTCTCCCATCAGGGCCAGCTTGCCCGGCTTCTTGCGCGTGCCGGTTCGCGGTGGTTGCGTCTTGCGCCTCTGTGCCATGAGTTCCTTGCTTTCCCGGTGTCGCCCGCGCATGCGCCTGGCACATGCGCGGGGACATCAGGCCAGAGAACGATGGTTTCTTCAGGCCGCGCGGCGCGTGTCGCGCAGCGAGGTGACGAAGCGCGAGATCGGGCGGATCGTCTTCGTGGAGCTGTCGCCCACGATTTCGCTCACTTCGCGGAACTGGCGAACCGAGCGACGGAAGAGTTCCGTCATGGCCTGCTGCTGCACCTTCACGGCTTCGGCAAAGCTGCCGGCCTGGATCGTCTCGCGCAGGGCGTCGAAGCTCCACACGACATTGTCCTGCGCGTGGTTGACCAGCGTGAGGGCCACCTTGCGGCTTTCGTCGGTCATGGCTTCGCCGGCTTCGCGCAGCGCGTCGCCTGCTTCGCGGAAGCCTTCCTGCATGCGCGTGACCATCTGGTTCACGGGCGCGCGGAAGCCGTTCGTCTCGACCTTCGCTTCGGTCTTTTCGGTTTTGGCCTTCGAGCGGCCTGTCGTCTTGCGTGTCTTGGTCATTTAAGTCGTCTCCGTTCTCTGGTCATGCCTTGTCACGCAGCTTCAGTGCGTGACGGTTTTCCGGCCGTGGCGCGGGCGTGATCGACGATCAGGCCAGCAATGCGCGGCAGAAACTTTCCTGGCAGGTCGTGTGCCATGCCATCAATGATCTCGAGCCTTGATCCGCGAATGTTGCGTGCGCTGTCGCGCCCGCCTGCGAGCGGCGCGAGGGGGTCCTTCGAGCCGTGAATGACCAGCGTCGGTGCCTTGATCTTGCGGACATGCGGACGCAGGTCGCCCGTGGCAAGGATCGCAGCCAGCTGGCGGCGAACGCCCGCGGGGTAGTAAGAGCGGTCGAAGCCGCCTGCGATCTTGGCGCGCAGCTCGCTGTGGTCTGCGTCGGGGTCGTTGGTGCGGATCAGGCTCCACATCGCGACCGCACGCTCGATCAGGGCGTCGCGGGACTTGTCCTTCGGACGGTTGAGGAACAGCGGGCCGATGAGGCGCAGGCTTGGTCCCGGCAGAAGCGGGTTCAGCGTGCCGGACATGATCGAGGTCAGCGAGAGGACGCGGTCGGGATGCGTGCCCGACAGGAGCTGTCCGATCATGCCGCCCATCGACACGCCCACGATGTGCGCCTTGCGGATCTCGAGGGCGTCCATCAGGCCAAGCGTGTCATTGACCATGTCATGCAGCGTGTATGGCGCAAGGTTGCGACCGATGACGCGGGCTGCGATCTGGGCCACGGGGTGAGGGGCGTTGATGCCGTGCACCTTGGTCGTGAGGCCAATGTCGCGGTTGTCGAAGGTCACCACGCGAAAGCCGGCCTTGGCGAGGTCGGCGACGAGGGTATCAGGCCAGAAGGTCATCTGTCCTGCGAGGCCCATGATCATGACGATCGCCGGCCCGTCCTTGGGGCCGTGCTCGGCATATTCGATCATGAGCCTGTTTGCTGGGACCTGTGGCATGACACGCTCTGGCTTATTCGGCAGCCGAAACGATGGTGAGCTTGGGCTTGCGCTTGCGCGGGCGGCTCTTCTTCGGCGTTGCTTCGGCCTTGGTTTCCACCGGCGCGGGTTCAGGTGCCGGGGCAGGCTTTGGCGCCGGTACGGGACGCTTGGCAGCAGCAGTCTTCAACTCGTCGAACGATTCCTGCAGGCAGTTGGCATAATGCTCCGGGTCGCTCATCAGGCTGCGGTCCGACGTGAATGTCACCGTCATGCTGCCGCAATAGCTGAACACGGCGTGGAAGATGCCGACACCTTCGAACAGGGGGCCGAGGCCATATTGCGTCACAAGGCGGGCGCCGTTCATGTAAAGGGGAACCGGCGGGCCCGGGACGTTCGTGATCACCGTGTTGAACATCGGCGCCACGCGGTTGGCCATGCCCCAGCCCACGTAGAGGCGGGCGGCGAGGCCGGTCAGGGTCGAGGGCATGAAGCTCGAGTATTCCGAGAGCTGGCGCGCGCCGACGGCGTTGGTCAGGGCCTTGGAATTTTCCGCTTCCTCGTGGACGTATTGCAGGCGTCCAAACGGATCGGCGATGTGCGTCCCAATCGGGATCGTCATGGCGCTGACCTGGTTTCCCAGCGTGTTCTTCTCGCCAGGCCTGCGGACGGAAATCGGCGCCATGCAGACCAGCGGCTCGCGCGGGAGTTCGTTCGTCGACTTCAGGTAGCGGCGCATCGCACCGCCGATCACCGTCACGATCACATCATTGACGGTGGCTCCGGGCAGCCTGGCCCTGATTTCCTTGATGTCGGACAGCGAGAAGTCCCGGCCGTCGACAACGCGGTTCATGGCGACCGACCCATTGAAGCGGGTGCGGGGCACCTTGCCGATGGTCGTGCGCACGCGACCACGGGCGAGATCTCCGGCCATGCGGGCCAGTCCCGGGGCCGAGTTCGTGACCGTTCGGGCGAGGCGCATGGGCGTATTGAGGACATTCAGCTGCGCGCGAACGAGCAGCTCGGCAGAGGTCGGCGTGCGCTCCGGGATCCACGGCTTTTCCGGCGGTGCCACGGTTCCTGCGGGGTCGAGCGAGTGCAGCGCATTGGTTATGTCGACGCCGGACACGCCGTCGATGGCCGCATGGTGGACCTTCGAGACAATCGCGTAGGAGCCCTTCGGTACGCCAGGGACATTGTTCAGGCCTTCGATGACCGTGAACTCCCAGAGTGGCTTCGACAGGTCGAGCGGGCGGGAATGCAGGCGCGCTGCCTGGATGCAGAGCTGGCGCCAATCGCCCGGCTGGGGGAGCGCGATGTGACGCACGTGATATTCAAGATCGAAATCCGCGTCATCGATCCAATACGGGTAGTCGAGGCTGAGCGGCACGTTGGCCAGCTTGCGGCGGAAGCTCTTGGCCAGGTGCAGGCGCTGCTCGATGAAGCCGAGGATGTCCTTGAAGCGGACGAATGAATTGGGAGCCGTCGAGGGATCATAGATCGCGATCGCGCCGATATGCCTCGGGGTTCGCGGCGTCTCGAGGTAGAGGAAGGCGGAGTCTAGACCGCTGAGCTGTTCCATGGTTCCTGCCCTTTGTCTGATCCTGGTCTCTGCCAGGTTTGTCGGCTGTGGCTTAATTGACTCAGCCGGTCGGAAGATTTCATCCTACCGAACGACCGGTTAACCTTGTGCGACGGTTTTTGTGCGACGCACAAAATCATTTCGCTAGCGCATATAAGGAAATGGAGTTTCGGTCAATGGTGCAGTGCAGCATCGGGCTGAATTTGTCGCTCCGGGCTCATATATCAGCCGATTACTCCCTTATTCTGCGCGGTGTTTTTCGCTAGAGTCGCCTCTGCGGCGGCTGGTCGCAGACCCGCATCCCGCCCAAAAACAGCTCCAGCGTCTGCCAAAGCGCGGTCCCTGCCTCCGCGAAGTTGCCCGACCGGGTCGATGAGATGGCTGTCGCATTCCATGCTGCGACCAGGGCCAATGCCGCGATTTCCGGCTCTATTCTGCCTAAAAACTCACCTCTCTGCTGTCCGCTACGGATTGCGCGGCCGACGAGGTCGAGCAAGCCTGGCGCAACTTCATTAAAGGAGGGGGCTGGGTCGCTTTTCGAAACAAACTCGAGAACGATCTGATGCATCAGATTGCGGTGGAGGCGCCACTCCTCGATGTAGCTGGCGAGCAGCCGCTCGAGCTGAGCTGCGGCGGTCAGGTCGGGGGCGAGGATCTGGCTGTTGAGGCGCTGCGTGATCTCCTCGCTGAACGCGCGCACGAGTGCCGGCTTGTTCGGGAAATGCAGGAAAAACGTGGCGTTTGCAACGTCTGCCGCCGTGCATATGTCCTCGATGCGAACCTCTTCGTAGGGCTTTCGGGAGATCAGTGTCACCGCGGCATCGAGGATGCGCTTGCGGGTCTCGCGCTTCTTGCGTTCGCGGCGGGAGAGCGTGTGTTCGGGGTTGTCTTGCATCCTTGTGCGCGGGCTCGTGCTCGGGTCTGGTGTCTCGTTCATCCTGTCCACTTATAGAGTGAACTCTATAATGATGGGTTTCGGTCCATCAAGTCCTTGATTTCACGTCATTTCACGGCGCGATTTCAGTTGGCAAGCGTGGGGTTGTCCACATAGCGTTGCTCTGGACGGCCCGGGTGTCTCGCGTTTCGCGGGGCGCGCCGTCCACCAGCCCTTCATGAGGGCATCGAGGTTGCCATGGCAGTCATCGACGCAGGTTCCGCCCCGCTTCCCGGTATCAAGCCGCCCTCGTGGTTGCTGGCCCTGACAGAGGGCGGGCGCGCGGTTGCCGATTATGTGAGCTTGCAGGGAGCGTCGCCGCTTCTGGGTTACGCGCCGACGGGTGATGGTCATCCCGTGATGGTGTTGCCTGGTTTTCTGGCAGCCGGGGGGACCACGGCGCCGATCCGCCGGTTCCTGGTCTCCAAGGGGTATGAGACGTTCTGCTGGGGGCTGGGTCGCAATCTCGGGCCCTTGGCCATAGGGCCTGAAGGGGAATTGCTCGGCCAACGGCTGGAGTCGATCCACCGTAAGATGAAGCGCAAGATCAGCCTCGTGGGGTGGAGCCTCGGCGGGGTCATGGCGCGCGAGCTGGCCAAGCGATATCCGCAATATGTCCGGCAGGTGATCTCGCTGGGGTCGCCGTTTGGCGGCAATCCCCGTGCCAATCATGCGTGGCGCCTCTATGAGGGCCTCACCGGCCAGGAAATCGACCCGAAGGCCATGGCGGATGTGTTCAGGCAGCTGTCCAAGGCCCCCTCCGGCATTCCCACGACGGCGATCTATTCAAAAGGCGATGGTGTCGTTGCCTGGCAGACCTGCGTCGAGAAACGCTCGAGCACGACGGACAACATCGAAGTCTATGCCAGCCATTGTGGGCTGGGTGTGAACCCTGCGGTCTATTACGCGGTGGCCGACCGTCTGGCGTTGCCTGAAAACGAGTGGCGCCCCTTCGACCGCAATGCCGCCATGTGGCGGCGCTTCGTCTATCCCTCTTCGGGACACTGATCCGGGCAAACGCTGCGTCAGCACGCTGAAGCGCTGGGGCGACACGGTTTTATCCGTGTCGCTTCCGGGGTATCGCGTGCACTGTCACCGCAAGAGTGGCACCGCAAATGGTTCTAGCGGTAGGCAGGCGGCAGCGGGGCGTCGAGCTTGAGATAGCGTCGCGCCAGTTCGTCCTGCCGCGATGTCATGGGCTGGGCGCGACCGTTGATGATGATCGCGGTTGCCTCGCTCAGCGGTTCCAGGGGATCACCGCTCCAGACAACGAGGTCTGCCTGCTTGCCGCGCTCGATGGTGCCAACCTTTCCGGCTTCGCCAAAAATACGGGCGGGGTTTGACGTCAGGGCCGCGATGGCGTCTGCGTGGGGCAGGCCGTGGGCTACGGCATTGCCTGCGTTGTAGCGCCCTTCCGGTGCCCGGTGGCCGCCGTCTCCGTTGGCAAAGGCGACGAGCACGCCGGCTTTCACGAGGCGGGCCGCGTTTTCCATCGTGGCCTCCCGGCTCTCGAAGCTGCCGGGGAGGTTGGTCGTCGGGTTCAGGATCACAGGTATGCGGGCTGCCGCCAGTTCACGGCCGACCTGCCAGGCTTCTTCGGCGCCCGCGATGACAACGTCAAGCCGGTATTGCCGTGCAAGCTTGATGACCTCGCGGATATCGGCGGCCTTGTGGACCATCACCATCAGCTTCATGCGGCCCTGTACCACGGGCACCAGTGCCTCGAGGTCGGGACGGGAAAGGCGCAGGTCTCGCGTGGATCCCGCGTTGTAGCTGCCGCGGTTGCGGTTGAACCACTTCACGTCGTCGAGATCGGCCTTCAGGGCCGTGATGGCTGCGCCGCGTGAGCCGCCGATTGCGTCGGTGCCAGCCTCGCCCAGTGCGAGGACCATGGCCGCACGTGGCTTGACCACCGGGGTCGTCCCTTCCGCAAGCGTGGCAATGGCAGCCTGGCCTGCGAAGAGGAGTTCTCGCCCGCCGCCTTCACCGCTGACGGGCGTCACCAGTGCGCGGGTAACACCACCTGCACGGGCGACGGGGATCACGAAGGATGCCGGGTCGATGCCGTAGGAGATGTCGAAGGCGGCGCTCAGGCTCTGGCTGTCGGAGGCATTGTCGTTGGTGCTGTCGATCTGGTCGACTTCCACGACGCCCAGGTTGGTCGCCACGGCGTAGAGGCCCGGTGTTACCGTCTTGCCGGCGGCATCGATGACCGTTGCATTCGCCGGGATGCTGACCGTCGCGCCAACGGCGGCGATGCGCCCGTTCACGACAAGGATGGTCCCCTTGCCGATATCACCCTTCGCCCCGCCGGTCAGAATGCGGGCATTGGTGATCGCGAGGGTGTCGGCCTGGGCTGCAACTGTCGCGAAGGCGAGGAAAGTGGCTGTAACGAGATTGCGCAACATCACTCGGTTCCTCCGGCCTTGCGGTCAATCATGAAGTCGGACCGGGGCTGAAGGCCCGGGTTCGCGCGGTCGTACATCAAGGCGCCATCGACATAGACGCGCTCTGTCTTGGCGTAGACCGAGAGCGGATTGGCGTCCCAGACCACCAGGTCGGCCATCTTGCCGGTTTCCAGCGTGCCGGTCTTGTCGAGGATCCCCAGCATCTTGGCGGGGTTGGCGGTGATCCAGCCGATCGCTTCCTCGTCTGAAATCTTCAGGCCGAGCTTGCGCCCGGCGGCGAGGGCCGCGGCAGCTTCCTGGTTCAGTCGCTGCGCGAGGATGGGGTCGTCGGAGTGGATAACGGCGCAACCGCCTGCCGCATGCACCAGGGCCGCGTTGGCGGGAATGCCATCCAGTGATTCCATCTTGAAGCCCCACCAGCCCGCCCAGGTGGCGGCGCAGATGTCATTCTTCGCCAGAAGGTCGGCGACCTTGTACGCCTCGGAGGCATGGTGGAATGCACGGATCGTGTAGCCGAACTCCTTGGCGATATCGATCATGATCGCCATCTCGTCCGCACGGTAGCAGTGGTTCTGAACGAGGATCTCGCCCTTGAGGACGCCGGCGAGCGTGTCGAGTTTCAGGTCGCGGCCGGGCATCTCGCCCTTGCCGCCACTGGTGCGCCAGCCGTCCCACTTGCGGGCGTACTGGGCGGCTTCGATCCACGCGGCGCGATAGCCGGCGACGTTGCCCATGCGCGTCGAGGGCGGGCTTCCCTTGCCGCCGTAGACGCGCTTCGGGTTCTCGCCACAGGCCATCTTGAGGCCGTAGGGAGCGTCGGGGAACTTCATGCCCTGCATGGTCGTCGAGGGCACATTCTTCAGTGTCACAGATCGGCCGCCGAAGAGATTTGCCGATCCGGGCAGCACGAGCATTGCCGTTACGCCGCCACGGCGCACGGCATTGAAGCCCTCGTCCTGAGGCCAGACGGAATGTTCGGCCCATACCTGTGCGGTGTTGGGGCTGATGGCCTCGTTGCCGTCGCTGAGTGCCGCGACGCCGGGCTGCGGATAGACGCCGAGGTGGGAGTGCGCATCGATGATGCCCGGCGTGATGAACTTGCCTTTCGTGTCCACCACCTTGTAGCCGGCCGGGGCCGGTGCGCCCGAGGCGATCGTCTCTATCTTTCCGTCCCTGACCAGCACGGTCGCGTTGTCGATGCGATCACCCTTGCCGGTGTAGGCGGTCGCGCCGACAAAGGCGGTCGGTTCGCTGGCAAACGGCTTGTAGGTGGAAGGGAAGGGATTGGCGCTGACTTTCGGGTCCAGGCTGGGACCGGTCGGCTTCTTTTCATCGGTCGTTGCGGTTGTCGCGCAACCGGCCAGCAGCAGCGCCGCTGTCGCAAGCGCGGTGCAAATTCTTCCTCGATACACGTGCAGCCCCTCTGGAAAGCCCCTATTCTGCTACACTATTGCATGATGCGAACCCATTTCAAACCGGAGGAATGGGTTCCCAATGGTGAAAGTGTTCCATGATCTATGTGAGCCTCGGCGCCAACGTGCCGTCGCGGGTCGGTCCGCCCGCTGCAACCTTGCGCGCTGCCCTCGCGGCCTTGCCGGCGCATGGCGTCGGCGTCAGCGGCGTGTCGCACTTTTACAGGTCTGTTGCGTGGCCAAACCCGCAGGATCCTGCATTCGTTAACGCTGTCGCCCGCGTCGAGACCCGCAAGGGGCCGTTCGAGCTTTTGCAGGCACTTCTTTCGGTCGAACGGCAGTTTGGGCGCGTGCGCAAGTCGCGCTGGGAACCGCGCTGCATCGACCTTGACCTGGTGGATTATGGCGGGCTTGTGCTGGACACCGATGAGCTGTCGCTGCCGCACCCGCGGCTGCATGAGCGGGGGTTCGTCCTGCGACCTCTTAAGGACCTGAATCCGCTGTGGCGACATCCTGACACGGGCGAGAGCGTCGCCGATTTGCTCGAAAATGCTGGGGAAGAGGGGCTTTTCCCCCTCGCGGAGGGCTCTGAAAACGGCTGAAAATCCTTGTTTTCGCGGGCGCAGCATGGTAATCAATCAGGCTCCCTCGAAGACAAGGAACAAGGCGCCTCATGGCTCGCGTCACTGTCGAAGATTGCGTGGACAAGATCCCGAACCGTTTTGAACTCGTGCTGCTGGCGGCCCACCGGGCGCGTTCGATCACGTCTGGCTCGGGCCTGCTCGTGGATCGTGACAATGACAAGAACCCGGTCGTGGCGCTGCGCGAGATCGCTTCAACGCGCGTCCAGCCGGAAGGGTTGAGGGAAGAGTTCCTCACCAGCCTGCAGCGCCACATCGAGACGGATGAGCCCGAGGCCGACAAGGCTCCGGTCGAGACCGTGGACGCCCCCGAGCAGATCCAGATCTCCGAGGCCGATTACGCGCGCGCGATGCGGGCGGATTCGGACGTTAAGCGCCAGGAAGTCGTGGAAGAGGTTGACGACGGGGACGTCTGACAGGGCGCCCCTTGCCGGCAGTCGCACGGGAATGTGCTGACCTGCGGCGCCGTCACCCGTCTCGCGGCCCCGGTAGCGCGAGAGGCATGCTGTCATGATGCGACAGTTCGAACTTGTCGAGCGTGTGAAGGCGTACGATCCGGATGCGGACGAGGACCTTCTCAACCGCGCTTATGTCTTTGGCATCAAGGCGCACGGAAACCAGAAGCGCGACTCTGGTGATCCCTATTTCTCGCATCCGCTCGAGGTTGCCGGGATCCTGACGGATCTCAAGCTCGACGACGCCACCATCGTGACGGCCTTGCTCCACGACACGATCGAGGACACGGCGGCGACCCATGCCGAGATCGAGAAGCTGTTCGGCAGGGAAATAGCCGATCTGGTCGATGGCGTGACCAAGCTGTCGAAGCTCGAGTTGCAGTCCGAGGAAACGAAGCAGGCGGAGAACTTCCGCAAGTTCATGCTGGCCATGAGCCACGACGTGCGGGTGCTGCTGGTCAAGCTTGCCGACCGGTTGCACAACATGCGGACGCTGTCGGGTGTCAGGTCGCCGGAGCGACGCAAGCGGATTTCCACTGAAACCATGGAGATCTATGCGCCCCTGGCCGGTCGAATGGGCATGCAGAATTTTCGCGAGGAGTACGAGGACCGCGCTTTCTGCGAGATCAATCCCGACATGAGGGATTCCATCGTGCGGCGTCTTTCGGAACTCAAGGCCCAGAAGGGTGCGGTGATGACCCGCATCGAGGCCGCGCTGCTGCGCAAGCTCGACGAGCACCACATCAAGGCCACGGTGTCCGGTCGGGAAAAGCGTCCCTATTCCATCTGGCGAAAGATGGAGGAGAAGCGCGTCAGCTTCGACCAGCTGTCCGATATCTTCGCGCTGCGCGTGGTGGTTGGCAGCATCGAGGACTGCTATCGCACCCTGGGTATCCTGCACCAGTCGTGGCGCCATGTGCCGGGTCGGTTCAAGGACTACATTTCGCTGCCGAAATCGAACAATTACCGCTCGCTGCATACGGAGATCTATGGTCCGGAAAGCCAGCGCATCGAGTTGCAGATCCGCTCGGGCGAGATGCATGCCGTTGCCGAGAGCGGCATTGCCGCGCACTGGAGCTACAAGGACAAGCTGAGCGGGAGCGGTCCTGCCGCCAGCGTCGATGCCTATGAATCGCTGCGCTCGCTGATCCGGTCGCTGCAGGATGGCGATACGCCCGAGGAATTCCTCGAGTATACGCGCCTCGCCCTGTTCCAGGACCAGGTCTTCTGCTTCACGCCGAAGGGCAAGCTCATATCACTGCCGCGCGATGCCTCGCCGATCGATTTTGCCTATGCGGTCCATACCGAGGTCGGCGATACCTGCGTTGGCGCCAAGATCAACGGGCGGCACATGCCGCTTGGCACGCGGCTCAAGAATGGCGACATGGTCGAGATCATTCGTTCTCCCAAGCAGGGCCCCTCGGCGGTCTGGGAGAAAATGGTGGTCACGGGGCGCGCGCAGGCCTCGATTCGCAAGTACTTGCGAAATGCCGAGAAGCTCGAGCAGCAACGCATGGGTCGCGCCATCATCGAGAAGGCGTTCAGCGATGCCGGGCATGAATATTCCGACAAGGCGATGACTGCTGCGCTCAAGAAGCTCAACCTGCAGAAAGCGGACGACATCTTCCAGGCGCTGGCGAACGGTGAGGTCTCGCCGGTGGATGTCCTGACCGCGGCGGTGCCGGCCTACGTGCCCGACCCCTCGATGCGCGGGTTCGAGCGGCTTGTCAGCCGGAAGGCGAAGCAAGGCTCGATCCCTATCCTCAGCATGCAGCCGGGTCTTGCGTTCCACCTGTCGCGCTGCTGCCAGCCGCTGGCGGGCGACCGCATCATCGGCGTGATCACCCCGGGCGCAGGCGTCATGGTGCATACGGCGGATTGCGAGCGGCTGGCCGATGTCCAGGACCAACCTGATCGATGGATCGATGTGCGCTGGGCCCCCGATGCGGCCAACGAGGTGCAGGTCGGTCGCCTGAGGATCTCGATCAACAATGTCTCGGGGACGCTGGCCAAGGCCTGTGACATCATCGCCCGGCAAGGCGGCAACATCACCAACCTCAAGATTGCAAGCCGCTCACCGCTTGTTTTCGACATGATGGTCGACATCGAAGTGAATGATACGCGCCACCTGGCCAGCATCATTGCTGCGCTGAGGGCGTCGCCCGCCGTGCATGCCGTTGACCGCCCCCATGGAGAACAGGAAGACAATGACGATGACGCCTGATGACGTGCTTGCCGAATTCGAGAAGGCCGGCGCCCTGCTGAAGGGGCATTTCATCCTGTCGTCCGGGCGCCACTCGGACACGTTCCTGCAGAAGGCGCTTGTCTTCCAGTATCCGCAGCGTACGGCCAAGCTCTGCAAGGCGCTGGCGCTGAAGATCAAGGCCAAGGTGCGCAAGCGCATCGATGCCATTGTTTCGCCTGCGGTGGGCGGGATCATCCCGGGCTATGAGACAGCGCGGCAATTGAAGTTGCCTGCGATGTTCGTCGAGCGGCAGGAGGGGGCGTTCCAGCTACGGCGCAATTTCCATCTCGACAAGACGATGAACGTCATCATCGTTGAAGACGTGGTATCGACCGGACTTTCATCGCGTGAATGCATCGATGCGGTTCGCAAGACGGGCGCCAATGTCGTGGCGCTGGCCTGCCTGATCGATCGTTCCGGTGGAGACGCCAAGTTCGACGTTCCCTTCGTTCCCCTTGCGCGCCTGAAGGTGCCATCGTGGGAAGCCGACAAACTTCCCAAGCATCTCAAGGGCATTCCCGCGGTGAAGCCGGGAAGCCGAGGTCTCGCCTGATGACGGCACACCTGCGCCTAGGGGTGAACATCGACCACGTCGCGACCATCCGCAATGCGCGCGGCGGTCGTCATCCCGATCCGCTTCGCGCGGCGCTGATGGCGGTCGAGGCCGGGGCCGATGGCATCACGGCGCACCTGCGCGAAGACCGGCGACATATCAGTGATGCGGACATCGAGCGCCTGGCCTTCGGGATGGGCCGGCCGCTGAACCTCGAGATGGCGGCGACGCCGGAGATGCTGGCCATTGCCCTCAGGCACAGGCCGCATGCGGTGTGCCTGGTTCCCGAGCGTCGCGAAGAGCGAACGACCGAAGGTGGGCTCGACGTGGCAGCGCAGCATAATCACCTGGCGCCGTTCGTCCGGCAGTTGGCCGGTGCCGGGATCCGTGTGTCGCTGTTTGTCGAGGCCAATTCGCTGCAACTGGCCGCAGCGCGGGGGCTGGGGGCCCATGTCGTCGAGCTACACGCAGGCGCCTATTGCGATGCGCATGCGGATGGCGATTTTGCCGTGCGCGACCGGATCCTCGATCGCTTGCGTGCGGGCGCGGCGGAGGCCGCACGCCTGGGGCTGGAAGTGCATGCCGGGCATGGCCTGAATTATGAGACGGTCGGCCCCGTCGCGGCCCTGCCAGAGGTGGTCGAACTGAATATCGGGCATTTCCTGATCGGAGAGGCCATCTTCACGGGGCTTGATGCCGCCATCCGGCGCATGCGCCAGTTGATGGACGAAGCGCGAGGTGGGGCCGGTGTCCAGTTGGCCTGAGCGGCGGTGTTGCGCATGATTATCGGTATCGGCAGCGATCTGATCGACATCAGGCGCATCGAGGCGACCCTTGAGCGTTTCGGCGATCGTTTCGTGCAGCGGCTGTTCACGCCGACGGAGCAGCGCAAATCCGAGGGCCGCCGCAACCGGGCTGCCTCCTATGCCAAGCGGTTTGCCGCCAAGGAGGCGTGCTCGAAAGCGCTGGGGACAGGTTTTCGCAAGAGCGTCTACTGGCGGGACCTGGGCGTGGTGAACCTGCGGTCGGGCAAGCCGACGATGGAACTGACAGGCGGCGCCGCTGAACGGCTGAAAACCATGGTTCCTGCGGGCATGGTGGCGCAGATCGACCTGTCGATCACTGACGATTACCCGCTGGCGCAGGCGATCGTGATCATCTCGGCGGTGCCGCAAACCTCGCCTTAGCGGGGTATCGGCGGCGCCAATTCCCCTGCAGGCGGTTAGGGGTTTTTAATCGCCATCGCATTGACACTTTTTCCTGCAAACTCCATCTGATATCCAGAAAACGTGTGGGTTCACGCGGGACAGGGACGCGATGTCGGACGCAAGCAGCAAGCCTTGGTGGAAGAACGAAAGCGTGATCGAGACGGCGAAGTCGATCGGTACCATCGTAGGTATCGTGGCATTCGTGCAGATCCTGCTGTTCCAGCCGTTCCGCATCCCGTCGAGTTCGATGGAGGGATCGCTCGAGGTTGGCGATTATCTCTTCGTGACGAAGTTCAGCTATGGGTATTCGGTTTATTCCATTCCGCTGATCGCCCCGGCGCAGGCGGGGGAAGATCGCATCCTGGGTGGCGAGGCGGGGCGGGGCGACGTTGTTGTCTTCCGCCTGCCAAGCGATCCGGCACAGGACTACATAAAGCGTGTGATTGGCTTGCCTGGGGATCGCATCCAGATGATTGGCGGCGTCCTTCACATCAACGGGCAACCCGTCAAGCTCGAGCGCATCGAGGACCGCGTGGAAACGCGCGAGGACGGCAGCGAGGTCCAGGTTGCCCGCTTCATGGAGACGCTTCCCAACGGGGCGCAGCATGTCGTGCTGGACCGCGAAGATGAAAGCCGGTTCGACGACACGGAAGAGTTCGTGGTCCCGGCGGGTCACTATTTCATGATGGGCGACAATCGCGACAATTCGAATGACAGTCGCGGCGATGTCGGGTTTGTGCCGGCGGCCAATCTGGTGGGTCGGGCGCAGGTCATCTTTTTCTCCCATGATGGTTCGGCGGCGATGTGGGAGCTCTGGAAGTGGCCTTTTGCCATCCGCTACAGCCGTCTTCTGAACCTGATCTACTGATTGCCGCGCAGTGAAGGGGATATCGCTGGCGGGCTTGCGAGTGAGGTGGTCTGCGAACGTGTTCCGTATTGTTTTCTATGCCTTGCTGCTGGCGGTCGTCATCAGGACGTTCATCTTCCAGCCGTTCAACATCCCCTCCGGGTCGATGGAGAACACGCTGCTGGTCGGTGACTATTTCTTCGTGACCAAGTTCAGCTATGGCTATTCGAAGCACAGCCTGCCGTGGTCTCCGCGCCTGTTCTCGGGGCGCATCTGGAGTGCACAGCCCGAGCGCGGGGATGTGGTCGTTTTCAAGCTGCCCGCCCGTCCTTCCGAGGACTACATCAAGCGTGTCGTCGGTCTTCCCGGTGATCGCATCCAGATGATCAACGGCGTTCTTCACATCAACGGGATCCCCGTCGGCATGAAGCGCGTGGACGATTATGTCCGGGTTACGCCTTATGGTGAAGAAGAACGCATCGAGCGCTACCTCGAAACCCTGCCAAACGGCGTCAGCCACCATGTCCTGAGCACGGAATCCAGCTATCCGGGTTGGGACGATACGCAGGAATTCGTTGTGCCCCCCGGCCACTACTTTATGATGGGTGACAACAGGGACCAGTCCAATGACAGCCGCATACCCAATAGCGGCGTTGGCTTTGTCCCAGAGGAAAACCTGGTTGGCCGTGCCGACCTCATCTTGTTCTCGACCGATGGCAGCGCGAAAAACTGGGAATTCTGGAAATGGCCGGCTGCAATCCGGTACGGACGCTTCTTCCAAGGCATCCATTGAGGACGCCGCGCTGGAGGCGGCTGCGGCTCGTTTTGGCCATGCCTTCCAGGATCCAGGTCTCCTGAGACGCGCCCTCACCCATGCGAGTGCGGGCCAGGAGGACAACGAACGCCTTGAATTCCTGGGCGACAGGGTTCTGGGTTTCCTCATCGCCGAGATGCTGGTGGCGCGCTTTCCCGGCGAGAGCGAAGGGGCGCTGGCCCTGAAACTCAACGCGCTTGTCCGGATGGAAACCTGCGCCCGCGTGGCGATCGCCAGCGGAATTGACCAGGCGATCATCATGGCGCCCAGCGAGGCGCGTGCCGGGGGGCGGCAGAAGCCTGCCATCCTGGGCGATGCCTGCGAGGCGCTGATCGCTGCCCTCTATCTCGATGGCGGGATTGATGCTGCGCGGCGCTTCGTCGTGGATCACTGGACGCCGTTGTTTGCGGAAGTGCAGGGGGACTTGCGAGATCCCAAGAACGCCTTGCAGGAGTGGGCGCAGGCCCACAAGCTTGGCACGCCGGTGTACCGGCTCCAGCGACGCGACGGACCTGATCATGCGCCGCGCTTCACGGTGGAAGTTCAGGTTGGCACGCGGGGGCAGGCCTCGGGCGAGGGGGCCAGCCTGCGCGCGGCGGAACAGGATGCAGCACGAAAGCTATTGAAGGTGGTGGAGCCATGACGGCCCAGAATACGCGCTGCGGCTTTGTTGCCGTCATCGGCGCTCCGAATGCCGGCAAGTCCACGCTGGTCAATGCACTTGTGGGCACCAAGGTCTCGATTGTCAGCCGCAAGGTGCAGACGACGCGCATGCGCGTGCGCGGCGTTGCCATGCACGGCGATGCGCAGGTCGTTCTTGTCGATACGCCCGGCATCTTCAAGCCGCGCCGGCGGCTCGACCGCGCCATGGTGCAGGCTGCATGGGCAGGTGCGGAGGATGCCGACCTGGTCTGCCTGCTGATCGATGCGCCGGAACTGATTGAATCGCCGAACGGGCTGTCGGCGCAGGACACGGACAGCATCATCAAGCGGCTCAACGAGGCTGGCCAGCATGCGATCCTGGTGCTGAACAAGGTCGATGCACTTGCACGCGATCGCCTTCTGCCGCTGATCGAGCAGCTGCGTGCACGCGCCGCGTTCGACGAGGTGTTCCTTGTCTCGGCTACCAAGGGCGACGGCACGGCGGACCTGCTTGCCTATCTTGCGTCGCGCGTGCCCGAGGGGCCGTGGGCCTATCCGGCCGACCAGGCTGCCGACATGCCGATCCGCCTGCTTGCGGCCGAGATCACGCGTGAGCGGATCTATGACCGCCTGCACCAGGAACTGCCCTATTCCACCACGGTGATCACCGAGCAGTGGAAGCCGATGGAGGACGGGTCGGCGCGGCTCGAGCAGACGATCTATGTCGAGCGCGAGAGCCAGCGTGCGATCGTGCTGGGCAAGGGCGGGGCGACCATCAAGCTTCTTGGCCAGACCGCGCGCAAGGAAATGGAGGCGCAGTTCGGCCACAAGGTCCACCTGTTCCTGTTCGTGAAGGTGCGCGAGAACTGGGCTGACGACCCGATGCATTACCGCGAGATCGGGCTTGACCTGCCGGAGGCGTAGGCATGCTGCTGGTGCCAGCCTCGAGGGTCGACAGTGGACTGGAATGACGATGCCATCGTTCTGGCCGTTCGTCCCTTCGGCGAGCATGGGGCCATTCTCGAAGCCCTGACGCGCGCGCACGGGCGACATCTGGGCCTGATGCGGGGGGCGGCATCGCGACGGGTGCGGGGGGCGCTGGAGCCGGGAAACCTGCTGTCGGTGCACTGGCGGGCGCGGATGGATGACCAGTTGGGGTCCTACACGACCGAGATGTCTGCGGCGCGCGCGGCACATTTCTTCGATGACAGGTTGAAGCTCGACGGGCTGGCCGCGGCCTGTTCCCTGTGTTCGGCGTTGCTGCCCGAGCGTGAGGTGCATGAGCGTGTGTTCCTGGCGCTCGACGGGGTGTTGCAGCACATGGTGCTGGAGCCCGGCATCGCGTGGGTTGCCTCGCTTGTGCGGTTCGAGATGGTCCTGCTCGAGGACCTTGGCTTCGGGCTTGACCTGGAAAGCTGTGCGGTGACCGGGGCGCGGGAGGGGCTTGCCTATGTGTCGCCGCGCTCGGGGCGGGCCGTTACCGAGGCAGGGGCGGGACCCTTTGCGCATCGGCTGCTGCGTTTGCCCGGTTTTCTGTTCGACGCCGCCCAGCCTGTGGATGGAGAGACGCTGTCATCCGGCCTGCTCCTGACGTCGCATTTCCTCGAGCGGGTTCTGGCGGAGGCTCACGGCAAGGGCCTGCCCGAGGCGCGGCTGCGGTTTGGGCAGCGTGTGGAGAAAGCCTGAGGCGGCGGGCTCATCTCTGCGACGATTTCGGTTTTCCCCAAGAAAAGCCCTTGAATATAAGCCGTTTGGGTCCCTTGCGGGCGGTCGCGGCTGTCGTTAGTCAGGCGCCTTCTGGATTGGACGAACAGGCAGGAAAGCAACATGGCCCTCGATGATGTCGTGCGTGAGGTCGACCTGAAGGATGCGCTGGGCGAGCGCTACCTTGCCTATGCGCTTTCGACCATCATGCAGCGCGCGTTGCCGGATGTGCGCGACGGCTTGAAGCCGGTGCACCGGCGGCTCTTGTTTGCGATGCAGCGGCTGGGGCTGGACCCGAAGTCCAGCTTCAAGAAGTGCGCGCGCGTCGTGGGTGACGTCATGGGCCAGTTCCATCCGCATGGCGACCAGTCGATCTATGACGCGCTGGTGCGCATGGCGCAGAGCTTCTCGCTGCGCTATCCGCTGATCGACGGGCAGGGCAATTTCGGCAATGTCGACGGCGACAATGCGGCGGCCATGCGCTACACGGAAAGCCGGTTGACCGAGATCGCGCAGATCCTGCTCGAGGGCCTGAACGACGACGGTACCGACTTCCGCCCGACCTATAATGGCGAGGACCAGGAACCGGTCATCATTCCCGGCGGGTTCCCGAACCTGCTTGCCAACGGCGCAGCGGGCATTGCGGTTGGCATGGCGACCAATATCCCGCCGCATAACCTCGACGAGATTGCGCAGGCGCTGATCCATCTGGTCAACACGCCCAATGCGCGCGACGAGACGCTGCTGCAATACATCAAGGGGCCGGACTTCCCGACGGGTGGCATCGTGGTCGAACCGGCGTCATCGATCGCGGAGGCCTATCGCTCGGGCAAGGGCGGATTTCGCGTGCGTGCCCGCTGGACCAAGGAAGAAGGTGCGCGGGGCACCTGGCAGATCGTCGTCACCGAGATCCCCTTCCAGGTCGCAAAGTCCAAGCTGATCGAGAAGATCGCGGACCTGATCTCGGAGAAGAAGCTGCCGCTGCTGGACGATGTGCGCGACGAGTCGGCGGAAGACATACGTCTCGTCCTCGTGCCCAAGAGCCGCAATGTCGAGGCGGAGATGCTGATGGAGCATGTGTTCCGCCTGACGGATCTCGAGACGCGGTTCCCGCTCAACATGACGGTGCTGGATTCGAACCAGACGCCGCGCGTGATGAGCCTGAAGCAGGTTCTGCTTGCCTTCCTCGAGCACCAGCGCGCGGTGATGATCCGCCGGGCCAACCACAGACTGGCCAAGATCGCGGATCGGCTCGAGATCCTCGAGGGCTACCTTGCGGTCTTCCTGAACATCGACAAGGTGATCAAGATCATCCGCACGTCGGACGAGCCCAAGGCCGAGCTGATCAAGGCGTTCAAGCTTACCGACATGCAGGCGGAAGCCATCCTCAACATGCGACTGCGCAGCTTGCGCAAGCTCGAGGAAATGGAAATCCGACAGGAGCACAAGGCGCTGCAGGCCGAGCAGAAAGAGCTGAAGTCCCTCGTCAAGTCGGAGGAGCTGCAGAATGACAGGCTGAAGGCGAGCTTCCAGGAGCTACGGGCGCGGTTCGGGGCGAAGACCGCGCTGGGCAAGCGCCGCTCGACCTTCTCTGATGCGCCGGCGATCGAGGACGTGCCGCTTGAATCGCTGGTCGAGAAGGAGCCGATCACGGTTCTCTGCTCGGAGAAGGGCTGGATCAGGGCCATGAAGGGGCATATCGAGCCCAGCGATGACGTGAAGTACAAGGACGGCGACAAGGGACGCTTCTGGGTCAAGGCGCAGACCACGGACAAGCTTCTTGTGCTGTCGACCAATGGGCGCTTCTTCACGCTTGACTGTTCGCAGTTGCCGGGCGGACGCGGGCATGGCGAGCCCATTCGCCTGATGTGCGACATGGAGAATGACCAGGACATCGTCGCGATGTTCGTGCACCTGCCCGGTCGCAAGCTTCTGGTGGCCTCGAACACCGGGCGCGGGTTCATCGTTCCCGAGGACGAAGTGCTTGCCCAGAAGCGTGGTGGCAAGCAGGTTCTCAATGTCGATCCGCTGGAAGAGGCGCGGGTCTGCACGCCGGTCTCGGGCGATCATGTGGCCCTGATTGGTGATAACAGGAAGATGGTCGTATTCGGTGTCGGCGAGGTGCCGGAGATGGCGCGCGGCAAGGGTGTGGCGCTGCAGAAGTTCAAGGATGGTGGCCTGAACGATGCCGCCGTTTTCGTGCTGGCCGATGGCCTGAAGGACTATAACGGGCGGACCTGGGAGAAGGGTGAGCTCAAGGAATATGTCGGGGGGCGCGCGCAATCCGGACGCCTGGTGCCCAAGGGGTGGCCCAAGAACGGCAAATTTGTCGTCCCGTTCTGAGGCTTTGCATTGGCTGAAAGATGAGAAGGCCGCGGTTCCGTCGCGGCCTTTTTCCTATCTGGACAGGCCGCGTGTGGCGACGATGGTGATCGTGTACCCGGCAATGACGTCGATGAGCTGCATCAGGCCCAGCAGGAAGAAGGCCGATGTCGTGAAGCCCGGGATCGACATGAACTGGACCGAGTAGATGAGCAGGGTCATGACGGCGATGCCGTGATTGACCAGCGACAGCATCGGCGTGCCTACCGATTTCAGGATCTCGATGAACAGCAGGCCCATCGCGGCGGTGACGATGACGTCGGACTGGGTCATCGACCAGACCATGCCGGAGAACATCGTGATCTCGAAGGCTGTGCCATTGAGCCAGGCGTTGACCTGCTGCTGGTCGAGCCCGAAAACAGCGATGACCATGAAATTGTAGTAGATCAGGGGCAGCGACAGGAGCGGGAACACGTCGAATGTGGGCGATGACGAGTTCAGGCGGACGCGGCGCTGACGATAACGAGACATGGGTGGATCCCCCGCAGATCGGTGATTCGCGATTATAAGCGCATCGGTGGCTTCGCAAGCGCGACCGGCTGCCAAATCTGCTCATGCGCGGCCTGAGGATTGTTGGCCAACCCCCTGATGGATCCAAAGCTCAACTGCAGGGTGCCTCTTGTTCCCGGCGTGTGTTGCGAATTCGCTGCACCTGCCTATATCGGCGGTTCAATGGGCCCCTTCAAATGGGGGGCGTGCCGCCTGATATACTCGTCATATCAAGGATGTGGGGTGTTTTTTCAGGCTTGTTGCTTGTCGCTTTGCCGCCATCCCTGCCGCTTCCACCGCTGGATCCCGTTCCCGTGATCAATCCGCCGTTCAAGTCCGCCCGAACGCTCTCTGGTTCGCCCCGTAACTCGATGATCCCGGAGAGGGCGCTGGCTGGGGTGAATGCGGAGGGACTGGCTGGGCTTGCTGGGGGGCGCAGTGCGCATAGTCTGCGCCTCGAGGCGCTTGTGCGGCGAGGTTGCCAGAACGGGTTGCTGCCGCGGCTTGAAGATCTGCAGCTTGAGTGGTTGCCGGGCATGAGTGGCTGGCTTGCGGTTGTCCGCCCTGATGCGGTGGCCCGTCGGTTGACCATCTGCCATGCCGGGGCGGGGTTATCGGCCATGCAGGCCGATCCCATGACGGGCACGGACTATCTCGATCTCGTCGATCCTGCTTACAAGGGCGAGGCCTTCGATGCCACGTTCATGATGCTGCTGCGGCCCTGTGGCTTGTGGCAGTTGGCGCCGGTCCGGCTGTCGGATGGCAGCATCGAGTTGTTCGAGTTCACCGGGTTCCCGCTGTTCGATCACGGGCGGGGTCAGGGTGTGGTCGTTTTCCTGATCTGGAACCCGACGCTTGGCCTGCGGACCGTTCGGTCGGTCGGGCATTCCGAAGTCTGGTCGTGGCTCGACATGCGCTAGGTCGCATCGTTTCGTTGCGCGGTGCCCGGGGCTGTTGCACGCAGCGCCATGATCAAGGCCAGTGTCAGCAGCATGGCTGCAATGAAGAAGGGCGCGCCCAGGATTGGCCAGTCACCGCTGGTCTGCCTTGCATCGAGAGCAAAGGCAAAGACCTGCGGGTAGAGAAGAGGGGCAATGATGAACGATATGCCGTTCATGCTTGCCAGAGCCCCCTGCAGGCGGCCCTGCTCCGACGGATCGACGCGCTGTGACAGAAGCGACTGGGCGGCTGGCGCGTAGAAGCCCCACAGTGCAGCGACGGGTATGGCGAACCAGATCCAGCCGCCTGTCGGTGCGAGGGCGTAGATGAGGAAGCCCATGATGCCGCATGTCAGGCCGAGAATGATGGACCTGCGCTCGCCCAGACGCTTGACCACGCGTCCTGTGAGGCCGCCCTGGATAATGATATTGGCGACGCCAACGGCCGCCAGCGCATAGCTGATCATCATCTCGTTCCAGCCATAACGATAGGTGACGAACCAGTTGAACACTGCCGGATAGACGTTGTGCGACAAGGCATAGAGGAACTGGGCCACCGCGAGGCCAAACAATTGCGGGCTGGCATAGAGGAAGGACATGGCCGCGATGGGGTTCGAGCGCTCGAACGAGAAGTTTTTCGCGCGCCGTTCCGGTGGCAGGGACTCGGGTAGCACGAAGTAGCCATAGAGCGCGTTCAGCAGGCACAGGCCGGCCGCGATCCAGAAGGGAAGGCGTGGGTCGATGCTGCCCGTGATGCCACCGAGGAGGGGGCCCAGGACGAAGCCGATGCCGAAGGCCGCACCCATCATGCCGAAGGCTGCCGCACGGCGATCGGGTGTGGTGATGTCGGCGATGTAGGCATTGGCCGTGCTGAAGCTGGCGGCGGTGACGCCCGAGAGGGCGCGGCCGATGATCAGCCATGTCAGATTTGGCGCGAGCGCCATCAAGATGTAATCGAGCCCCAAGCCTGTCATCGAGACCAGCAAGACCGGCCTGCGACCAAAGCGGTCGGAGAGCGCGCCCTGGATGGGGGCGCAGATGAACTGCATGACGGCCCAGATCAAACCCAGCAGGCTGCCCATGCGCACCGCGTCGGCGTGCTGGCCGCCCATGAAGCCGTCGATCAGCTTTGGAAGAACCGGGATGATCACGCCCATCGCAAGCACGTCGAGGACCAGCGTGATGAAGATGAAGCTTACGGCGGCAGACCGTCTTGCTGCCGGAACCGGCGCGTTTGTGTCGCTCATGGGGTCCAGATCCCTGTTCGATGCCGGGGCGGCGGGTGGCGCATTGACAGTGGGCTGCACCTGCACCAGAAGTCCGTCCGGATAGCACAGTTCAGGATTGCCGGATGCCCTTGCGCTCGAGATATCCCCTTATTGCCCTTTCGGCCGGACTGCTCGTGTTGCTGGCCTTTCTGCTGTTCGGCACCGGCAAGCCTGGCTCGGGATCGGGACCCAGCAGGGGCATGCAAGGTCCCGAGGTTGCCGACTTCACGCTGGTGGACCACACGGGGGCACTGGTCGGGAAGAAAGATATCCTCGGCAAGCCAGCGGTGCTGTTCTTCGGTTTTACCTATTGTCCGGATGTCTGCCCAACGACGCTTGCGTCGATGACGTCCTACCTCAAGCAACTGGGAGATGACGGGGACAAGATCGGTGCCTATTTCATCAGCGTGGATCCCGCGCGCGATACGCCGGATGTGCTGAAGGCCTATCTGTCATCCTTCGATCCAAGGATCCGCGGACTGACGGGGGAGCCTGCGGAAATCTCGAAGCTGACCAAGTCCCTCGGCATCTATTTCAAGAAGGTCGATACGGGAGGCGCGTCCTACACGGTGGATCACAGCGCGCTGATCGTTCAACTGGACTCCAAGGGTCTTTTCTTCGGCACGATTGCCTATGAAGAGGCGCCCCAGGCGGCCATGGACAAGCTGCGGCGCCTGGCCAAGGACGGATATCGCTGAGCCATGTTCGTCGATGTCGGTGGACAGAGGATTTTCTTCGACACGGTGGGCTCCGGGCTTGCGCCGGATAAAGACCGGATGCGGGAGAAGCCTGTCCTGATGATCCTGCATGGTGGCCCCGGGTTCGATCACTCCGGGCTGAGGCCGGGGTTTGACGCGTTCGCAGACATTGCGCAGGTCATCTATCTCGACCATCGGGGCAACGGGCGCAGCGTGCCCAGCGATCCGTCGACGTGGACGCTGGCCCAGTGGGGTGACGACATCGCTGCGTTCTGCGCCGTCCTTGGCATTACACGGCCCATTGTCCTCGGCCAGTCCTTTGGCGGCATGGTTGCGCAGTCCTATGCCACGCGGCACCCGGGGCATGCCGGCGCGCTTATCCTGTCGAGCACCGCCGCGCGGATGGATTTCGACTTCACGCTGGGCTGGTTCCGCGACAAGGGCGGGGAGGCCGTGCACAGCGTGGCCGAGCGCTTCTGGAATGTGGGCGATGACGCAGCGTTTGATGCGTATCTCAAGGTCTGCATGCCGCTCTACAACACCACCCAGCCTGCTGACGGGCTGGGGGCGCGTGCGCGCGCGATTACCCGACCGGAGGTGTTTCGACATTTTTCGCTGCCGGGACGAGAAATCCGCCAGATGGATTTTCGTCCGCAGCTGAAACGCATCGGTTGTCCGGTCCTTGTCCTGGCCGGAGGCATGGATCCGATCACGCCGCTTCACCTGTCACAGGAAATTTTCGACGCCTTGCAACCGGGCGTGGGTGCGTTTACCATCTTTCCTCACTGCGGCCATGGCGCGTTTCGCGATGATCCTGTCAGCGTGCATGCGCGGATCCGCGCTTTCATCGATGCTGTGTTGCGATCTACCGGCGAGTAGGTTGGTGGTGCAACCGATCCTGTCCCCAAAAGTGTGCATTCTGCATTGATTCAACGGGGAATTGTGCGCGCTGAAATTTCCCATGATCCCATCATTTCGTATAGTACGGCAGGGAATTTTTTCATACTAAGTGGGTATCGCGCGCGTCTCCTCCGGGGTAGGTGGAACGCGCCTACTAGTTCTTTTGGATGCGTTGGGGGCACGGGTGGAGACTGCAGTCTTGTGGCTTGTCGATTCACAGCCGCTGCTGCGTGCCGGTCTGCGGGCGCAACTGGATGGCCGCGGTTTCGCGGTCGGCTTCGAGGCCGCGACGATCGAGGAGGCTGCGCAGCGTGTGGCGCGTGGCGAAAGCGCGCATCTGGTCGTTGTCGAGTACGGCATCGGTGGTGCCGGCGTTGCGCGCCTCAAGAGCCTCATGCCGCAGGCGCGCGTTGTCGTGCTGTCGGATGCGGCCGAGCTTGTCTATCTGTCCGAGATGTTCGGCGCGGGTGCCGACGGGTTCATGCTCAAGAGCATTTCGCCACCGGCCCTTGTCGAGGCGCTGAGGCTCGTCATGCTGGGAGAGAAAGTGTTCCCGAGCGTGCTCACGAATTTCCTGGGGGCCTTGCAGTCACAGCAGTCGGCAAGCCCGGTTGATCGCGTCCGCGTGGGCGATGTGGCGCTGTCGCAGCGCGAACTCGACATCATCCGCAGCCTGGCCGACGGGCATACCAACAAGTCGATTGCCAAGGCCCTCTCGATCACCGAGGCGACGGTCAAGGTTCACATCAAGACCGTGTTGCGCAAGCTTGGCGCCACCAATCGAACGCAGGTTGCGATCTGGGCCGTGCAGCACGGGCTCAACAATGCGGGTTCGGGCTATCGCGGCCGCTGAGGGTTTTCAGCTGTTCAGGTCCTCGCGGGTCACGCCATCGAATTGCAGGATGAAGTCGGCGCCATAGGCGGTGCTGGGTGTCTGGAACCCCGGCTTGAAATCGCCGCTTGCGACGCGGCGCGCGATCTCGAGACCGGTGAGTGCGGTGAGGCTGTAGCCCTCGGGTGTGGTCAGGCGCGTGCGCATTGTCTCGTTGCGGTCATTGCGGCTGACGCCGATGAGGATGGCCTTGCCGGTGCGGCGTTGCTCGTCACTCGGGCCTTCCGGGCGCTTGTCCACCTGGCGCTTGAGGTATGTCTGCATGAAGCTCATGCCCAGCAGGTACTTGATCATCCCGGGGACCTTCGACATGCGGCGAAGCTCGGGGACGGCTTCGAAATGCACCTCGATGTTGGGAATGCGTGTCGAGTGCCAGGCCGTCGAAACGTCTCCCCAGCTGACGGCGACGGTCGGGCGGATGCCGGTGCCGAAGTCGCAGAGATCCTCGTGGACGCCTTCGAGGGTTTCGAGTTCGCCACCACGGCGCACCCGCGTTCCCTGCGCGATCCCTTCAATCATGGTCTTGGCGGTGCCGCGGGAGACGCCATTGAGACCGCCGATGTACATTTTCAGGTCGCGCGCGTCCGGCATGCGACGCTTCATGTGGGCGGCGAGGCAGTCTGAGGGGACGACGTCAAAGCCGACGCCGGGCAGCAGCATGATGCCGGCGAGGCGGGCTTCGCCATCGCGCGTGGCCAGGGTCTCGAAGATGTCGATCTCGCCGGTGATGTCGAGATAGTGTGTGTTGGTCCTGATGCAGGCGTCCACCATGGGGCGTGCCGTGGCGGAAAACGGGCCGGCGATGTGCAGGACCACAGCCACTTCCGACAGGGCGGCCTCGAGGCTGGCTGTGTCTTTCAGGTCGAAGGCGCGCCACGCGAGGCCAAGTTCATCGGCGACCTCCCTTACCTTGGCCTCGTTTCGACCGGCGAGGATTGGCTGAAGGCCAAGGGTTTTTGCGGTCCGGGCGGTCAGTTTTCCGGTGTAACCCGTGGCACCATAGATCAAGATCCGGCCTTGTCTCGACATTGCGGCGGTTCCTTCAGCGCTGTTATTCTGCCCCCTAGGGGGTGCGGTCCCGAGAGGAGCCGCGAGGCCGCCTATATGGGGATGGAATGATGATTCGCGCAATCATCCAGATAGGGTTGTTGCTGCTGCTGGCGTTGCCGGTTGCGGCGGCGCCTGCTCATGCCCAGGGGGCAGATCCCTCGCGCGCCCTGAGCAATTGCAGGGGTGGCGCCGGCATCTGGAGCGACCTCAGGCTTTCGGCCTGCAACGAGCTCATCAAGTCCGGCAAATATGCGGGGGCAGATCTGGGGCGGATCCACTATCACCGCGGCAATGCCCGGTTGATGCAGAGCGACTATCGTGGCGCCATCGATGACTTCGACCTGTCGCTTGGCCTGAGCGCGAACAACGCCGATGCCCTGCATGAGCGCTGCTGGGCGAAGGCGGTGCTGAACAAGGATCTCGAAGGGGCGCTGGCCGACTGCAATGAATCGCTGCGGCTCAAGCCCAATGATCCCGAGACGCTGGGTGGTCGCGGGTTCCTTTATCTCAGGCTCGGGTTCATGAAGACGGCGATCCTCGACTATTCCGCCGCGATCGAAGCCATGCCCAACCAGGCAAGCTTCCATTACGGGCGCGCGATCGCCAAGCAGCGGCTGGGTGACGAGGATGGTGCCGATGCCGACTTCCTGACGGCGCGGGCGCTCGATCCCAAGATCGACGCCGTGTTCGACCGTCTTGATGACGCGGCCGGCGGCAAGGGTGTCTGGGGCACCATCGCGGGCTATTGGCGCGCGGTCATGAAGTGGATGTACTGAGCCCGCGACGCGCGAATTTTCTTTCGGCACTCGCCGCTGACGCGATTTGACAATTCTGGTGAACTTGTCAAAACTGTCGCCATGGACCCCAAGGTCAAGATCATCACGGCGGCCGTCGGCGTTTTTGCACGTCATGGCTACCGGCATACGTCCATGTCCATGGTGGCGGAGGAAGCCGGGCTGTCGCGCCAGGCGGTCTATCACCATTTCCCGTCCAAGGAGGTGCTGTTTTCGGCGCTTGTGGACGCGCTGCAGGAGCGGGCCCACGCCGAGGTCGCCACGGCCCTTTCCGTCATGCGGGGCGCGTCGCTGGCCGAACGGCTCTACCGGGCGCTGGTCGTGCAGCATGAGGTGCTTGTCGGCGCCCTGGCGGGGTCGCCTTTCGCGGCCGAACTCATGGACGAAAGTGCGCGGTATTGCTCGGATATCGTCTCGGCCCACATGCAGAGGTTCCAGAAATTTCTCGAGGGTGTCGTCGCTGAAGCGGTGACAGCCGGCAATGTTGTGCTGCAGCAAGGTATCAACCAGAAGCAGTTCGTATCGATGCTGCTCATGGCGGCCAAGGGTGTGAAGGTTGCCCATGTCCAGTCGAGCGCGCGGGTTCATGCGCAGGCGCTTGAGCAGATCGTCGTCACGCTTTGCAGGGGAGCCGTGGATGATCGGCAGCGCCCCGGTGTCAAGTCAGTCAGGGGTTTAGTGGCAGGGAGGGCCAGGTAATGATCTCGCTTACGGTGAATGGGCAGGCGCAGAGCGTCGATGCCGAGGAAGGCATGCCGCTTCTCTGGGTACTCAGGGACATCCTGAACTACACGGGCACGAAGTATGGCTGTGGCGTCGGTGCCTGCGGGGCGTGCACGGTGCTGGTCGATGGCGCTGCCGTTCGCAGCTGCTCCTATCCTGCCGCGCTGGCGCAGGGAAAGGCGATCACGACCATCGAGGGGCTTGCAACAGGCGGGACGCTGCACAAGGTGCAGCAGGCGTGGATCGATGCGCAGGCACCGCAGTGCGGGTTCTGCCAGTCGGGACAGATCATGGCGGCGGTCGCGCTGCTCAAGGAAAAGCCGCAACCCACCGATGAGGACATCGATGCGGCAATGACGAATATCTGCCGCTGCGGCGCCTATGAGCAGATCCGTGCAGCCATTCATGCTGCGGCCAAGGCCTGAGGGAGAGCCAGACATGGGAAAGATCACGCGCAGGCTGATGATGTTTGGTGGCGCCGCCGTTGCGGGCGGTGGCCTTCTTGTGGGCTATGCCATGATGCCGTGGCAGACGCTCGATCGTGCACGCCGCATCGGCGGCAAGTCGGGCGAGGCCATGCTGTCCGCCTGGGTGCGCATCGCCCGGGACAACACGGTCACGGTCATCGTTCCGCATTCGGAAATGGGGCAGGGCGTGCATACGTCGCTGCCGATGATGCTGGCCGAGGAGCTTGACGCCGACTGGTCGCTCGTTCGCATGGAGCAGGCCCCCGCCGACATGGCTTTTGCAAACCAGGGATTGGCCCGTGGTTTCATGCTGGACATGACGGGATCTGCGCCGTCGTTCCTGTCTGGTCCGGTTGATTTCATGTCGCGCAAGGCGGCCGAAGGCATGAATCTGCAGACCACGGGCGGCAGCACGTCCGTGCGGTGGACCGGCGTCGAAGGCATGCGGCGTACCGGCGCTGCGGCGCGCGCCATGCTGGTCAAGGCTGCCGCGACGGCTTGGGGTGTCGATGAGGCCTCGATCACGACCGCCGACAGCCGTCTTATCCACGCGGCCAGCGGCAAGAGCGCCAGCTATGGTGAAATGGCCGAGGCTGCGGCCTTGCTCGACCTGCCGGTCGATGCGCCACTGAAGGCGCGGAAGGATTACAAGATTGTCGGCAAGCGCATGCAGCGCTTCGACATTCCGGCGAAGGTCGATGGCCGTGCGAAGTACGGGATCGACGTGCGATTGCCCGGCATGCGCTTTGCGGTGATACAGGCGTGCCCGGTGTTTGGCGGCAAGCTGAAGTCCGTCGATGAGAAGCCTGCGCTTTCCATGAAGGGTGTGAGCCAGGTCGTGAAGCTCGACAATGCCGTCGTCGTGGTCGCCGACAACACATGGCGCGCAAAGGAAGCGCTCGCGTCCTTGTCACCGGTATGGGACGAGGGTGCCAATGCGGCGGTCACGTCGCAGTCGATCATCGCGGGCATGGATGCGGCGCTCTCGAAGGAGGGCCTCACCGAGGAATATGCCGTAGGTGATGTCGATGCCGCCTTGAAGAGCGCCAAGCGCGTCGTCGAAGCGCGCTATGAGGTGCCCTATCTGTCGCACTCACCCATGGAGGTGATGAACACCACGGTGCATTTCGAGGGTGACAAGCTGTCTGTCTGGGGCGGCTTCCAGGACGGCTTGAGTGCACGGGTACTGGCGGCGCGTGTTGCCGGATTGCCGGTGGACAACGTCACGCTGAACCACGCGGCGATGGGTGGCGGCTTCGGGAGGCGCCTGCCTGACTACATGGACTATCTGGAGCAGGCGGTTCTTGTCGGCAAGCAGGTCAAGGGACCCGTGCAAATGGTCTATACGCGCGAGGAGGACATGACACATGGCTTCTTCCGCCATGCGTCGGTGGCCCGCATGAAGGCGGCCCTGGACGAGAAGGGCCGCATCACGGCCTGGCTCGGGACCTATGCCGAGCGCCATGATCCGCCGGAGGCTTCGCGCGTTGCCTATGACATTCCGAACCTTGCCGCGCGCTATGCATCGGGCACCAATCCCGTTCCGTGGGGTGCCTGGCGCAGTGTCGACCATACTCAGCTTGGTTTCTTCATCGAGACGTTCATGGACGAGCTGGCACATGCGGCGGGCCTTGATCCTTACGCGTTCCGTCGTGCCCATCTTGCCGGTTCGCCCCGGCATCTGGCCGTGCTCGATGCGGTTGCCGAGATGTCGGGCTGGACAACGCCGGCCGGTGACGGGCGGATGCGCGGCATCTCGATGCGCGAAGCGTTCGGGTCCATCGTGGCGCAGGTCGCCGAGGTTTCGGTGACGGCCGACGGCTCGGCGCGGGTTCACAAGGTCTGGAGTGCGGTTGATCCGGGTGAAGTGGTCAACCCGGCCACGTTCGAGGCGCAGATCGAGGGCGGGGCAAACTTCGGGCTTTCGGCAGCGCTATACGGCGCGATCACGATCGACAAGGGGCGTGTCGTCGAGCAGAACTTCCCTGATTACGAGATGGTCCGCATGGGTGATGTGCCGCGTCACCAGGTGAAGATCATCGAGTCCGGCGCGAAGACGGGTGGCGCTGGGGAGCCGGGGACGGCGCCGATCGCGGCTGCGGTCGGGAACGCGCTCTTTGCGCTGACGTCGCGTCGTGTCCGGGCGCTTCCGTTCCGGTTGACCAAGCTCAATCTGGACTAGGGGCGCGCGCCATGCGGAGGTTCATGCTTGCAGCTGGTGCGATGGGTCTTGTGGGTCTTGTGGCCCTCGCTGCCAGTGCTGCGCCACCTGCTGCGACCACGCCCGAGCCTGCGTCGGCGGCTGCTTTTCGTGTCGTCTACAGCGTGCTGACGCATCCGCGTTGCATGAACTGCCACACGACCGTGAACTGGCCGACGCAGGGTGACCGGCAGGTGCGTCACAACTTCAATGTGTTGCGGGGTCCCGATGGCCGGGGCCCTGCCGGCATGAAGTGCTCCACGTGCCATCAGGAAGCCAACCAGGCTGTCGGCAATGTGCCGGGGGCCCCCGACTGGCACATGGCGCCTGTGGCCATGGGCTGGACGGGACTTGGTCCGGCAGCCTTGTGCCAGGCGCTGAAGGATCCTGCACGCAATGGCGGGCGCAGCGGAGGGCAGGTGATCGCGCATCTCAAGGGCGACCCGCTTGTGCTGTGGGCGTGGGCGCCGGGGGGCAAGCGCTCGGCGCCGCCGGTCCTGCATGCGAAATTCGTCGAGGCGGCCGAGGCCTGGATCAGGCTGGGCGGGGCCTGTCCAGCAAGCTGAGCTGGGCCTGGTACTTCATCTCGAGTTGGTGACGCAGGGCGTGCTCGGGCAGTTGCTCGATGTCGTCCTGCAACATCTGCGACAGCACCGTGTGCAGCAGCAAGTGGGATTCATTGGCGCAGCGGCCGGCAAGGATCGCCTGGCGGCACAGTTCGGGTGCGTAGGCGACAAGGCCTGCATATCGCATCACATCCTCCATCCATTGCCGGCGCGGGCCGATTGTTGACGGCAACCACCCTGCCATGTGGGTGGGCTCGTGTCTCGCGCCGGCTTGGAAAAGGGTTGGCAAACCTTCAACCTGATTGCTTCAATGTGATGAAGATCCGCCCCCGGATGGTGTCCCCGATGAGGGGGTGGCGCTCGCGGTCTTCTTCAGGACCGCATTGCGCATCGCCCTGTTGCGCGCGAGCATGTTGAGCGCCTCGACCATGGCCGAGAAGGCCATGGCGGCATAGATGTACCCTTTCGGCACATGAACGCCGAAGCCCTCGGCGATCAGGGTGGTTCCGATCATCAACAGGAACGCCAGCGCCAGCATCACGATGGTGGGGTTCGCATTGATGAAGTTGGCCATGGGGGTGGCGGCTGCCAGCATCACGGCGACCGTGACCAGGACTGCGATCACCATGATGGGCACGTGCTCGGTCATGCCGACTGCCGTGATGATGCTGTCGACCGAGAAGACGAGATCGAGGATGAGGATCTGCACGATTGCCGCCGAGAACCCGATCGAGACCGCCTTGGTGTCAAACATGTCGGGGTTGGGGTGCGGGTCGACGTTGTGATGGATTTCCTTGGTCGCCTTCCAGACCAGGAACAGGCCGCCGGCGATGAGGATCAGGTCGCGCCAGGACAGGCCATGGCCGAAAAGCTCGATGACCGGCTCGGTCAGCTGGACAATGATGGCAATCGTGCCCAGGAGCAGCAGCCGCATCGCCAGGGCGCAGCCGATCCCGATACGACGGGCGCGCTCCCTGTGCTCGGCTGGGAGCTTGTTGGTGAGGATCGAGATGAAGATGAGGTTGTCGATGCCCAGGACCACTTCCATGGCAATCAGCGTCACCAGGGCTGCCCAGGCCGCAGGGTCGGCGGCAAGCTGGGTTAGGTATTCGATCATGTCATCTCTCCAAATCAGGTCCGTGGCAGGCGTTTACCAAGAGAAGGGCTAAAGTCCCAGTGGTGTGTCTGTGAGGCTTCTACCGTGGATTGACCTTTGGGTCTGGTTTCTCCGTTCCGGGTTCGCGTCAAAGGTACAAACGCCGGTCGGCGACCCCAGATTCGTATAAACGCCAGTTTGTGTGAAAAATGCCTCCCAGACACGGTAGGCGAGCAACGGCGTCTTACCATCCCTTGGTGGCGAAACTGACACGCGCCACGCGAATTGCTGGACGGTCCGTTGATCTTCCCGGGCGAAAGATCAAAATAACCCTGCGTCGGTTCGCTTGGTTGGTGTGGGGATGCCGCCAAGCAGGATCGACTGACCGCCACGGCGCACGACACGCGCGCCACAAGCGGGGGGCGCGGGCTCTCTAGTGGACATTCGGCCGGATCCGTCACCAGCGAAATCCGATTTATCCGAACCACTAGGAGCCCGCAGTTTTTTGTGACCCGCTGATCCCGTTCCGGGGATCCTTTCAACTCACGGTTTGAACGTTTCCCTCGCGGGTTGTCCCTCGTCCGGAGCGCTGATCATGCATGGCCATCCTGTCGGGGCAGGCTTGCCGGTCGACACCTTGTGTCGTGGCGGCTGTTCCCTCGTGGCGACCAACGATGGTGCTTAAATCGCATTCGTTTCGGGTTGTCACGCTTAACGTGTCACCGCAGAAGGAAAAAATGCTTGATCGTGTCTACCGTCGCAAACAGGTGACACGTTGCATGCCGCGCTTGTCATTGTCTTCGCGCGCGTGGTGCAAAGCGAGCCGGAGACTCGCTTTGACCGATGATTGCCACGCGCGTGCATGTGCGTTGATTGACGCATGCCGGCGCGGGAAATGGCGTGCTGTCGCCTGCATGCGCCAGCCTCTGGCGGTTGCGGATTCGCTCAGCGATTGTTTGGACGCTTGCGCAATTCGTCGGCCGTGATGGTGCCGTCGGCGTTGCGGTCCGTGCGCATGAATTGCGATCGGGTCCTGCCGCCGAACTCTTCCGGTGTTATGGCGCCGTCCATGTTCCAGTCCCCGTAACGCAGGCTGTCCACGTTGTCCCTGTCGGATGTGTCGAAGGGCGGCTTGCGGGGATCGAGACCTTCGGCGCGCGCCTTGGCGCGCCAGGCTTCGAGCTTTGCGGTCCTGTCTGCCCTGCGTACCTCTGCGTGGCGCTGGATCTCGGCTGCGTCGAGGCGGCCGTCGCTGTTGGTGTCGACGGCGCGAAATTCATCGACGAGGGCACCGTCAACCTCGGGGCGGCTGATGCGTCCGTCGCGATTGGTGTCGTACTTCAGCAGCCTGGCTTCTGCCGATGCGCCCGTGCGTCCGCTCGCGGTGCTGCGGGTGCTTGTGTCGGACATGGTCGTGTAGCCATAGGCTGCAGCTGCGGCGCCGACGGCGAGCGTTGCGATGATCAGTCCGGTCCATGCGGTGGTTGCCATTGTCTGGTCGTCCTCTGTTGCTTGTGTTGTCTGGAAGCTGCCGCGAGTGAAGTGCGGCGGGGGGGACGTTTGGGGGCCATAATGGTTTTTTTTGTGGCGTGAATGCCATGAGTTTGTCGCAACACTTACTTGCGTGCTGGGTCGGCGCGCATGATGTTGCAAGTTTGTGGCAGTGCGATTTCATCTTTGTCGCAAGACCTGCCGACGTCTCTTTGTTGACATAATTCGACACACAATCCGCGCGCGCCATTGAACGGTTCACAGCGAGCGACATTCCCATGACCGAAAGAATCCCCAACATCCTCGTGGTCGACGATGCACGCGAGATGCGCGAGACACTTGTTCGCTACCTGCAGAAGAACGGCCTGCGGTGTGCCGGTGCCGAGAGCGCGGCGGCCGCGCGCAAGCTGATGCGCAGCAGCATCTTCGATATCGCGATCCTCGATATCCTGATGCCGGGTGAGGACGGTTTCACGTTCTGCCGCTATCTGCGCGACACGCTGGACCTGCCCGTGATCTTCCTGTCGGGGAAGGATTGCGACATCGATCGCATCGTCGGCATCGAGCTCGGGGCCGATGACTACATCGTCAAGCCCTTCAATCCGCGCGAGTTGCTGGCGCGGCTGGGTGCGGTCCTGCGGCGTGTCGATGCCCTGCCGCCGCGCTTGAAGTCGCGGCCGCAGCCGCGCATCCGCTTCGATCGCTGGATCCTGGATGGCGTGCGGCGCGAGCTCATCGACGAGGCCGGGGTGGGCATCGCCTTGTCGGCGGGAGAATATGCGCTGCTGAGCGTTTTTGTGGACCGGCCAAAGGTGATCCTGCGGCGCGAGGACCTGCTGAGCCTGACGTCCGGGCGTGACGCGCTGCCGTATGACCGGTCCATCGACAACGCCATCATGCGGCTGAGGCGCAAGCTGGAAGTGCGCCCGCGCTGCCCGCGCATCATCCAGACCATCTGGGGCGGCGGCTACATGTTTGCGGCGGACACGGTGACGATTTGAGGTGGCCGACCCTTCCGCTGTGGCTCGAGATCTCGGCAGGCGTGCTGCTGGTGCTCATCGTGTCGAATGTGCTGACGCTGGTGGTGGCCGAGCAGCGACGGGTTTCTGCGGTACGCGCCGATCGCTTGCAGGCGCTGGAAGAGCGCGTGGTGGCGTTTGTCGGCCTCTATCGCCGCCTGCCGGCAGGCGACAGGGTGGCGCTCGAGCGGCTGGCTGGTGCGCAATACGAGCGCATCGGTGTCGCGCGCTTGCCGCGTGTCGCCGTTGACAGCGCGCGTGCGTTCGATCTCGAGGATCGGTTGCGCCGGGCGCTCGGGGCGGCGGATGGCAACGAGGTGCGGCTGGTCAAGCGCGGACGCCCGACCTTCAACCTCTTCGGGCGGCGCCACGCGCGCCAATTCGAGCGGTATGCGGTATCTGTCGGGCTTGGCGACGGGCGGTGGCTGAATGCCGAGTTCTACTGGCCGGTGGGTGGTTCGCTGCTGCCGGGCCTCGTCCTTGCCGGGGCTTGTTCTGCGGTGTTGCTGGTTGCCTTCAGCGTGTGGCTCTCGAGGCGGCTTGCAGGGCCGCTGGCCGCGCTGGCGCATGCAGCCGACCGCGCGCAACGGGGAGAGGCGGTTGCGCTGCCGCCGGCTTCGGGGCCTGGCGTCCTGCAGGAGGCGGTGAGCGCCTTCAACCGGATGACGCAGCGCCTGGTGCCGCTTGTCGATGCACAGAAAACGGTGCTCGCCAGCGTCGGGCATGACCTGCGCACGCCGCTGACGGTGCTGCGCCTCAAGAGCGAATTCATCGATGATGCGGCGCTGCGGCAGTCGCTGGCGGGGAGCATCGACGAGATCCAGTCGCTGACCGAGGCGGCGCTTGCGGTGTCAAAGGGTGGGCTGGGGTTGGAGCCAGAGCGCTGTGTCGATGCAGCGGCGCTGGTCGAGGGACTGTGCGCCGACCTTGCCGACATGGGCCTTGCCGTCACCTGTCGCGCGGGCGTGCCGCTTCGTCTGCGTTGTCGCCCGGACGAGATCCGAAGAGCGGTGAGGAACCTGGTCGAGAATGCCGTGAAGCATGGCGGAAACGCGCGCGTCGATGTCGAGCGGCGTCGCGGCCTCGTGCATGTCGTGATCGATGACGATGGGCCCGGCTTGCCGAGCGCGATGCTGGAGGCGGTCTTCGTCCCGCTGCAGCGCCATGCGCGTGCCGGGGTTGAAGGACATGGCTTGGGGCTCACGCTTGCGCGTGCGGTCGCGCGGGCGCATGGCGGGGATGTTCACCTCTGCAACAGGGCCGAGGGCGGGTTGCGCGCGGTGATGTCGATCACCGCGCGTGAATGATCGTGCCCGGGCGCTAGAACGCGCGCCAGTGGCCCTCGGCGCGCAGCTTCTCGATGAAGTCCTGCCCGTAGGCGTCTTCGGGTCCGCCGCGCACGAGACGGTCCATGCATTCAGCGTCGGCGCCGATGAGGATGCGCCATTTCTCCTGGCGCACACCGTTGAGGATGATCGTCGCGGCCTCTGCGGCGCTGGTGGGCGCGTTGGCCTCGAACTGGCGCGCCATTTCGGTGATCATCTGCTGGATCTGCAGGTCGGTCATCACGTCGGTGGGCAGGCCCATGGATTTCATCGAGCGGCGGGCATCGGCGATCTCCTTGGCGTCCATCTCCTCGGCGCTGTGGCCGGTCAGAACCTTGCGCGAGTTGGCGACGATGGAGGTTCCGATGTGGCCTGGCATCACGACGGAGCACTTCACGTGCGGCGCGTTGAGGCGCAGATCGGTGATGAGGCCCTCGGTGAAACCCTTCACAGCGAATTTCGCTGCAGGATAGGCGGTGTGGGCGCGCTGCGGGCCCAGCGAGGCCCAGAAGCCGTTGACGCTCGAGGTGTTGATGATATGCGCCTCGGTGGCCTTGAGGATCATGCCCATGAAGGCGCGGGTCGAGTAATAGACGCCGTACCAGCAGACGTTGAAAGTCTTTTCCCATTCATCCCGCGGCGAGGTGATGAAGCTGGGACCGCCGCCGATGCCTGCGTTGTTGAACAGCAGATGGATGTGGTCTGTGTCGAGCTCGCGGGCGACGGCGTCCCGGAACTTGAGGATCTGGGGTTCGTCCGAAACATCGGCCACGAAGGTCATGACGCGGGTGCCCTGGGGAGCTGTTGCGGCAAGGCATTGACGCCGCGTCTCGGCCATGTTTTCGGCCGAGACATCGCACATGGCGACAGAGCAACCCTCGGCGACCAGTTGCCTGGCCAGTTCGCGGCCCATTCCGGTACCGCCGCCGGTGATCACGGCAATTTTACCTGCGAAATCTTTCATGTGAATTTCTCCTTGTGGGCTCACAATAACAGGCCATGCACGCAGCGCTAGCCCCCGCTTTAACGATGAGTGGGCGATTGAGAAATCCGGCGACGCTGCTAAGTTGCGCGCCTTGCATCCCGCCTTTCCAAAAGGAACCCCCCGATGTTTCGCAAGTGCCTGTTGTCGGCCGTGTTCATGGCCGCGTCTGTCCTGGCTGCTGGTCCGGCGTTTGCCGCCAACCCGGCGCCGGTGAGCGAGCTCGTCAAGCTCGTCGATATTCCCCACAGCGAGTTCGTCCTCGACAACGGGCTTCGTGTCATCGTGCACACGGACCGCAAGGCGCCGATCATCGCCGTGTCGGTGTGGTATGGCGTCGGCTCGAAGCACGAACCCAAGGGCAAGACGGGCTTTGCGCATCTGTTCGAGCACATCATGTTCAATGGCTCGGAGAATGCGCCTGGCGACTATTTCGAGCCGCTGCAGCAGGTTGGCGCCACTGATTTCAATGGCACGACGTGGCTGGATCGCACCAATTATTTCCAGAACGTGCCCACGGGCGCGATCGAGCTGGCGCTGTTCCTCGAGAGCGATCGCATGGGCCACTTGCTGGGTGCGGTGACGCAGGAAAAGCTGACGAACCAGATCGGCGTCGTGCAGAACGAGAAGCGTCAGGGCGACAACCAGCCCTACGGGCTCGTGCGTTATGCGCAGCAGGAAAGCCTGTTCCCGCCGGGCCATCCCTATCATCACTCGACCATCGGCTCGATGGCGGACCTGAGCGCGGCGACGCTTGATGACGTGAAGCAGTGGTTCATCGACAATTACGGCCCGAACAATGCCGTGCTTGTGCTGGCCGGCGACATCGATGCCGCGACGGCGAAGCCGCTGGTCCAGAAGTATTTCGGGGACATAAAGCCCGGCAAGAAGCTGCGCGACGTCAGCGCACCGCTGCCGACGCTGTCGGCGCCGAAGACCGAGATCATGAAGGACCGCGTCGCCACGACGCGCATCTATCGCATGTGGGCGGTGCCCGGGCTCAATGACAAGGAATCGGTGGCGCTGCAGGCGGCCGGTACGGTTCTGGGCGGGTTGTCGAGCTCGCGGCTCGACAACACGCTGGTGCGTGACGAGAAGATTGCCGTGCGCGTCTCGGCAAGCGTGCAGCCGTTCCAGCTGGCGAGCATCTTCGAGGTCAGCGCCGACGTGAAGCCTGGTGTCGATGCAGCCCTCGTGGGCAAGCGCCTCGACGAGGTCGTGGCCAAGTTCATGAAGGAAGGTCCAACGGCTGACGAGCTGGAGCGGGCGAAGACACTGATCGTGTCTGGCACCGTGCGCGGGCTTGAGGCCGTGGGTGGTTTCGGCGGCAAGGCTGTTGCGCTTGCCGAAGGGGCGCTCTACTCGAACGATGCCGGGTTCTACAAGAAGGACCTGGAGCGTTGGGCTGGACTGAAGACCTCGGCGGTCAAGGCCAGCGTCAACAAGTGGCTGTCGCGTCCGGTCTATTCGCTTGTCGTCGAACCTGGCGAGCGGACGGAGACGGGGGCCGAGCGCGGTGGCGATCCGGGACTGAAGGTCACCGGAACGCAGGCGCCGTCCTTCTACAAGGACCCGTCGCGCGCAGATGAAACGCAAGCGCCGCTTGCGGCCATCGACCGCGCCAAGTTCCCCGAGGTCGGCTCGCTGTCGCCTCTCGACTTCCCCACGATCGAGCGGGCGAAGCTGTCGAATGGCATGGAAGTCGTGTTCGCGCCGCGCAAGTCGGTTCCGGTGCTGCAGGTGTCGCTCGAGTTCGATGCCGGCTATGCGGCGGATCCGAAGAATGCGCTGGGCACGCAGTCGCTGATGCTCGAGCTCATGCCGGAAGGCACGATGTCGCGCAGCAGCCTGCAGATTGCCGAAGAAAGCGAGAGGCTTGGTGCCTTCGTCGGCACGGGGGCGTCGCTTGACCGCACGTCGGTGTCGCTGAACGCGCTGGTGCCCAACCTCGCGGCGTCGATGGACCTGTTCGCGGACATCGTACGCAACCCGAAGTTCGATGCGTCGGAGGTCGAGCGCCTGCGTGGCCAGCAACTGGCCCGCATCGCCTCGGAACTCAACAACCCGAATGCCATCGCTTCGCGCACGCTGTTCCCGCTGCTCTACGGCAAGGACCATCCCTATGGTGTTCCGCCGTCCGGCACGGGTGAGGCCTCTGTGGTGCAGAGCCTGACGCGTGACCAGCTTGCGGCCTTCCATGCCACCTGGATGCGTCCCGACAATGGCCGCTTCTTCGTGGTGGGTGATGCGTCGCTGGCGCAGGTGGTTGCCGCGCTCGAGAAGAGCTTTGGTGACTGGAAGGCGCCTGCCACGGCGCTGCCGAAGAAGTCGTTCGACATCGCCTCGCCCAAGGGAAAGACGCGCATCGTGCTGGTGGACCGGCCGAAGTCGCCCCAGTCCGTGATCACGGGTGCGCAGCTTCTGGACGCCAAGGGTCGCGATGATCTTGTGGTGCTGCGTGCGGCCAACGAGGTTCTGGGTGGCGGGTTCCTGTCGCGCTTCAACATGAACCTGCGCGAGACCAAGGGCTGGTCCTACGGCGTGCGCAGCCAGGTGCTGAACCCGCTCGAGAGCGCGCCGTTCAGTATCTCGGCGCCGGTTCAGGCTGACCGGACGGGCGATTCCATCAAGGAACTGCTGTCCGACATGAAGGCGTTCCTGGGCATGAAGGGTGTCTCGGCCGAGGAGCTGCAGCGGACGGTCAACGGGAATGTCCGTGGCCTGCCCGGTCGCTTCGAGACCTCGGGCGCGGTGCTCGGTGGCCTGCAGACGATCGTGAATTATGGACGGTCGGATGACTATTTCGAGACGCTGGCCGCCAAGTATCAGGCGCTCAAGGGTTCGGACCTCGACAATGCTGCGCGTGCGAAGCTTGATCCTTCGAAAATCCTGTGGGTCATCGTTGGCGATGCCTCGGTGGTCAAGCCGCAGCTCGATCAACTGAAGCTGCCGGTTGAAGTCGTGCCGGCACCTGCAATGAAGTAAGGCTCCGGCCTGCAAGACAGGGGCGCGTCGGGACCTCCCGCCGCGCCCTTTTTTCTTGTGACGGTTGCGCGGTGGCGCAGAACCTCTATCGTGGCCCTTCGATTTATTGACGAGGCGGGAGGGTTTTCATGGCCGAGGCGCAGGATGCCGGGGCGGCGACAGGGCCGCGCATCGAATTGCCCGAGGCCGTGCGCCGCAAGCGGACGTGGGTGCTCGTCCTGCTGACGATTGCCTATACGTCGAGTTACCTCGATCGGACGATCATCGGTGCTGTCGCCGAGCATATCAAAGTCGACCTCGACCTTTCCGATACGCAGCTTGGGTTGCTCACGGGCTTTGCCTTTGCCGTGTTCTACGCCACGCTCGGCATTCCGCTGGCCGTGCTGTCGGACCGGATGAACAGGCGCAACATCGTCGTCGGGGCGGTGACGGTGTGGAGCGTGATGACGGCGTTCTGCGGGCTGGCTGCCAACTACACGCAGCTTCTGCTGGCGCGCATCGGCGTTGGCATCGGCGAGGCCGGGTCCTCGCCCCAGTCGCATTCGATGATCGCCGATCTTTACGCCCCGCATGAGCGGTCGCGGGCGCTGGGCTTCTATGCGCTGGGTGTCTATGCGGGCGGCATGCTGGGCTTCATGATCGGGGCGCCGCTGGCCGAGGTCTGGGGCTGGCGTTCGGTCTTCTTCGTCGCGGGACTGCCGGGGCTTCTCATCGCGGCCCTGATCTGGTTCACGGTCGATGAGCCCGTGCGAGGGCTGGCCGACGGGCGGGTGCAGGAGGTGCGCAAGGGGCCCAGCCTTGCCGAGGCGCTGGAGGCGCTGAAGGCGGGCTTTGCCTTCATCTGGCGCTCGCAGGCGTGCCGGCATGTCATCATCGGGCTGACGCTGACGTCGCTGGTGGGCTATGGCGGCGTGATGTTCGCGGCGTCGTTCCTCAAGCGCACGCATGATGTGTCGGGCTTGCAGATCGGGTTGATCCTGGGGCCGATCGTCGGCGTGCTGGGTGGGTGCGGGGCGCTGCTGGGCGGGTATCTTGCCGACCGGCTGTCGGCGCGGGACCGGCGCTGGAATGCGTGGGTGATCGCGTTTGCCAAGTTCGGTGCGGCGCCGCTGGTCGTCGGCTTCTACCTGAGCGACGACTTCATGATGGCGCTGGTGTTCTATCTGCCGGCCACGGTGCTCGGCGCCTTCTATCTCGGGCCGAGCTTTGCGATGGTCCAGAGCCTGGCGCCGCTGGCGATGCGCTCGACCGCGTCTGCGATCATGCTGTTCATCCTCAACCTGGTGGCCCTGGGCCTGGGGCCCCTGATGGTGGGCATGCTCAGCGACCTGTTGAAGCCGTCGTTCGGCACGGATTCGCTGCGCTATGCGCTCTTGACGCTTTCGCTGCTGAATGTGTGGGCGGCCTATCACTACATCGTGGCTGGTCGCGCCTATGCGCGGGAGACGGCGCAGGCTGCGGGCTGAACGGTTGCGTGGCGTGCGGCAGGGGCGCTAGGGTCCCTGCCTTCGTCCGCAAGGGAAAGCCCGCCTCCATGAGAAATGCCGTTGTCACGCTTGCCGCCTTGCTCACCCTTACAGCCTGTGCGGCCATGACGGTTGCGTCGGATGATCCGAACGCCTGGCTCGAGGACACGCATGGGCAAAAGGCGCTGTCATGGGTTCAGGGGGAGAATGCGCGCACGCTCAAGCGGCTGACCGGTGATGCGCGGTATGATGCCTACAAGAAGGAAGCGCTGGCCATCTTCACGGCGAAGGACCGGATCGCGATGCCGGCCTTCCGGGCCGGTGGCGTCGATAATCTCTGGCAGGATGCAAGCCACCCCCAGGGTATCTGGCGGCATGCGTCGCTGGTGTCCTATCGCGCGGGCAAGCCTTCCTGGGCCACGCTGCTGGACCTCGATGCGCTGTCGAAGCAGGAGGGGCGCAAGTGGTTCCTGAAGGGGATCGAGTGCCTGCCGCCTGACGATACGCGCTGCCTGGTGAACCTTTCGGATGGCGGTGGCGATGCCATCGAGATCCGCGAATTCGACGTCAAGGCACGTGCTTTCGTTGCGGGTGGATTTTCGGTTTCCCGAGCCAAGCAATCGGTCGACTGGATCGATGGCGATACCATGCTTCTGGCGCGCGCCTTCGACGCGAGCGAGGAGACGGCCTCCGGCTATGCGGCGGTGATCCGCGAGGTGAAGCGGGGGCAGGTGCCCGCGCAGGGGCGCATCGTCTTCCGTGCCGAGCGCGGGGACACGATGGTGTCGGCGCGGGTGTTGCGGCAGGTCGATGGTGCGGTTGCGGGCATCGTCGCAGAGCGGCGTGTCGGTTTCTTCGATGTCGAGTATTACCTGATCGATGGTCCTGCCCCGGTTCGGCTTGCGTTGCCGACCTATGCCTCGCTGCGCGGGTTTGTCGGCGGGCGGATGATCTTCACGGTCCAGGACCAGTGGAAGGGCTTCGGGCAAGGCGCGCTGGTTGCGATCGACCTTGCGGGCGTGCGCAAGGCGCCGGCTGCGCCCGAGACGGTGGCTGAACTGGTGATGCAGCCGTCGGCCTCGCAGACGATCGATGGCGTGCAGACGACGCGCGATGCCGTCGTGGTGCAGTTGCTGGACAATGTGCAGGGTGCGATCGACGTGCATCACAGGGGCGCGCGTGGCTGGACGCGGCGGCGGCTGGCGCTTCCGGCGCAGTCGGCGCTGACGGTCCGCGCGGCGCAGGCCAGCGGGTCATTGCTTTTCGTTTCGTCCGAGAGTTTCCTCGCGCCTACGCGGCTGTGGGCTGCCGATGCGGCAGGTGGCAAGCCGCGCGTGGTGGCGGCGCTGCCGCGGCGCTTCAAGGCGGGGTCGCATCGCGTGGAGCAGAACTGGGCTGTCTCCCGGGATGGAACGAAGGTTCCCTATTTCCTGGTCGTGCCGCGCAAGCAGCGCAAGGATGGTGGAACCCCGACGCTGCTGTTCGGGTATGGCGGGTTCCAGATTTCAAAGCCGCCGGCCTATCTGCCCGAGATGGGCAAGCTGTGGCTTGAACGCGGTGGCGCCTATGTCATTGCCAATATCCGCGGCGGCGGCGAGTTCGGGCCGGCCTGGCACAAATCGGCCCTGCGCGAGAACCGGCAGCGTGCGTTCGATGACTTCGCGGCCGTTGCCGAGGACCTGATCGCGCGCAAGGTGACGTCGCCGCGCCGGCTCGGGATCTATGGGCGGTCAAATGGCGGCGTGCTGACGACGGTGTCGATGACGCAGCGGCCGGACCTGTTCAATGCGGTGGTGGTGGAAAGCCCTCTCATCGACATGCTGCGGTATCACAAGCTGTCGGCCGGAGCGTCGTGGGTGGCGGAATATGGAAATCCGGACGTTGCCGGTGACCGTGCCTTCATCGAGGCCTATTCCGCCTATCAGAAGCTGAAGCCCGGCACGACCTATCCCGAACCTTATGTGACGACCAATACCGAGGATGACCGCGTGCATCCGGGTCATGCGCGCAAATATGCAGCGCGCCTGTCGCAGCTGGGAGCGCCCTATCTTTATTTCGAGAATACGATCGGGGGGCATTCGAACGATGCAGATCCCGGCCTCAATGCCGAGCGTTGGGCCCGGCATTATGTCTATCTGGCACAGAAGCTGATGGACTGACGGCGCGGCCTTGCCGCTCAGCCATCCTGTTGCTGCTTGCCGCGGGCACGGACCTGCTCGCGGCGGGCCTCGATGGCATCGGCGGGGACGGCCTTGTTGGCCGCGCCGGACAGGCGGCGCTCGGTTTGCAGCGCGGTGCCGAAATCCTGGGCGTAGCCTTCGTCGATGATCTTCTTGTAGGCCGGCAGGCAGTCGGGGACGAGTGTCAGCATGTCTGCCGCCAGTTTCCGGCATACAGGAATTAATTCCTGTTCCGGCACGATGCGGTTGATCATGCCCCACTCGAGGGCCTGGCTTGCGGCCATGAAATTGCCGGTCAGCGACAGTTCCTTGGCGCGGTAGATTCCGATGGTGCGCGAGAGTTTCTGCGAGAGGCCCCAGCCCGGGAGGATACCGACGCGGCCATGGGTATCGGCAAAGCGGGCATGGGGCGTGCAGATCAGCACGTCGCAGGCGAGCGCAAGCTCGAACCCGCCGGTGATGGCAACGCCGTTGATGGCACCGATCACGGGCTTGGTGAACTGGTTGAGCGATGTCACCGGATCCTGGGTCTCGACGGTCGAGGATACCGTGTCGCGCCCCTGGCCCAGCTCCTTGAGGTCGAGCCCGGCACAGAAGGCCTTGCCGGCACCTGTCAGGATGGCAGCCCTCACGCCAGGATCGGCGTTGAGGCGGGTGAAGGTTTCGGCGATGGCGGCGCGCAGTTCCCGCGAGAGGGCGTTCATGGCCTGCGGCCGGTTCAGCGTGACCAGGGCCACTTCATCCCTGATGTCGACGAGAAGGACGGGTTCGCTCATGGTCGGGTCCTATGCGTTGGTGCTGAACTGCTCGTGGAGGGCTGCGCCCAGCGACAGCAGGCCCGTGTCGGAGGCGACGGTCACCAGATCGAAGCCCTTGCGGAACATTGCCGTGGAGTACTCGGGCGCCACGCAGTAGATGCCGGCCCTGAGATTGTGAGCCTTGGCGACCGCCAGGATCCGGTCGATGGCGCGCACGACGACCGGGTCGGTCTGGTCCATGCGGCCTTCCCGGCCGAGCGACAGGCCGAGGTCCGAGGGGCCGGCATAGAGCATGTCGAGGCCGGGGACGCTGGCGATCGCTTCGACATGTTCGAGGCCGGATGCGGTCTCGATCTGGGCGATGGCGAGGACCGAGCGATTGGCGTGGGCCGCGTAGTCGGCGTGAAGGAACCTTGCGCGGTTGGGGCCGAGGCTGCGGTAGCCCAGGGGCGCGTATCGCAGGGCGCCGACGAAGCGTTCGCACTCGGCCCTGGTGTTGATGGTGGGGCAGATGATGCCCATGGCGCCGGCGTCGGCGGCCCGCATCACCTGTGCCGGATCGTTCCAGCCAACCCGCACGAGCGGCGTGCTGCGCGTCGTGGCGATGGCTGTCAGCATCGCCACCATGTCGGGATAGCCGATGGCGCCGTGCTGGGTATCGACGGTGATCGAGTCCCAGCCCTGGTGGGCGATGATTTCGGTTGCGTAGGACGAGGGGATCCCTGCCCACACGTTGGTGACGGCGCGGCCCGAGGACCACGCCGCCTTCAGGCGATTTTCAAGCATGAACGGCCACTACATCGAGAACCTGACGCCAGCATAGGCCGACACCCCGGGGGCGCGGAAGGAAAATACGTCCTCGTATTGCTCGTCGAGCAGGTTTTCCACGCGTGCGAAGGCCTCTAGGTTCTGCGTCAGGCGGTATGATCCGTAGACGTTCACGAGGAGGTAGGGATCAAGGGTGACGGTGTCGGCCGGGGTCGCGAAGATGAACTCGCTGTCCTGCTGCTCGCCGTTGTACCGCAAGCCAAGGCCGAGGCTTGCGTCGCCGAAGTCATAGGTTGCGTTGAACGACGCGAGGTGTCGGGCGCGCCTGATCTCGGCGAGGCTGTTTTCCTCGGCATCGGTGTAGGTATACGACGCGGCGAGCGTCCAGGCGTCGAGATTTGCGTCGGCCGATAGTTCAAGGCCTTGACGGTGGCTCTGCGTGGTCCGGTTCAAGGGTGTGGCCACGTAGAAGGGCGGGATGAAGTCGGTCCAGATCTCGTCCTCGAGGGTTGCCTGGAACCACGTTGCCGACAGCCTGACCTTGCGCTCCAGCAGGTCGTGGTCGATGCCGATGTCCCAGCCGACGGATTTTTCCGGTTTCAGGGACGGGTTGCCGATGAAGCTTGCCGGGTCGAAGCCGAAGAGCTCGAAGTTGTTCGGGTTCTTGATGCCCGACCCTGCCGTGGCCCGCAGCCGCGTGTCACCGAGGCGATAGCTGACCTGCGCACGGTAGGTTGATGCGTCCTCGAAGCGCTCGTTGCGATCGTGGCGCCAGGCAATGCCCGCATCGAGGTCGCCCCACGCGACGTCATAGCTTGCGACCAGGCCGGTGTTTTCGAGTTGCCGCAGGTCGTTGAGCGGCGTCGGCGCGCCGATGGCGAGGTTGCGATAGCTCTCCTTCTTCCAGTCGATCGCGCCGGTGAGGCGGTGGCTGATGCTGCCGGTGGCGAGGTTCAGGGCCGCAACGGCGCTGAGCTTGTCGCGCTGTCCCTCGGAAAAGAAGGATGGGGCGCCGCCGGAATAGTTGAAGCGGCTGGCGTCGGTGAAATTCCAGGCGAGCCTGGTCTGGAGCAGGCCTTCAAGGCTGGTCGCCTCGAGCTGGATGTTGCCATGGACGCCATCGGTGTGCGTGACGTCATCCCCGTCGACGGCCAGGCCCTGGGTGGGCGACAGGAAGGAGAAGTCCTGCGGGTCTCCCTCGGCGCGGGTCCGGACCTGGCGCAGGAACGCGCGCAATTCGATGTCGGGTGTCAGCCTGACGCCGGCGTTGAGGAACCAGCTGCGTTCGTTGCTGCCATCGTTTTCCTCGCCGCTGCGGGCGATGTTGGCGCCGTCGGTGACACGGTAGGACGAGCTGGCGCGCAGGTCGATGGCATCGGTGCCGTATGAGGCGCTGATGGCGCCGGCTGCCGTGTTGAAGCTGCCGGCCTCGATTTCTCCGCTGAAGGCGAGGGGGCCCGTGCCGCGCTTCGGAATGATGTTGATGACGCCGCCGATGGCGTCGGAGCCATAGAGGGCGCTCTGGCTGCCGCGCAGGATCTCGATGCGCTCGATGTCGCCGGCGAGAAGGCCGGCAAAGTCGAACTCGCCCTGGAAGGGGTCATTGACCTCGGCGCCGTCGAAAAGAACCAGCGTGTGGTTGCCTTCGCTGCCGCGGGTGCGGACCTGCGTGGCGCCACCCGGGCCGCCGGTGCGCGAGATGGCGAGGCCCGGCACGTCCCTGAGGATGTCGGATACGTAGACGGTCTGGCGCTGCTCCATCTGCGTGGCGGTCACGATCGATGCCGACGTTCCCAGTCGTTGCTCGGTGGTCTGTCCGATGCGGTTGCCGGTGACGATGACCTTCTCGACGGTCTCGGTCGTCCCGGCCTGCGCTGCGATGGTGGCTGAAACAAGGATGGCGGCGGCCTTGGCGCCTGTTGAAGTCTTCATTGATGGTCTCCCGACCCTGACGTAGCGGGCGCCGTTCCCTGGCGGCGCGCGCGTGATCAGTCCCGCCCGCATCCGGGCAAGCCTGCTCCACGTCACCGCACCGGAGGGATCCGTCTCGTCAGGCGCCCGCCGCACCGTCAGGGGGTGACTACGCCGGCAGGTCTCCTGGCTTCACAACACTTCACCTCATGGCCGCCTTCCCGGTCTGACAAAAGACCAGTGGCATCATTGGCCGGTGCACCGTTGCTTACAGTTGCGGGGGCAGCCCCGGATCTTCACCGGGTTCCCTTGACCGTCGTAACGTCATGATTGTGGAGCGGAGAGTGCCGTATCGTCAATGGCTCGCATGGGTGGATTGGGGATCGCAATGTGGGGATGGTGTCGGTGCTTCGCGCGGCGGGTGTAAACTCACAGGGCGCGAACAATCGCGGGGCACCCGATCATGAACATGCAACCACTTCGCCGCTGGCTTGCCCAAGGCATATCAGACGTGCGGGCACGCTCGACTGACCAGGGCTTGTCGGGGCGGCTGATCAAGTCCTTCCGCGAGACCGAGCGCTCGGGGCTGATGCTGGCCTCTGCGGTGCGAGCCGGTGCCATTGCACTGATGATCGTTGCCTTCATCGCCTTGCAGGGGCTGACCGGTGGCGGGTCGCTGGTACTTGTGGCGATGGCCGGCGGGCTGGGGCTGATCGGTGTCGCGCAGTTCGAGATGCTGCGGCGGTTTCCCGCCGACACGCGCGCGAAATACGTTTTTGCGGCGCTCGATTGCCTGTGGCTGACGGGATTTCTTGTCTGGCGCCACGACATGGCGGCAGACCTGCCGACGGCGACCGTTGCCGTGAAGGAAGGTGCGCTGCTGTTCTATATCGCCGTCCTGGTGCAGAGCGCCTTCAGTCATTCTCCGCGGTTCATCCTGTGGACGGGGTTGTGGATCATTGCCAGCTGGGCGCTGGTGGTGGGGGCTGCGCTGGCGGCGCCGGCAACTTTCGTGGCGCTGGCGCCGGGGGCGGATCCGTGGGTGGCCTACGGGTCACCGTATTACCTGCCGTTGTCGAAGGTGGGGTATGACTTCGTCATCTTCCTCTGCATCCTGGCCGGCATTGCCGTTGCGGTGTGGCGCTCGCGGGCGCTTGTGGGGGCTGCGGTCTCATCGGAGAAGGCGCGCGCCAACCTGGCGCGGCATTTCTCGCCCAAGGTGCTCGACCAGGTGAGTGCGCGCGAGCATCCCTTCGGGGCGACGCGCCGGCAGTCCGCCGCGGTGCTCTTTGCAGATATTCGCGGGTTCACGACACGCTGCGAGACGATGGATCCGGAAGAGGGAATAGCCTTCCTGCGCGACTTTCACGGGCGCATGGAGGATGTGATCTTCCGGCATGGCGGCACGCTGGACAAGATCCTGGGCGACGGGCTGCTGGCTGTGTTCGGTGTGCCGGAGCGCGGTCCGGGTGATGCCGGCGATGCGCTTGCCTGCGCCCATGACATGGTCAGGTCCGTGGCGCAGTGGAACGAGGAGCGCGAGGCGCGCGGGCAGTTTCCTGTCCATATCGGCGTCGGCCTGCATCATGGACCGGTCGTGACGGGCGATCTGGGCAGCGAGCGGCTGATGACCTTCACGGTTGTGGGTGACACCGTCAACGTTGCCAGCCGCCTGCAGTCGCTGTCGAAGGAGATCGGAACCGCCCTGGTTGCAAGCGAGGCGCTGGTGTCCGCGGTGCGCGAGGAAATGCTGCATGACGCGCAACTTGTCGATGAGCTGCAACTTGTGGGCGCACGGCAACTGCGGGGGCGCGAGAGCGAGACGGTCGTCTATGCTCTTCGTTTGGATGCAGGCCCGCCTGCGGCCTAAACCTGTGACTGAATCGCAGTCGAATTAACGCACGCAGCGGTCGCGCTTCGAACGAATTCCACTCCGTGTCGAAACTGTCCCCTGTCAGTTGCGCCTTGCTCGAAAAACTTCCACCCTCAGTCAGTGGTTCTTTCATTTCAGCCGAGGCATGACTGTCGGCGTGAACTGACAAGCGACTGCTCATGTCCAAGAAAAACGCATACATTGATCCAGATCCTGATGTCATCCGCTCGGCATGGCTCATGATACGAAATCACGGTGACCGCGCGATGCGCGAAGCCACCCGCCATCAGCAGGCGATGATCAAGCGCGGCGACCCGCGCGGCATCAGCCTGTGGTGGTCGATCGGGCAGGCGATCCAGGAGCTGCGCCGCACGAAGCGCGCGCCGCACGAGCCGCTCAACTAGACAGTTATCTGGGGACACTTTGGCGGGCCACCACCCGCCCCCCTTTTTTATTCACGGTGACAGGACTTCTCCGACCACGCTGAACGCCGCCCATGCAGACGGGTGTGCGTTCAGGGGGTGGGTCCTGTCGCCGATCATGCCGATCATGGCCTTGCGCAAGGCGGCGGCCTGGCCCTCCTCGGGCGCCTGTCTGTACGCGGCGAGGGCTGAGGCCGACAGGGTTGCCGCTTGCGCGTCGAAGACCGGCCAGTGGGTGTGCATCACCGTGCCGGCCCCGGCCCTGAAGAAGGCCTCGGCCAGCGCGTCGGTGTTGCGTGCACCGCTGCCGGCCGTGTTGCACGCCGACAGGACGACGAAGGCGCCGCCCAGACGCAGCTGCATGATTTCCGGTGGCGTGAGGCGTCCGTCGGTCTCCTGGCTGCGGGCAAGAGCCAGGCCGGGCTCGGTGGCACCGGGGCCGGATGCGAGCATGTGGGTGGCGAAGGCCAGGACCCGGGTCTGCGAGAGGTCGAGGGCTGCCAGTCTTTCTTCCGTTGCGTCGGTGCCCAGAAGCAGCGTCGTCGGTCCCAGCTTGCGCAGGTTGGCGAGTTCGGCGTTCGAATGCGCCAGCGGCTTCAGCTTCAGCTGCTTGTCGGCCGGCGGGGCGCCAATGCCGACGATGGCCCAGGGCCTGGTTGTCGGTGCAGGTTGCTTGGCCCGCAGTGCCACGAAGGATGACAGCGAGGGATAGGTTGCGATCGTGTGGCTGCGGATGAGCCATGCGGTGTCGCGCAGGTTCGCGGGCGCGCTGTCGGCCCTGTCCGATGCAAGCACGGGCCTTGTCACCAGGGTTGCGAAGGGCAGCGACTTCAGCGGTCCGCCGACGACCAGTGTAAGGCGCGTGCTGCTGCGCATCATGGCCTTCAGAGGGCCGAAGAGCGCCTGGTGCAGCCGATGGGCCCGGGCGCGGCTGAAGGGTGGCAGGGTGCTTTTCCAGCCTGCGGGGTCGAGCTGGGCGCGAAGCGCGTCCACTTCGGTTGCCATCTCGGCGGGCGTCATGGGTACGATGTGCGACGCGAGGTCCGTCGTCGATGCGGCGAGGACCACGTGCGCGTTCTCGAGCGGAACGATCATCACGAGCAGTTCGCCCTTGCGCAGCGCCTTGCGCGCTGTGGCGAGGCTTGCCGGTTCAAGGGCGAGGTAACGCTTGTAGAGCGCGTTGCCGCGCAGCCTGCGGTCGGCGTCATCGGCCCGGCGGACGTTGTCGAGCAATTCGCTGCGCCGTGCGGTGACAAGTGATGCCGGGGCGCCCGAGGCAAGCGCGTGTGCATAGCGCGCTTGCGACAGGCGCAGGCTGCTCACGCTTGTCTCGAGAAGGTCGAGGAGGGCGGCTGGTTCTGTCTTGAGCAGCCCCGCCCTCAGCGCCCCGAGCGCCATGGCCTGGTGCAGGGAACCGGACAGGAGGCGGTCGGCCATCGTGAAGGCCGTGGCGAGGGCGTCTTCGGCGGTGGATCCGTCCTCGGCCGCGGCGACGTCGAGCGCGGCCTGCAGGACGACCGTGTTGATCTTGCGGCTGGTGCTGTCTTCAGGCTGGGCGCGTGCCATTTTCGCATGCAGCAGGTCGTGGCGCGCCAGCGTGTCTGCGATGCGCGCGGCCTTGCGGGCATAGGCGAGAGCGCCGCTGAAATCATTCCGTGCCCGGAGTATTTTCACCATCAGCAGCATCGCGTCGGCGGCGGTTTCGGCTTGTGCCGGCAGGGCGGCCTCGAGGCCGGGCAGGGCGCCTGCGAGGGCGACCTGTGCGTCGTCGTTCCGTCCGACGCCGAAGCAGGCCGTCGCGTAGAGATGCTGCACGACGGCGTGGTCGTAGGAGGCGGTGCCGAAGTGGATGGCAATCTGGGTTCGCGCCTGGCTTGCCCAGGTGAGCGCGTCCTCGAGATTGCCGCTCTTGATGAGGATGCGCGTGACGGCGAGCGCCGAGCGTGCGGCCTGCGCGCTGTCGATGCCATGGGTGCGCGAGATGATCTCGTGTGCCTTGAAGGCCAGAGATTTGGGGTTGCTCCGGGTGGCAAACTGGGTCGATGCCAGCTGCATGAGCAGCGGGGCGGTGGCGGGGTGCCCCTGCGAGAGCCTCGCCTCGATGCCGGATATGGTCTTCCACAGCAGCGCCTGCGCTTCGGCATGGCGTCCGTCGGCCGCGAGGTTCTCGGCGATGAGGGACAGGGTCATGGCGTTGGCATCGTCCGCGCCGGCCGGGTTGCGGGCGGTGGCGTCGAGTGCCCGGGCGAGATAGCTGCGCGCTTTCTGCAGTTCTCCCGTGTCGCGGTAGAGGGCTGCGAGATTGGCGAGAGTGCCGGCTGTGAGCGCGTGGCCCGGCGGGAGGTGCCTGCTGTCGATGGCGAGGGCGCGCTGGTAGGCCCTGGCTGCGTCGGCATGACGGCCGGTGGCATGATGGAGCTGGCCCAGATTGTTCAGCGTGCTGGCGAGCGCCGGGTGATCAGGGCCGTGGCGGCGCTCGTCGAGCGCGAGGGCCTCGTCGAGGAGCGGCTCTGCCCTGGCGAACTCCATGTCGGTGATGTAGAGGGCCGCGAGGTTTGCCAGCGCGGTGGCGAGATTGTCGCTCTGCGGCTGGCGGGCCTTGCGGGTGAGCGTGAGCGCTTCCTCCAGCAGGGCTCGCGCGTCCTGCTGCCGGCCGAGATCCATGGAGAGGAGGCCGAGATTGGTCATGTTGGTGACCGTGCGCGGGTGGCCGTCGCCGAGCAGGCGGCGGTTGCCGGCGAGGACCTCGCGCATCATCGGGTCGGCCTCGCGCCAGCGGCCCAGTCGGGCAAGAACCAGGGACATGTTGCCTTGGGCGATGAGCGTGTCGCCGTGGGATGCGCCCAGGCGGTCGCGGCGGATGTCGCGTGACAGGCGGAAGCGTTCGAGCGCCCGCTCGTAGCGTCCATCGAGCTGTGCGACCTGGCCGAGGCGATTGTACCACAGGGCGGCGCGCAGGCTGCGGGGGCCCTCCTCGCTTGCGTCGCGCTTCAGTTCAGCCAGCGCCATGCGCTCGGCGGCCGGGTAGTTTCCCTGGGCGATGAGGCGGCTGACTTCCTCTTCGGGCTTGCGGTTGGCCGGGCCTGTTTGCGCGTGGGCGCCTGCGACCGGCAGGGCCATCGCGAGGATGGCTGCCAGCAGCACGGGCTTCAAGCGTTGGACCAGGGACCGCATGGGTGCGGGCTTATGGCTGGAGGGCGCGTGTGCGGCGCGGCACGAGGGTCGCGTCGAGGTCGGTGCCCCGCAGGTCGGGCTTGCCGTCACCGTTGGTGTCGAAGCGGACTTCGTCGAAGCGGCCGTCGCGGTCGAGGTCGAGATAGGTGGCCTCGGGGACGCCGTTGTTGTCGGCATCGAGGGCCAGGGTGCGCGCTGCCTTCGGGTCGTCGGGCAGGAGGAGCTGCGCGTCGCTGCGGCCGTTGCAGTCGAGGTCGAGCCCTCTCAGCGTGGCGTTGGCGGCGGCGTTGCGGCTCGTGTCGAGTTGCTGCGGGCGGCAAGGGGGCGGCGGTGGCGCTGGTGGTGGTGGCGGTGACGGTGGTGCGAGGCGCGGCATGGCGCTAGCCTTTGATGCTGGGGCCTCGCGCGTGGCGATCGGGGGCGGGGCCAGCATGAAGCGGCGGATCTCGGCGGCGGTGACGGCGATGCTGGTCAATGTCGTCTGGTCGGCGGGGCTCACATCCATGGCGACGAGGTGGCCCTTGGCGTTGAAGACGGGATCGCCGGCGTTGCCGGTGGCGCCGGTCGAGCGGAAGCGGATCACGTTGGCGCGGTGCGCCGTGCCGGCGGGCGAGGTCCAGGCGTGGTTGCGCAGGGCCGTGTTGATGCGGCCTTCGGACATCGACCAGATCTCGCCATAAGGGTGGCCGACAATGCGCAGGGGCATGCCCTGGTGCAGCGATGATTTCACGGCGAGGGGCACGGGTTTCAGGTCCTGGGGCGCGGGCGTGAGCTCCAGCAGTGCGAGGTCGCGCGCCGGGTCGGACTTCACCACCGTGGCGGTGACGGCGTCGGCTTCGGTCGGGCGGTTGTCGGCGCTGGCGGGCATGAAGATGAGGCCCACCTGTGCCTCGCCGCGCACGACGTTCCAGCTGGTGATGAAGCGGCCATTGGCGCCGACGAGGGTTGCCGAGCCGAGGCGTGCGGGTGTCACCACGAGCGCGACGGGGCGTCCGAGGGAGCCGACCTGCAGGCCGAGCGCGGGGGCGCGCAGCACGTTGGTGCCTTCGCTGCCGGCCTTGCGCAGTGCCTCCTCGATGCGGGCAGGGCTCAGGCCTGCAGTTGCCTTGCCGATGCCGGAGAGGTTGTCGAGGGCGGGCTCGTCGGATCCAGACGGGCTGGCAACGGCCATGCCGGCTGCGGCTGCAACCATGCAGATGATGGCGCTGGCGGTGCGGAGGGGGCGGAGGGCTGCCATGCGTGCTTATGTCCTTGGGAAGGGCTGACTCGCGAATCCTCTCGCAAGCGCAGGCAAAGGTCATGTGTGAATCAGGTCCTGTCCGCAAGCTTCGGCGTGGCGCTGCAACCCTCGGTGTCAACGGGCGCTGGTTGCGGCGTGGGCGCAACTGCTGGCATATGGGCGGCTGATGGAGGTTGCTTCGCATGTACACGCTGCACATTGCCAACAAGAACTATTCGTCGTGGTCGCTCAGGCCGTGGATCCTGATGCGCGAGCGGGGCATTGCCTTCGAGGAGAGGCTGCATCGCTTCGAACCGGGTGGGGCGTGGGCGACGTTCCGGCGCTTCTCGCCGACCGGCAAGGTGCCGGCCCTGCATGATGGCACGACCGTCGTGTGGGACTCGCTGGCAATCGCGGAGTATCTGGCCGAGCGCCATGCGGGCGTGTGGCCAGCCGATGCGCAGGCGCGGGCGTGGGCGCGCGCGGCTGCGGCCGAGATGCACTCCGCGTTCCAGACGCTGCGCCAGCACTGCTCGTTCAATCTGGGCTTGCGGGTGACGCTCAACGAGATCGGGCCTGGCCTGCAGAAGGACATCGACCGCATCGACGAGCTGTGGGGCGAGGGCCTCAAGCGCTTCGGCGGGCCGTTCCTGGCCGGGCCGACATTCACGGCCGTCGATGCCTTCTTCGCGCCGGTGCAGTTCCGCATCCAGACCTATGGGCTGGAGCTGGGGTCGGCGGTGCGGGCCTATTCGCAGCGCGTGCTGGCCCTGCCGGGGATGGCAGACTGGTATGCGGCCGGGATTGCCGAGGATTTCCGCGACGGCGAGCATGACGACGTGGTGCGGCGGTTCGGCCGGATCACGGCGGATTTCCGGGTCGCCGCCGGCTGAGGCGCCGGCCGGTCATCGATCTGCCATGATTGCATGGAATTGACGTGGCGTGCACCCGCGGGGCACTGTGCCGGGCTTGCGGGTGGGGCCGCGTGGAGGGACATCATGGCAGGGCAATCCGGTGGGTCGGGTTTCGGGTGGTTCGTCGTCGGCGTGATCGTCGGCGCGCTGGGCGTTGCCTATGGGCCCACGCAGTTTCGCAAATATGTGCAGCAGCAGCCGACGCAGGTGCGCGTGAACGTGGCGAACGACTATACGCCCGGCGTGTGGCGGCGCAGTGCGCGGCTGGACATCGAATTCAGCCGCTTCAAGGCGAACGGGCAGAACTGGGACTGGCCGATGGTGGATCCGGAGCTGCAAGTCTGCATCGTCGAGGGGACAGAGTACCGCAAGTGCTTCGGTCCGCAGAGCCCCGAGCTGGCGGCATGCCAGGGGCGGTTTCGCTGCGCGACAGAAGTGCTGAAGCTGCCGGATGTGCCCTTCACGATCGAGCTGAACGAGTGGGACGACTACAACAAGCCCGACCCGATCGGCACGTTCGAGTGCGATGTCGGGCTTGAGTGCAAGTTCCCGCTGGGCCGCGTGACGGTGCTGCCGGTCAAGGGCTAGGCGGCGGAGCGCTCGTCTGCGTCCTCGTCGTCTTCGGCGGAGCCCTCTTCGGTTTCATCCTCTTCAGCGTCGCGGGCCTGCTGGTCCTGGGCGGTTTCGATCCAGCCGCGCAGCTCTTCCTCGTCGGGTGGTGCCGCGTCGCGCAGGATGCGCTGGCCGTCGGAGGTGTCGCAGAACTCGTCGAGCATGTTCAGCAGCATGTCGGGATCGCCATTGGCGAGGTCATCGATGTCGCGCACGCCGACGGCGACCAGGAGCTGGGCGGCGATGCTGTCCATCTCGGGGATCGCGAGGGCGAGCGTGGCCTGGGCCTGCCAGTCGCGGATCACGCGGGCCGAGATGTGCTTGAACTTGATGCGGCTGGCGGCTTCCTCGGGCGAGGCTTGCAGAAGGTCCTCGATCGTGTGGATGCCGATGGCCGTGAGCCTGACGGCTGTCTTCGGACCGATGGAGGGCGCGAGCTCGACGGGTGAGCCATGGCTGAGGCGCGTTTCGGTCTCGTCCTCCTCGTATACGGCTTCGGGTTCCGGCGCGGGCGCGGGCTTGGGGGCCGGCTTGGGAGGCTCTGCGGCGCGGGCGGGGGCGAGCTTGGCCGCGACCTGGCGCGTGCGCTCGGCGATGGACAGGGCCGGGGCGGCTGCGGGCTTGGCCCTGGTTTCGCCGGGCAGGCTGACCGAGGGCTCGATGCGGGCGGCGTCCTTGACGGCTTCTGGCTTCGGCTTGCGCACTGGCTTTGGCCTGGTGGTCACGCGCGCGGGGCGGCCGGTGCCGTGGGCGGTGCCGGTCTCGCGCGGCCAGAGGGCGTCGATGCTGGAGAGTGGCGCGCGCAGGACCTCGATTGCATGCAGGCGGCGGACCATGCGGTCGTCCTCGGGCAGCGTGTCGCGCACCTTCCCGGTCATGCGGAACTCGCGGTACATGGCGCGCACGAGGTCGCGCTCCTTCTCGTTGGCGAGCATGGCGGCGAGCTTGCGGCCCGGCATGGCGAGGGCTGCGAGCAGCGTGTCGAACGTGAGGCCGACGCGCGGCGGGAGGACGGCGGCTTCCATGAAGGCGCGCTCGAGGATGCGGGCGAGCATCACGGTGGCATAGCCGTGCAGGCGGGCGCAGACGTCCTTCATCTCCTGGTCGAGGCCGCGCGCGGGGCGCTTGACGGCAAGGGCGAAGTTGAAGTGGTCGACCAGCGTCTCGTAGTGCGGGTTGGCGTATTTCGCGCCGGCGCGCACCATCTGCTCGAGCCAGTCATTGCCTTGCGGCACGGGCACGTCGGGATAGCCGCCGAGGTCCTGCAGCAGGATGAGCTGCAGCGCGTCGTAGCTGTTGGCGATGCTGCACTCGACCGCGCGGTGGATGACGTTCTGCTCTTCGGTCTGGCCGGTGTGGAAGGGGTTCAGCGGGTCGAGGACGTAGTGGCTCATCACGCCGGCGCACCAGGCGGCCTGTTTCCAGTCCTGCTGGGCGAGGGCGCGGACGGTGCGCCTGTACCATTCGCGCGCGGCCGCGGGGGCGCCGCCCCAATCGCCTTCACGCACGTGGAGGACGTGGTTCTTGAAATCCTTGAAGATCCGGTCGGGTGCTGTGGTTCCCTTCAGGTAGGTGGCGTTGTGGTGCAGGAAGAGATTGCGCCACAAGGCGCCATCCGTTCCGCGCAGATGCGTGAGCGCGTCCAGCGCCAACCGGGCATGGACGCCCCGGTTCGCCGAGCCTTTCAGCACTCGCATCAACATCGACATCGCACGCCCCCCAGAATCACATGAGGGATGAGGCTGTCCTGTGGCGGTTAATGCCTTGTTAACGATACGCTGAGGGTGATCGCCCAAGGGCTGTTGTCGAGGGAAATGCAGAGAACTGCAGGCCCGGATGACTTCCCGTGGTGGTTAACCATGTAAAGCCATGGATTTATTCGGTATTCTATGCTTCCTGTAGATGGGCCTGCAGTTTCCGAGCAGGTTTGGTTGACCTTGCATTCGCCCCGGTCCGTTTGATGCGGCCTGTCCCAGGAAGGGGACGTGGCCGCGAGAACCTGCGGGCAAATATGTGTGACTGGCGCCAGTCATGGACAAAATAGGAACATCAGGCGGCTGGGTCAAGGCTCTGGCCTGGGCATTATTGTCGCGGCGGTCCGAAATTCGGCGAGGCCCCCCTTGCGTGGCGGCGCAGCGGTGCGCGGCGTCGTGGTATGGGTAGCGCCATGGAGTGGGTCACGACATTTCTGGGCTGGATCTTCAGCTGGTTCTGGGGGCGGCGACGGGCTGCGCCTGCGCCCGCTGCTGCGGTGCCGCCTGAAAACGGGGACAGTATAGAGGGCGCGTCGGCGCCGGTCGCCGAGGAGAAGCTCTACGAACACGCGCCGGAGAAGGGCGTCTCGCGGGGCCTGCAGCATCACTGGCTGATCGACGAGGGTGTCCTGCACTGGAACCAGCGGCGCAAGGACGAGGCGTTCCGCCCCGACTTTGCCGGGTATGACTTCGTCGCGCAGGGCAAGCAGACGCGGCTGTGGGGACAGCCTGCCGATCTCGATGGCGGGCCGCGGCTGATCCTCTCGGGTGTCGACCTGAGCTTTGCGCGCCTTTCGAAGGCGGTGCTGGCGGGTGCCGACCTGCGGCGGGCGCACCTGCAGGGCGCCGACCTGCGCGGGGCAAACCTGGCGGGGGCCATTCTCGAGGGCGCTGATCTTGCCGATTGCGACCTGCGGGAGGCGGTGCTGGAAGGTGCCGATCTCTCTCGCACGCGGCTGGTGAATGCCAATCTTGCCGGCGCCAAGCTTGCGGGCGCAAACCTTGCGTGGGCCGACATCACGCACATGGCGGGCGATGCAGCGCTTCAGGGCGCGAATATGTTCGGTGTGCGGCGGGGGTAGGTTTATCCTGTCCCTGCTTTATTCGTGATTGCCAATTGCACCATAGCTCAACAAGTTTTCGTCATGGCCGGGTGCGCGGCAATGATGATGGGGACTGTGATCCCTGGGTGGCCGGTACGCACTGCCGTGCGACCGGCCATGACGACTGTTTTTGAGTGAAGGTGCGGGGCGCGGCAGTGCAGGCTGGCCATGACTAAGGGGTTGAAAGGGGGGTGGGAAAGGTTGGAGTATGCGGGAGGGATGTTGAGGTTGGAGGCTTGGATGCGGCGGGTTGTGGTTTTGGCGGGGGTCGTGGGCGTCATGCTGACGCTGGGCGGTTGCAGTGGCGGGATGAGCCTGTTCGGGGGCGATGACAAGCCGGTGGCGGGGCCGCCGCGCGAGGATGTGTTCACGCCTTTCGATACCGACAAGGATGGGTTGATCCTCAAGGCCGAGATGGATGCCGGGGTGGCGTTGCTGTTCAAGGGCGATGACCGGAATGCAGACGGGTTCCTCGATGGCACCGAGGTCAGGACGGTCAATGACCGGTTGATGGCCGAGGGGGGATCGAGTGCGACGCCGATCATCGACTGGAATGCCGATGGCAAGGTCAACACGCAGGAATATGGCGCGCAATGGCGTACCCTGTTCGAGCGCGTGGACGTGAATGGCGATGGAACCGTCGACGGGCGTGAGCGGGCCGGCCGGGTCAAGCCGCGCAAGGCGCGTCCCTTGCCCGAACCCAGCTTCGGCGATTATCGCGGGCCGAAGGCGTTCGAACCCGGACGCTGAGTTGCCGGTGTTCCCGGCAACCTGACGCTTGCGGTCAGTGGTGGTGCCGTCAGTGGTGGTGGTGGTGGCCGCCGTCGCCCATCGGCTTGACGGGGAACTGAAGCGTCTGTGCCGGTGCGCCGGCGAAGATCAGGGTGATGGGAACCGCGGCGGCCGGCGTAAGCTGCTGCTTGAGGCCCATGAGCATGAGATGCATCCCGCCCGGGGTGAAGGCAATCGTGCTGCCCGGCGAGATCGTGACGCCGCCGGTGATCTGGCGCATGCGCATGATGCCGCCGTCCATCGACATGGTGTGAAGTTCGACCGTCTCGCAAACGGGTGAGGCAGCCGCGGTGAGGGTTACGGGCGCCTTGCCGGTGTTGGTCAGCTGCATATAGGCGGCAGCGACCCGGGCGCCGGGCATGGTGGCCTTCGCCTCGGCGCCGGAGATGACTATGCTGCCATTGGCGCTGGCGCTGGGTGCCAGGAGGCCCATGCCGCAGGCTGCTACAACCAGGGCTGCGATCATGTTCGTGCGGCGACGGGACAGGGTCAGGCGCATCAGTGGGGCTCCTCTGCTTTCCGCATTTACCTAGCTTGTCGGACGCGGGCGTGTCCAGAGGCCGGGGTAGACAGGAGGCTCTACCCCGGGAAATCAGTCCTGTCCGGCCATGGCGGTCGCCTGGCGGGGCGGCAGCACGAGGCCGATGGCCGCCAGTTTCTCGACCGCTGTGGGGTCGAGGGCGAGGGCGGTGCGCATGTCGTCGGCGCCGGTTCGCGCGTCACCGCTCCAGGTCATGACAAGTCCGCGGCCGTAAAGGGCCTCGCCGTCGCGGGGGCGTGCCTGAAGGACGCTGTCATAGTCGGCGCGGGCGCCCTGCCAGTCGTGCAACCGCGCGCGCAGGTGCGCGCGGCCGAGGCGCGCCGTCAGGTTGGCGGGCGCTGCGGCGATTACCTGGTCGAAGTCTGCGGCGGCGGATTCCCAGCGGGCGCGCTGCATGTTCAGGCGGCCACGGGCGACGCGCGCGTCGATATCGGTGGGCGCGAGGTGCAACGTGGCGTCAAGGTCGCCGAGAGCGCTGGCGGTGTCGCCGATGGCCTGGTGGGCGATGGCGCGGTTGAAGCGGGCCTCGCGCATGGTGGGATCGAGGTTGATTGCGGCCGTGTAGTCCTCGATGGCTGCAGACAGCTGGGCCATGCGCATGCGCGCGTTTGCCCGGTTGTAGTGCGCGGTGGCCTTGAGGCTGCGGTTGGTGCGGGCCGAAATGAGGCGCGTGCAGCCGCGAGCCTGGTCCAGCGCCGGGATCAGAACGCCGCCGTCGCAGAGCTGACGGTCGCCGAGGGCTTGCAGCGCGGTCATTTCGGCTGCGGGCTTTGCGGCCGCGCGGGACTTTCGCGTGCGGGCCTCTGCCTCCGGTGCGATCGTGACAAGCAGAAGGGTCGCGGCAAGGGCGACAGAAACAAGCGGACGCATGGGGTGGCCCCTCCTCTTGAGAAGGGGCGCATGGCAGCTGATCGGGCGGCGGTGCGCAATTCTTCTTATGGCCTGCGACGTGGTCCGCCCGGCGAAGCCTAACGGTGCCGTAGCTTTCGCCTTTCGGCTTGCCTTCGCCGAAGGGAGTAGACCCAACGGACGCATGAATTTTTTCCGTCACCCACCGAAACCTTGACCTGTCACCGTATTCGGTGCGCTGCGTTTGCATACCGTTGCCTCCAGAGGCAGGGCGCGTGCAGCGCCTTGCCGCCCAACCTGCAGCTCCTCGGGCTGCATTCTCCAAGGGGGTCATGGTGTCAGCATACGAAAGCAGAGCCGCGTTAGCGCATCGGGTCGTGGATGCGAGCGCGGATGTGTGGGTGATCGACCCGCATCCCATCGTGAGGGCCGGCATTCGCAGCCAGCTCGGCCAGGGGGGATTTGCGGTCGGCTGGGAGGGCGCGGGGTTGCCGGGCGCCGACGAACTTCCGGCGGGCGGGCGCGTTCCCGACATCGTCATCATGGATGCCTCGCTCGGCTGCGGTGTCCTGGGGGTGCTGAAGCAGCGCTATCCCGAGGCGCATGCCATCGTGTTCGCCGAGCAGGCGGAACTATCGAGCCTGGCGCAGGCATTTGCCGCGGGGGCCGACGGCTACATGCTGAAGAGCATCTCGTCGGCAGCATTGCTGGACTCCCTGCGGCTGGTGCTGCATGGCGAGCGGATCTTCCCGCGCACGCTGAGTGGGCTGATCGGGCAGTTCCGTGGCGGTGTGGCCGAGACGCCGACGCGCGAGACCCGGGTTGGCAATGTGTGGATGTCCGAGCGCGAGATTGCGATCCTGCGCGGGCTTGCCGAGGGGCACACCAACAAGCGCATCGCCAACACGCTCGGGATTACCGAGGCAACGGTGAAGGTCAACCTGAAGGCCGTGCTGCGCAAGCTTGGCCTTTCCAACCGCACGCAGGTTGCGATCTGGGCGATCCAGAACCAGCTGTTCGCCGGGCGATTCGGCGATGGTGCTGCTGGAGCCCTGTCACCGGCGACGAAGATGGCGGTGATGCAATGACGCCGTCCTGCGCCCCGGGCACCGAAGCCCTGTCGCCTGCATGCCGTTGGCAACATTCCGTGTTCGCCTTTCGGCTTGTCCCGTCTTCCTTTTTTGCAGGGTCGTTCGCCGAACGCGCCCGTGCATATAGGAAAATGTTCCTTAAACTGTCCCCTCATAACGCGGTGACGTGCAGCGATGCACCGATCCCGAGCAAGGTCCTGCCGATGTCAACAATCACACGCCTCATCCTGTCCCTTCTTCCTGTCACGGCTCTGGCCGGCTGCGCCGGCATGGCGCCTGGCGATGCGACCGGCGTGAAGCCGCTGGTCGTCTATCCTGTCACCAGCAACGACACGCCCTACAGCCAGTGCCTGCGCCGCCTGCAGACCGTGCCGGCGAGCAACCTGCCGGTGTTCGCGGTCGGCGAGATCGGGGACAAGACAGGCCAGGTCGCCTATTACGACAAGGCCGGCAACAACCTGACGCAAGGTGCTGCCGAGATGGTGATGAGCGCCCTGTACAAGACCGGCAAGGCGAACCTGGTCGAGCGCTATGACCTGCGCCTGCCGCTGGCCGAGGTGAAGCTGGCCGAGCAGAACCGGCTCAACCGCGGAGTCGAGGCGTTCGGCAAGCTGCCTGCCAGCGATTTCATCCTGGTCGGCGCGCTGACGGAGCTCAACTACAACATCGTGACGGGCGGTGCGGGCCTGCGCGTGGCGGGCGTCGGCGGCGGTACGCGCATGGCGGTCGTCAACGTGGCGCTGGACCTGCGGGTCGTGAACGCGCGCAATTTCTCGGTCGCCTACGTGTCCTCGCTGCAGAAGCAGATCTATGGCTACGAGGTGCAGGCCGACGTGTTCCGCTTCTTCGACTCCACCTACCTGGAGCTCGAGGCCGGCCATGTGCGCAACGAGCCGCTGCAGCTTGGCGTGCGTTCCGTCGCCGAAATGGCCGTCTACCAGATCATGACCGACTTTCTCAGGCTACCGAGGGATCCGAGCTGCGCCCTCGTAGAGAACGACCACATGTCGTCCTATCTCGAGCAGCTCAAACCCAATGGGGAAACAAAGCAATGAAAGCACTAAATAATGCGAGAACCCTCGCCGCGAGCCTGGCTGTCATCGCTGTCTCGTCCCTCGCCTCGTCGCCGGCCATGGCCTTCGACAATGTCGAGTGGAACTGGCGCAATGACGTCAACGCGGACACGGATGTCGACGTCTATGTCGATGTCGATGTGGAATCGACCGGGATCATCCAGCTTGAAAAGCTGCAGATCTTCCTGGGTGATGCAGAGGCGACCTCCCATGTCTCGAACATCATCAACGACCCGATCCGCCAGACGGAGTGGAAGTCGACGGGCCTGTTCCACGGCTATTTTGTAACGAAGCCGCTGGATGCCACGACCCAGCTTCCGATCGTGCTCAGCAGCGCGAGCGCAATCGGCAACAACCAGTCGATCACGTCCGACGTTCCCGTCATGCTGCATGACGGCCAGTTCGTCGCCAACGTGAAGGACCAGCGTTACGGCTGCCACTCTGGCTGCAACGATGGCTTCGACATGGCGGCGTTCGAGTCTTCGCTGCCCACCACCAGTTCCTATGGTGGCGGTTCGCATGGTCCGGAGGGTAACCTCCATACCAGCATTGCGGGACTGTTCACGCTGGGTGCGGCGCTGGGCGTGCTGACGAAGGCCGACATCGAGGCCGAGTCGTTCGTCAACTACGTGCGCAATGTCAGCGTCGACAGCTCGGCGACGGCGGTGGCCAACAACATGTCGGTGTCGGTGGCATCGGATGTGGATGGCGGTTCGTCGTGCGGCTATCGCTGTGGCGACCGTCTGAGCAACCACGTGCTCATCGGCGACATCACGCAGTTCGCGCTTGCGAATGTGGAAGCGACCTCGCGGGTCACGGATGTCAAGACCGAAGGCTACGACAACATGCGCCAGCTGACGACGGCGACGCTGTCGCCGACGGAAGGCAACCTGGGCAACGTGATCCAGGTTCCGACGCCGTGGGTGAGCTCGGTTGCGACGGCCGTTGGCAACAACGTGTCGATCAATGTCGGCCGCGACCTGCGGTAACGGACGCGAAAGCGTTTCATGATGTTGGCGGCGCCCCCCTTCCGGGGGCGCCGTCCTTCCCAACCAAGGAGACAATGCCATGACTGTCCGCAATTATGTGCTTGCAGCCCTCGCGGGCCTGCCGTTCCTGCTTGCCGGCGCGGCGCGCGCCGATGACCCGCTGATGGGTCGGGTGCCGTGGAATTTTTCCTACCAGAACCGGGCCGCCGTGGCGGTTGCGATCAAGAATATCGAGGACCCGGCCGGCAATGGCGGCGGGGCTGGTGCCATCGTCTGCGGCGGCACGAGCGGCTCGAGCGGGCAGGGTTCCAATGGCAGCGGTGCGTCGGCCGGCGCGAATTCAAGCTGCATCATCATCAACAATTCGCCGGGTGCCAGCGTGCAGAATGACCAGTACTCGGAAGGCGACCAGACTGCCACGAGCGAAGCCAACGCCAATACGGGGACGGTCTCGTCGGGTGGGCGACCGCGCCACCGTGGTCCGTCGCAGGGTCCTTCGGGTTCCATCGACGCGGTGTCGGCGGTGCTCAATGGTCATCGCCAGGGCCTCTAGCGCCGGGAGGTCAGGTCGCATGCTGATTGATACGCGTCGCGCCTTCGTGGCGCTTGTGGCGCTGGTGGCCGTAGTGCTGCCGGTGCAGACATCCCTTGCCGGCAAGGCAAGCCCGGCCGTCCAGGCGGCCGCCGACGCCTGTTTCGGGAAGGCCAAGGTTGCGTGGCCCAAGCTGGTCAGCGCGTGCACGACGATGATCGGGACGAATATCCGCCCCGAGCTCAAGGCCGCGGCCTATTTCAACCGCGGGGCGGCGCAGGTGAAGCTGGGGCAGGGCGACAAGGCGCTGCCCGATTTCAATGCGGCGCTCGACATCATGCCTGACTTCGCGCGGGCTCTGGAGGCTCGCGGTGTGCTGCTGTTTGCGCAGGGCAAGCCTGATGCGGGCCTCAAGGATCTCGACCGGGCGATTGCGCTTGATCCGAAGTCGAGTGTCGCCCTGAACAACCGGGCGATGGTGCGGCTGGAGAAGGGTGATCGTGCGGGGGCGCTCGCGGATTTCGACCGCGTGTTGGCGCTCGACGCGAAGGATGGCGTGGCGCTGGTCAATCGTGGCGTGGTGCTGGCGGCGACGGGCGACACGGCGCGGGCACGCGCTGATTTCGAGGCGGCGCTTGCAGCCGATCCGCAGAACGAGAAGGCGCGGCAGCAACTGGCGGCGCTGAAGACTGATGGAGGCGCCAAATGAGGCTGTTGCTGGTGCGCGTGGTCGCCGGGATGCTTCTCGCCGCGCCTGCCGTGATGCTGCCGGTGGCGGCGTTGGCAAAGGCGCCTTCGAAGGGGACGTTGACCGAACAGGACCTGCGGGCCTGCATGGGTCTTGGCGGGGCTGCGCCCAAGGCGCAGGTCGAGGTGTGCACGCGGATCCTGAATTCGGGCCGTGTGCGCCATCCGCACCAGAGCGACTATCATGCGTGGCGGGCGGCGGCCTATCTGTCGCTGAAGCAGACCACGCCGGCGCTTGCGGATCTCGACCGGGCGATTGCGCTGCAGGACAAGCCTGAATACCGGTTCCAGCGGGCGCTGGTGCAGATGGCACGGGCAAAGCTTGATGAGGCGATCAAGGACCTTGATGCCGTGACGAAGGCGAAGCCTGATTTTGCGCCGGCCTACTACATGCGCGGGGCGATTGCCTATCGGCGGGCGGACTATCCGCTTGCCGTCACGTCGTTCGATGCGGCGGTCACGCGGATGCCGACCTATTACCAGGCGATCTATGCGCGTGGCCTTGCGCGGGTGAAGGCGGGCGAGGAGGCGGCCGGGCGCAAGGACATGGACGAGGCGCGCGGCATGAGCGGCCACGTCGAGAAGGATGTTGCGGCGCTGGGCCTGAAATAGGCTCAGGCGAGCAGGGTTGCCAGGATCGCCGACAGCACGATGCCGTCGAAGGTGCCGGCGCCGCCGATCGAGGCCATGCCGACGCCGCGCGGATTGCGGATCAGGTCGTTGATGTGAAAGAAGTCGGCCCCGATCAGGGGGCCCAGCGTGCCGGCCACGAAGGCTGCGGCCGGTGCGGCGTCGGGAACCAGAAGCAGGGCTGACAGGGCGGCTGCGGCGGGCGAGATGAAGCCCGGCATGACGATGCCGACCCCCGGCAGGGGCCTTGCTGCCACGTAGCAGATGACCGTCGTTATAGCCGTTGCCAGGGCGACGTCGGCCATCACGTCCTGACCGGTGCGTGCCAGCCAGGCCAGCAGGAAGAACGAGATCCCCAATGGCACCATGCAGCCGCCGATATTCACGGCGATGATCGTGTGGTTGCTGCGGGTGGTCCAGCGCGGCAATGCGCCGTCAAGGCCCCAGACCTGCAGCGGGTGGGACCATACGGGCTGGTCCCGCACGATGTGCTTGACCGGAATGTTGACCAGGCTGCCGGCCACGATCGCGATGATCAGCAGGATGGCCTGGTCGGGCGCGAGGTGCAGCTTGGCGAGGCTCGAGAGCATCGCCTGACCGAGTGCCAGGGGCAGCACAATCATCAGGACGAAGGTGATGAGCAGCGACAGCCGGTTGGACGCGGGCATGTCAGGCCGTTTCCTCGAACAGCTCGCGGCCGATGAGCATGCGACGGATCTCGCTGGTGCCGGCGCCGATCTCGTAGAGCTTGGCATCGCGCAACAGGCGTCCGGCGGGGTAGTCGTTGATGTAGCCGTTGCCGCCCAGGATCTGAATGGCCTCGAGCGCCATCCAGGTTGCGGTCTCGGCGGCGTAGAGGATTGCGCCGGCGGCGTCTTTCCTGGTGGTCTCGCCGCGGTCGCAGGCCTTTGCCACGGCATAGACATAGGCGCGCGTGGCATTCATGCGGGTATACATATCGGCCAGCTTGCCCTGGATCAGCTGGAACGTGCCGATGGGCTGGCCGAACTGCTTGCGCTCGTGCACGTAAGGGACGACGAGATCCATCACGGCGCGCATGATGCCGATGGGGCCTGCTGCAAGGACCACGCGCTCGTAGTCGAGGCCTGACATCAGGATGCGGACGCCCTCGTTGACCTTGCCGAGGACGTTTTCCGCGGGGACCTCGCAGTCCTGGAAGACCAGTTCGCCGGTGTCGGAGCCGCGCATGCCGAGCTTGTCGAGCTTCTGGGCCGTGGTGAAGCCCTTGAAGCCTTTCTCGATCAGGAAGGCGGTGATGCCGCGCGAGCCTGCGGCGGGTTCGGTCTTGGCGTAGACGACCAGCACGTCGGCCTGGGGACCGTTGGTGATCCACATCTTTGAGCCGTTCAGGATGAAGCGGTCGCCCTTGCGGTCGGCGCGGGTCTTCATGCTGACGACGTCGGAACCGGCGCCAGGCTCGGACATGGCGAGGGCGCCGAGGCTGGTGCCTGCGATCAGGCCCGGCAGGTAGCGCTGCTTCTGGTCGTGCGAGCCGTTGCGGCGGATCTGGTTGACGCAGAGGTTCGAGTGCGCGCCGTAGGACAGGCCCACGGATGCCGAGCCGCGGCTGATTTCCTCCATGGCGATGGAATGCTCGAGGTAGCCCAGGCCCGTGCCGCCATACTCTTCCTCGACGGTGATGCCGAGCAGGCCCAGTTCACCCAGTCCCGGCCAGAGATCGCGCGGGAAGGTGTTGGAGCGATCGATCTCGGCTGCGCGCGGGGCGATGCTGGTGGCGGTGAAGCGTTCGACGGTCTCGCGGATGGCGTCGGCGGTCTCGCCGAGGGCAAAGTTCATGCCCTTGAAGTGATTGGGGATCATGGTTCGAAGGACTCCACGGCGTCGGAGGCCGTGAACACGCCGAACACGCCGGCACCGCTGCCGCCACCGATCACCCAGAGGCGGCCGGCGGCTACGCCTGAAGCCATGCCCTGTCGTGCGGAGGGCAGGGCCGGCTGCTTGCTCCATGCCTTCGTCGTGAGGGTGAAGACGTCGTGGCTGGCATAGGTTTTCAGCGGCTTCCACGTGGCGCCGCCGACGACGTGAAGCCTGCCGTCGAGCACGCCGGCCACGAGCGCGCCGCGGGCGGCGGGCATCGCCGGAAGCGATGTCCACTTGCCGGCGGCGACGTCGAGGGCCTCGAGCGCGCCGGAGACGCTGCCGTCGGGTTTGATGCCGCCGACAGCAAAAATCGACTTGCCGTCGGTTGCGAGGGCCAGCGCGCGGCGGACGGTCGGCAGGGCTGCCGTCGATCGCCAGGTGCCGTCGGCGGGATTGAAGACGAGGACGCGGGACGGGTCGGTGCCGGTGCCGCCGATGACGTAGAGCTTGCCGCCGACGCTGACCGAGCCATGTCCGGCGCGGGCGACGGGCATGTCCGGCTTTTCTGACCAGGACGCAGCCTCGATATCATAGGCCCACACGTCCTTGCGCGGTTCGCCCGGATCGTCGGCGCTGTAGCCGCCCGTGATGTAGATCTCGTTGCCGACGGCTGCCATTGCGAAGCTGATCAGGCCGGTGGGCAGGGCCGGCAGGGGGCGCCAGGACTCCTTTGCGGCGTCGAACACCTCGAAGGCGTTGGCCGGGTCGCCGGCTGCCGCGCCGCCACCGACATAGATGAGATCGCCCTTCGTTGCCGAGGCGAGGCCGGAGCGCGCGCGCTCGAGGCGTTCGGAGTTGCTCCAGCCCGAGGCGAGCGCGGTCGTGCCGAGGGTCGCAGCCAGGATGACGGCCGAAGCCATGGTCTTGATCGATGTCAGGATATGAGGAGCCACGTTGCCAATCCCAGAAAAGAGACGAAGCCTACAACGTCGGTGACGGTTGTGACAAATACCGGTGAGGAGACGGCCGGGTCGACCCCGGTCCGGCTCAAGCCCAGGGGGACGAGGATCCCGGCTGCTGCGGCTGCCACGAGGTTGATCAGCATGGCGGCCGCAATAACGCCCGCCAATGGCAGGTTTCCGAACCAGATCCAGGTGATGCCTGCCGCCAGCAGGGCGAAACCGAGGCCGTTCAGGGTGCCGATGAGCATCTCGCGCTTGAGGACCCGGATGGCGTTGGCGCGGTTCAGCTCCTTGGTTGCAAGGGCGCGGACCACAACCGTGAGTGTCTGCGTGCCTGCGTTGCCGCCCATCGAGGCGACGATGGGCATGAGGATGGCAAGGGACACGATCTTCTCCAGCGATGCCTCGAAGAAGCCGATGGCGATCGAGGCGATGATGGCGGTCAGCAGGTTCACGAACAGCCATGAGAAGCGCAGCCACGTGGTGCGGACGGTCGATGCCGTCAGGGTCTCCTCGTCGGTCACGCCGCCGAGGGCGAGGACCTCGGCCGTGTGCACGTCCTGCAGCACTTCCACGACGCTGTCGGCGGTCAGGATGCCTACCATGTGGCCATCGCTGGAGATCACCGGCGCGGAGTTCAGGTGATAATGCTCGAACAGCCAGGCGATGGTCTTGTGGTCTGCACTGGCTTCTATGCTGCGGATCTCGCGGTCGGCGATGTCTGCGAGCGCCGTGCCGTGGGCTGCGCGCACGAGGCGGTTGAGCGGAACGATGCCGACGGGCCGCTCCTCGCCGTCGACGACGTAGATCTCGGTGAAGTCCTCCGGGGTCTCGTCGCCGGACAGGCGGGCGAGGGCCTCGGCCACGGTCGTGTGTCCCTGCATGGCGACAAATTCGCGATGCATGACGCGGCCGGCGCTTTCCTCCGGGAACAGGAGGGCGTCGACGACCTGGACGCGTTCCTCGAAGGGGACTTGTGCCAGCACCTCGCGCTTCTCGGCGTCCTCGAGGTCGTCGAGCACGTAGGCGGCATCCTCGACGTCGAGTTCGCTGACGGCTTCGGCCACGTTCTTGATGCCGAGGGCGCGCACCAGTTCGACGCGGACATTCTCATCGACTTCGGAGAGGACTTCGGGGTCAAGGTCGGCGCCGAGGGCCGTTACCAAAGCGCGGCGCGTGGAGGCGTCGAGGGCGTTGAGCAGCGAGGCAAGGTCGGCTGGGTGCAGGGGCTCGATCAGGCCTTGCAGGGCCTGCGGATCGGTCTGCTCGAGCGCGCTCAGGATATCGTCGAGGAACTCGGGCGCGGTGACATCGCGCTGCCCTTGCGTGCTGGTGTTGGTGGTCTTCTGGGCGGTGTCCGGCATGTTCCACCTTTGGCGGGCCGCGTCGATCTTGCCGGGCAAGCTAGCCAGTGCCTGGTCAAGAAGAGCTGAATGGGGATGGAGGGCAGGGATGTGCGTGATGCCCCGCCGGCTCTGGTTTCCCTTTCGCGAAGGGATGGTGCGGTCAAGAAGACTCGAACTTCCACGGGTCGCCCCGCTGCCACCTCAAGGCAGTGCGTCTACCAATTCCGCCATGACCGCAGTAAACCAGCAGAGGGGCGGGCATGTAACAGATCGTTTGCGACTTGTGAAGGGCGCTTGTTGGGCCATGATGACGCCGGGGCGGGCGGGATTGAACCGCGCCCCAGCGAGTTGCGGGAACCGGCCGTTTTTCATCGCGACGCGGCGTGCCGCTGCCTCAGTCCCGCTGTTCTTCGCGCTCGGCGAGCTTGTCGAGCTGCTCCTCGCTGGCCTGGGCCCACAGGACGAGGGCCTGGACCATCGTTGCGAAGCCGAGGGCAAAGTAAAGGTAGCCCTTCGGGATCGGGGTTCCCATCGACTCGGCGACCAGGATGAAGCCGACCAGCAGCAGGAAGCTGAGGGCGACGATCTTCACTTCCTTGTGCCTGTCGATGAAGACGGCGATCGGGTTGATGGCGACCATCATGACGAAGACTGCGATCATGATGGCTGCGGCCATGATCTCGATCTGGTTGGCGATGCCGACGGCGGTGATGACCGAGTCGATCGAGAAGACGATGTCGATGAGGGCGATCTGGATGATGATCCAGGTGAAGGCGGCCTTGGCCTTGTGCGCGGGCGTTTCCTTCTTCGGCTTGACCTTGTGGGG
>JBEIHO010000005.1:0-81627 GCA_040381215.1 Alphaproteobacteria bacterium | reverse complement strand
GGTGACGTCGCGCATGTGCTCGATGACATGATCCGCCTGTGGCGCGCGCGGCAGCTGCGCGTCGATGGTGCGGGCTTGAGCGCCTGGAAGATGCAGATCGATGGCTGGCGGGCGCGGAAGTGCCTCTCGTACAAGACGTCGAAGGACGTCATCAAGCCGCAACAGGCGATCGAACGGCTCTATGAACTCACCAAGGGGCGGACGACCTACATCTCGACCGAGGTGGGGCAGCACCAGATGTGGGCGGCGCAGTTCTACAAGTTCGACGAACCCAACCGCTGGATGACTTCGGGCGGGCTTGGCACGATGGGCTATGGCCTTCCGGCAGCGGTCGGTATCCAGGTGGCGCACCGGGACGCGCTGGTCATCGATATCGCGGGCGAGGCCAGTGTGCAGATGGTCATGCAGGAGCTTTCGACAGCGGTGCAGTTCGACCTGCCGATCAAGGTCTTCATCCTCAACAACAAGTACATGGGCATGGTGCGCCAGTGGCAGCAATTGCTGCACGGGGGGCGTTACTCGCATTCCTATTCAGAGGCCCTGCCGGATTTCGTCAAGCTGGCCGAGGCCTATGGTGTGGTGGGCCTGCGGGCGACCACGCCGGATGAGCTCGATGATCGGATCAACGAGATGATCAACACCAATCGCCCGGTGCTGTTCGACTGCGTCGTCGATCAGATGGAAAACTGCTATCCCATGATACCCTCGGGTGCTGCGCACAACGAGATGATCCTGAACGATGCGCCGGACGAGGCGAAGGTCAGTGAAGCGGGAAAGGTCCTGGTCTGAGCCATGAATACTGTCAAAAAAGACGAACCCAAGTCGGCCTATTTCCTTGTCGAGGACAGGGATCGCGAGATCCGGACGACTTTCTGCGTGCTGGTCGACAACGAGGCTGGCGTGCTGGCGCGGGTGGTTGGCCTGTTCGCGGGCCGTGGCTACAACATCGAGAGCCTGACGGTGGCCGAAGTCGATCACCTGGACCGTACGTCGCGGATCACCATTGTCACTTCGGGCACGCCTGCGGTGCTGGAGCAGATCCGCCACCAGCTGGAGCGGCTTGTGCCGGTGCACAAGGTCTTTGACCTGACGGCGGAGCATCCGGGCATCGAGCGGGAACTGGCGCTGGTGAAGGTCGCGGGTACGGGCGAAAAGCGCGTCGAGGCGTTGCGGCTGTCGGACGCCTTTCGCGCCCGGGTCATCGACACGACGCATTCGAGCTTCGTGTTCGAGGTTACTGGAAGTGCAGAGAAACTGGATGCCTTTGTCGACCTGATGAAGCCCCTGGGGCTTGTCGAGGTTTCCCGGACGGGTGTGGTTGCGATCAGCCGCGGGGCAGAGGCGATGTAGTGTCTGGCGGGCCGGCCTTGCGGCTGGTCCCTGTTATTCTTTTCATCAGTCGGAGGGTGTCGATGCGCGTGTACTATGACCGCGATGCGAATGTCGGTCTTATCAAGGGCAAGAAGGTTGCCATCATCGGTTTCGGCAGCCAGGGGCATGCGCATGCGCTGAACCTGCGGGATTCCGGCGCGAAGGATGTCGTGGCAGCCCTGCGGCCGGGCGCGTCGGCCAAGAAGGCCGAGGCGCAAGGTTTCAAGGTCATGGACGTGGCCGATGCCGCGAAGTGGGCAGACGTCATGATGATGGTGACGCCGGACGAGTTGCAGGCGGACATCTATCGCGACAGCCTGCACAAGAACATGAAAGAGGGTGCGGCGCTGCTGTTCGCGCACGGGTTCAACATCCACTTCAAGCTGATCGAGGCGCGTCCCGATCTTGACGTGTTGATGGTGGCGCCCAAGGGGCCGGGGCATACGGTGCGCTCGGAGTTCCAGAAGGGCGGGGGCGTGCCCTGCCTGATCGCCATCCACCAGAATGCCAGCGGCAACGCCTCGGAGATCGGCCTTTCCTATGCCAGCGCCATCGGCGGTGGGCGGTCGGGCATCATCGAGACGACGTTCCGCGAGGAATGCGAGACAGACCTGTTCGGCGAGCAGGTGGTGCTTTGCGGCGGCCTGGTCGAGCTGATCCGCGCCGGCTTCGAGACGCTGGTCGAAGCGGGCTATGCGCCCGAGATGGCCTATTTCGAGTGCCTGCACGAGGTGAAGCTGATCGTCGACCTCATCTATGAGGGCGGCATCGCGAACATGAATTATTCGATCTCGAACACGGCTGAATATGGCGAGTATGTCACGGGGCCGCGCATCATTACCCGCGAGACCAAGGAAGAGATGCGCCGGGTTCTCAAGGACATCCAGGCCGGGCGCTTTGCGCGGGACTGGGTGCTTGAAAACAAGGCGGGGCAGGCGAGCTTCAAGGCCATCCGGGCGAACAATGCCCAGCATCCGATCGAGGATGTCGGCCGCAAGCTGCGGGGCATGATGCCCTGGATCACCAAGAACAAGCTGGTCGACCAGGACAAGAACTGATCCCTTTGGGCTGTGGCTAAATCGCGTGTCGGCTTGCCCTTCGGGGCTGGCCGGTGCCACATCTTGCGCCTTCGTCAGGGATGATGTGCGCGAGGGAACGCCATGACACGTATCGGAACGCCGCTTTCTGCATCAGCCACGCGGGTCATGATGCTGGGGGCCGGGGAGCTCGGCAAGGAAGTCGTCATCGAGTTGCAGCGGCTTGGCGTCGAGGTGATCGCGGTCGACCGCTACGCGAACGCGCCGGGGCACCAGGTTGCGCACCGGTCGCATGTCATCGACATGACGGACGGGACGGCCCTGCGGGCGCTGGTGGCGCGCGAGAAGCCGCATTTCATCGTGCCGGAAATCGAGGCGATTGCGACGGATGAGCTGGTTCGGCTCGAGGCCGAGGGCCTGGCCCGGGTCATCCCGACAGCGAATGCCGCGCATGTCACCATGAACCGGGAACGCATCCGCAGGCTGGCGGCCGAAGACTGCGGGCTTGCGACGTCGCGCTATGCGTTCTGTTCGTCACTTGAAGAGCTGCAGGCGGCGATCGACGGGGGCATCGGGTACCCGTGTTTCGTGAAGCCCGTCATGTCGTCGTCGGGCAAGGGGCAGAGCCGCATCAAGGAGCCTTCCGGCGTCGCGGCGGCGTGGGACTATGCGATGGCAGCGGGCCGGGTGAAGCAGGCCCGCGTGATCGTCGAGAGCGAGATCCGGTTCGATTTCGAGATCACCCTGCTGACGGTGCGCCATGCCGGCGGCACGTCGTTCTGCGCCCCGATCGGGCATGTGCAGGTCGACGGGGACTATGTCGAGTCCTGGCAGCCGCAGCCGATGAGCGCCGTGGCGCTGGAACGGTCGCAGGCGATGGCCCGCAAGATCACCGACGCGCTGGGTGGGGCCGGTATCTTCGGCGTCGAGCTGTTCGTGAAGGGAGACGAGGTGTGGTTTTCGGAGGTCAGCCCGCGGCCGCATGATACCGGGCTTGTGACGCTGGCGACCCAGCACCAGAGCGAGTTCGCGCTGCATGCCCGCGCGATCCTGGGCCTGCCGGTCGACACCAGCCTGCGTACGCCGGGTGCGAGTGCGGTGATCTATGGTGGCGTCGAGGCCTCGGGTATCGCCTTCGAGGGCATCGAGGAGGCCCTGGCCGTGCCGGGGACGGCGTTGCGCCTGTTCGGCAAGCCGGAGAGTTTTGCCAGGCGCCGGATGGGGGTCGCGGTTGCGCGCGCGGACGATGTGGCGTCTGCGCGTCGCAATGCCAAGGTCTGTGCGAGCCGGGTGCGGCCCGTTACTTGATCGAGATGACGCCGATCAGGCTGGAATAGTCATCGGTCCAGACAGGGGTGCGCGGGTCGGGCTTCAGGGCGCGCCACTTGCCGTTCTCTGCGATGCGCGCCAGGGCTGCCTGGTTGTTCGACAGGGCAATCCATTGCGATGACGTGACCATGCGGCGAGCCTGGGCGTCGGTCGAGCGGAAGAACTGCGTGATGCCGCTCATGCCGGCGGCGCGGGCGGTGTTGGCCACGACCGGCTCGAGCCCGAGGTATCTGTTGGAGATGTTGAACAGGATCACGCCGTCGGGCGCGAGCTTGGCGCGGGCCAGTTGGAGGGCCTGGCGCGTCATGAGGTGGGTGGGGATCGAGTCCGAGCTGAAGGCGTCGAGGATGAGGATGTCGAAGGCGGCATCCGGCTCTGCGGCGAGCGAGAGGCGGGCGTCACCGGTGACGATGCGCGCATTGGGCGTGCATGTGCTGAGGAACTTGAAGGCGCCGTGGTCGCGGGCGAGGCTCACGACAAGCGGGTCGATCTCGTAGAAAGTCCAGGTGTCGGCCGGGGTCGAGTAGCAGGCGGAGGCGCCTGTGCCCATGCCAACGACGCCGAAGCGCAGGCTTGGCGCGCCTGCCCGCAGCGCCGTCAGGGCCTGGCCCATCGGCCCTTCCTTTGCGTAATAGGTGAGAGGGGTGGGGCGCTTTTCGCCGACATTCTGGGCGCCGTGGATCGTGCTGCCGTGTGACAGGATGATCTGGTTTGCCTCCTGGACGGAGAAGATGCGGTAGGCGCCGAAGAAGCTGCGGGCCTCGTGCAGGAGCGTGCTGTCGAACTTGCCGATGAGCAGGGCGAGGATGCAGGTCAGGCCCAGGGCAAAGCGCCAGGCCTGGTCCTGGAATGTGTAGACGGCGATGGCCATGGCCGCGATCACGAGGGCGACGGCGATCATGGGCGTGTCGGCGATGTCGAAGCTCAGCAGATGCATCGCCGCGACGGCGATGGCGGTCAGCGCCGGCAAGACGAAATCGGCTGGTGTCAGCTTCCAGCGGTCTGCTGGCGGAACCATCAGCAGGCGCGAGAAAGCCGCGGCGGCCAGCGTCAGGGGGTATTCGGCGATGGTGTTGAACACCAGCGGGGCTAGCATGGCGTTGAACAGCCCGCCGAGGGCGCCGCCGAGCGACATCCACAGGTAGAATTCCGTGAGGTTGCTGGCCGGCGGCTTGGTCAGCACCAGTTCTCCATGGCGCGCGAGGGCAATGACAAAGAAGGCGAGGAGGCTGATCGCGAGGCCTGCGGCGTCGGCATTCTTGAACCACAGGATCGAGGCCAGCAGCACCAGCGAGAGCGTCTCGGCCTTCAGGAGAATGGGGCGGGAGACCAGCGGGCGGTCGGCGAAGGCGATGATGAACGTCAGCAGGTAGAGCGCCAGCGGGCCGGCCCAGAGCAGGGGCATGGCTGCGATGTCGGTCGTGATGTGGGTCGTTACGCCCAGCAGAAGGCTCGAGGGCACGAAAGACAAGGCGACCCAACGGAAGCGGTCGAAGGTCGACACGGAGGTGGCGGCGGTCGATGCCGTGCTTGCGGGTTGGACTTCTTCGACGTGCGCGCGCGCCTGCAGCGCCAGGGCGCCAACGCCGATCATCAGGATCAGCACGAGGAAGCCCGACGACCAGAGGACGGTCTGGAGAGTGGTGCCTGCCAGCGGCTCGACCAGCAGCGGGTAGCCCAGCAGGCCGACGAGGCTGCCGATATTCGAGGCCACGTAGAGCTGGTAGGGGTTCGCGGCGGCCGGGTGGCCCGACATCGAGAACCAGCGCTGCAGCAGGGGTGAGGTTGCGGCGATGGCGGTGTAGGGGGCGCCGATCGTCACGGTGAAGAGGCCGAAGAGCCAGATGACCGGCATGCCGTCGGCAGGGGGCTGGGCGTCGGCTGGAATTCCCACGGGAAGCGCAAGCGTTGCGAGCAGCAACACGCACATATGGACGAGAAGTTGGGCCCTGAGCGGCAGGAAATGTCCGATGGCGTGCGCGTAGAGGTATCCCGCGAGCAGGGCTGTCTGGAAAAACAGCAGGGTTGCGGCCCAGACGGCGGGTGTGCCGCCCATCAGGGGCAGAACCAGTTTCCCGAACATCGGCTGGACCCAGAACAGCAAGGCGGCTGCCGTGAAGATCGCGGAGGTTGTGAGCGGGAACACATGCTCGAGCAACCGGTCGGGGAGCGTGCGGGCGATGGTCCTTGCGGACATTGGTTCTGGTGAAGCGATATTGCCCATGGCGGATGCACCCCTGTTGTTTTGCGGGCAGTGAAGCACAGACATGCTGACCACCGGGTTAGCGACAGGTTTCTGCCCGCTTAACGGGCGCCTGCTTTGCGGGTGCCGCCGACGGGTCGGGTTTTTCGCTCGGTGTGGCATGCGTTGAAATTCGTGCGCTGGGGCCTGATTTGCATTGCGCGTGGAGCGCGATTCGCCTTATTCATGAGGCGTGGGTTTGTTGATTTCAGGCGCCTGGTTTCACCGGGCCTTAACAACGGATCCTTATGGTCAACGCCAGGTTAGCAGGCTGGCGCGTGAGGCAGGACGGCATGATCGTGTGGGGCAACAGTGACGGCGAGGTGGGCGCGACGTGCGCACGCGCCGACGCGTGTGTCCCGGGCGGTGGTTTCCTTTCCCTCCGGATGGATCTGGGGCTTCTTCTTAGAAGCCCCTAGGTACGTAACGGCCGCTGTGATGCCCGATGGCAAAGCGGCCGGTGCCTAGGGGAGGACAAGACGAAATATCCCGGGCAAGACATCCGAACCGCGTGCAAGCGGGAAGTGAGTACAGACCATGACAAGTTCAAGCCGGATCACGATTTTCGACACGACCTTGCGCGACGGCGAGCAATCGCCTGGCGCGGCGATGAACCTCGAGGAGAAGCTGAAGGTTGCCACGATGCTCGACGAGCTTGGTGTGGACGTCATCGAGGCCGGGTTTCCGATCGCATCCAACGGCGATTTCGAGGCGGTGCATGAGATCTCGAAGATCGTCAAGCGTGCCGTCGTGTGTGGACTTGCACGCGCCGGCGTCAAGGATATCGACCGGGCTGGCGAGGCGATCAAGGGCGCTGCGCGCGGGCGCATCCACACGTTCATCTCCACAAGCCCCGTGCACATGAAGCATAAACTGCAGCTCGAGCCGCATCAGGTGCTCGAGGCGGTCGCCGCCAGCGTGACGCGGGCGCGCAACTGGATCGACAATGTCGAGTGGTCGGCCGAGGATGCGACGCGGACGGAATTCGAGTTCCTGTGCCGATGCGTCGAAGCCGCGATCCGCTGCGGCGCCACCACGATCAACATTCCCGACACGGTGGGCTATGCCATCCCCTCGGAGTATGCGGCGCTCATCCGCTCGCTGATCGAGAAAGTGCCGGGCGCCGAAAAGGTCGTGTTCTCGACCCATTGCCACAATGACCTGGGGCTTGCGGTGGCGAACTCGCTGGCCGGCGTTGCGGGCGGGGCGCGGCAGATCGAGTGCACGATCAATGGCATCGGCGAGCGCGCCGGCAATGCGGCGCTCGAGGAAATCGTCATGGCGATGAATGTCCGCAGCGACATCCTGCCGTATACGACGGGGATCGAAACGCAGCAGCTTACCCGTGCCTCGAAGATGGTCTCCAACGTGACCGGCTTCCCGGTGCAGTTCAACAAGGCGATCGTCGGCAAGAATGCCTTTGCGCACGAGTCCGGAATTCATCAGGACGGGATGCTCAAGCACACGCAGACCTATGAGATCATGACGCCGGAATCCGTGGGCGTGGCCAAGACGTCTCTGGTGCTGGGCAAGCTGTCCGGCCGCCATGCGTTCAAGGACAAGCTCGAGGCCATGGGGTACGAGCTGGGGGCGAATGCGCTGGAGGACGCCTTCCGGCGCTTCAAGGACCTGGCCGACAAGAAGAAGCATGTGTTCGACGAGGACATCATCGCTCTGGTCGATGACGAGATCGCGCGTGGCCAGGACAAGATCCAGTTCGTGAACCTGCGCGTTGTCGCGGGAACGTTCGGTCCGCAGAGCGCCGAGCTCGAGTTGTCGATCGACGGTGACACGCGGCTTGGCGTTGCCCGCGGCGATGGTCCGGTGGATGCCATCTTCAATGCCATCAAGTCGCTCTATCCGCATGAGGCGACGCTTGCCCTGTTCGATGTCCATGCCGTGACTGAAGGCACGGATGCGCAGGCGGGCGTCACGGTCAGGCTGGCGGAGGATGGACGCAGCGTCACGGGACGGGCGGCCGATACCGACACGCTTGTGTCGGCGGCGAAGGCCTATGTGCATGCGCTCAACAAGCTGCTGGTCAAGCGCCAGAAGACAAAGCCTGAGACATTGACCGTCGCGCGATAGCGCGGCGCGGAACCTGCGGGTGGTCTGGCAGAGGGACCATCCGCCAACAAGAAGAAGTTGGAGACGCCGATGTTTTCTAGCCTGCTTGGAATGCTGTCGTCGGACATGGCCATTGACCTTGGGACCGCGAACACGCTGGTCTATGTGAAGGGCAGGGGCATTGTCCTGAACGAACCTTCGGTCGTGGCGATGATGAACAAGAACGGCAGGAAACAGGTTCTCGAGGTCGGCAATGCCGCCAAGATGATGCTGGGTCGAACGCCGGGGAACATCGAGGCCATCAGGCCCATGCGCGACGGCGTGATCGCCGATTTCGAGGTGGCCGAGGAGATGATCAAGCACTTCATCCGCAAGGTTCACAACCGGCGCTCGTTCGCCAATCCCATGATCATCATCTGCGTGCCCTCAGGGGGCGACGGCGGTAGAGAAGCGCGCCATCCAGGAATCGGCACTGCAGGCCGGGGCGCGCCGGGTCTATCTGATCGAGGAACCGATGGCGGCTGCCATCGGGGCCGACCTGCCCGTCACCGAGGCCACGGGGTCCATGGTGGTCGATATCGGCGGCGGGACGACCGAGGTCGCCGTTCTTTCGCTGGGCGGGATCGTCTATGCCCGCTCGGTAAGGGTGGGTGGCGACAAGATGGACGAGGCGATCATTTCCTACATTCGACGGCACCATAACCTCTTGATCGGGGAGGCATCCGCCGAGCGCATCAAGAAGGAAGTTGGCTGCGCCAAGGCGCCTGACAACGCCAACGATGTGCGCATCGACATCAAGGGGCGCGATCTGCTGAATGGCGTGCCGAAGGAAATCACGATCAGCCAGGCGCAAATTGCCGACGCGCTGCAGGAACCCGTCAGCCAGATCGTCGAGGCGGTAAAAGTGGCCCTCGAGGCGACGCCGCCGGAGCTTGCGGCTGACATCGTCGAGAAGGGCATCGTCATGACCGGGGGTGGGGCCTTGCTGACCAACCTGGACCAGGTGCTGAGGGAGCGTACTGGTCTTCCGGTTTCCATCGCCGATGAACCCTTGTCGTGCGTCGCGCTTGGGACGGGAAAGGTGCTCGAGCACCTGAACTCGCACAGGCAAGTCCTTTCGTCCGTCTATTACTGATCCGAGCGGTCCCTGCCGATGGCATGGAACTCCAGGCGCAACAGGTCTTCCGGGTTCTGGGCCTTCGTGGTCCAGAACCGCCTGTTTGCGCTGTTGTTCGTCGTGGGGGTCGGTGTTCTGGTCGTTTCGCGTGGCGAAGGCGAGCTGACGCAAATCGTGCGGGGTGCGGCCGATGACATGGCAGCGTCCGCGATGGAGGTCGTGGCGGGTCCTGCGGCAGAGGCCAATCGGTGGATCGAGGGGCTCGGTACTTTTCTTTCCGTCTATGAGGAAAACCAGCGCCTGCGGGACGAGAACGTGCGCTTGCGCATGGCGCAGGGCGAGCTTGGCGAGCTGCAGCGCAAGGTCCGGCGCTATGAGGAATTGCTGCGTGTGCCGACGGAGGCGCCGGTTGCCGGTGTCGCCGGGCGCGTCATCGCAGACATGTCGGGGCCTTTCGTGCGCTCCGTGCTGGTCAGCGTCGGCGCCGAGCAGGGCGTGGTTCGCGGGCAGGCGGTCGTTGATGACCGGGGCATGCTTGGACGCATCATCGGCACGGGGCGGCGCTCGTCGCGGGTCGTGTTGCTCACGGATCTCAGCAGCCGGATCCCGGTCATCGTCGAGGGCGCCAACCTGAAGGCCATCCTGGCGGGCGACAACACGGACCGTCCAACGCTTCAGTACCTGCCGCCCGGTTCACGCCTGACGGCCGGGGCGCGTGTCCTGACAACGGCGGATGGCGGCGTGCTGCCGCCGGGTATCGTGGTGGGAACCGTGATGCGGGGTGCAAGCGCGCCGCGCGTCAGTCTTTTCACGAGCGAGCGGCGGGCCGATTTCGTACGCATCCTCAAGTACCAGGCGCCCGTCGATGTCGATGCCGAACCGCAGACGCCTGCGCCGGCGGCGCCTGCAGCGACGGTTGTTCCTTCTTCGCTCGGGGGGGCGGGAGCGCCTGCGTCCTCGCCCGTGCCGCCGCCGCGCGTTCCGGTGGTCATGCGGCTTGAGGGGGGCGTGGCGCGATGATCGACGCTGCCCATGCCGCCTATATGTGGGTTGCGCAGTTCTTCTGGCGTGCGCTGGCCTTGATATTCACGCTGCTGCTGATGCTGGCTGCCACGGCGCCGGTGCACCTGCTGCCGGGCGCCATGCCCATGCCGGACATTGCGTTGTCCAGCCTGTTTTTCTGGGCGATGAACGGGCCGGCCTTCATGCCGCCGTGGGCCGTGTTCCTGATCGGGATCGCGCAGGACTTGCTGACGGGAACGCCGCCCGGGTTCTGGGTCGTGATCTACTTGCTGGCGCATGGTTTCACGCTGACGCAAAGGGTGTTCTTTCGGGGACGCACAGGGATTGGTGCGTGGCTGGGCTTTGCGCTTGTCACGGCGCTTGCGACGGGTGCTGCCTGGCTCATGGCCATGTTGCTGTTCGAGCGCTGGCTCGATCCGGCAGCACTTCTGTTGCAGGCTGCGGTGACGCTTGGTTTCTATCCGCTGCTGGCGCGGGTCTTCATGCTGCTGCGTCGTGTCCTGACCACTGCGCCCGAAAGCCTATGAAGGATCATAATTGTCCATGATGGATGGTCGCGACAGTGTCCGGTTCAGGTCTTTCACACGACGAACCGCGCTGCTTTCGGCGGGCACGCTGGGCCTGTTCGGCTTGCTGACGGGCCGCATGTTCCAGCTGTCGGTGCTGGAGCGCGAGCGCTTTGCCACGATGGCCGAGGACAACCGGATCAACCTGCAGCTGCTCGCGCCGCGGCGTGGTCGCATCTATGACAGGTTCGGCGTGGAGCTGGCGCGGACGGCTCAGAATTTCCGCTTGCTGCTGACGCCCGAGCGTACCCCGACGCCAAGGCGGCGCTTGCGCGGGTTGCGGCGCTGATCGACCTGCCACAGAGCCGCATCAACCGGGTCCTGCGCGAGGTCGCGCGCTCGAAGCCCTTCAATCCGGTCCTGGTGGCTGAAGGGCTGAGCTGGGACGAGTTCGCGAAGGTCAACCTGCACGCGCCCGATCTCATGGGGCTTATCCCGGATGTGGGCGAGTTGCGGTCTTACCCGTTCGGGCCCTGGCTCAGCCATGTGCTGGGCTATGTTGCCGGACCCACGGACAAGGATATCGAGGAAGACCCGGAGCTGCTGTCGCTGCCTGGCTTCCGGATCGGGCGATCAGGGGTCGAGAAGGCGGCGGATCGTCCGTTGCGCGGCAAGCCGGATGCCTCGCATAACGAGGTCAATGCCCATGGGCGCGTGATCCGGGAACTGGCGCGCACGCCGGGGAAAACGGGACAGGATGTGGTGCTGTCGCTGGACATGGAAGTCCAGAAGCTGGCGCAGGAGCGCATGGTCGGGCAGAGCGGTTCGGTCGTCGTGATGGATGTCAACACGGGCGAGATCATCTCCATCGTGTCGGCCCCCGGCTTCGATCCCAATGACTTCACCACCATCGTGTCGCCCAAGACATGGCGTGCGCTGAATGAAGATCCGCTCAAGCCGCTCCTGAACAAGGCGATCACGGGGATGTATCCTCCGGGGTCCACCTACAAGCCGGTTGTTGCGTTGGCGGCGCTCGCGTCCGGTGCGATGTCGCCGCAGACGCGCGTTCATTGCTCGGGGGCTACGTCACTTGGGCGCCACGTCTTCCACTGCTGGAAGCGTGGCGGGCATGGCAGCATGGACATGACGCTGGCGATCAAACACTCCTGCGACGTCTATTTCTATGAGTGCGCGCGGCGCACTGGCATCGATGCCATTGCAGCCATGTCGCGCAAGTTCGGCATCGGCGAGGCCTATGGGCTCGAGATACCGGGCGAGAAGAAGGGGCTCATGCCGGACCCTGCCTGGAAGAAGCGGGCGCGAAGCGATATCTGGCGAGACGGCGACACGTATAACGTGGGGATCGGGCAGGGGGCTGTCCTGACCACGCCCCTGCAGCTTTGTGTCATGACGGCCCGGCTGGCCAATGGCGGCAAGGCTGTGCTGCCTCATGTCATCAAGTCCTATGATGGTGTTCCCTTCGCCCGGCCGGCGGTGGACGATATCGGGCTTGACCCTGCGCATGTGGCGATCGTGCACAATGGCATGGATGCGGTCACCAACCAGGGAGGCACGGGAGCTCGATCGCGCCTGGATGTCGAGGGGTTCGACATGGCGGGGAAGACGGGAACGGCCCAGGTCAGGCGGCTCACGGCGGCGTTGCGAGGGCGGGATCCCAATTCGATCCCGTGGGAACTGCGTGATCACGCGCTGTTCATCGCCTTTGCGCCTGTGGTCAACCCGCGCTATGCGATTTCCGTGGTGGTGGAGCATGGTGGCGGCGGGTCCAAGACGGCTGCACCCATTGCCAAGGACGTGATGACACTGGTCGCGCAGCGGGACCTGTCTCACAAGAAGTTGTTCGTGCCGCCGGGCCGGGCGACCCAGACCCTGCCTGCGCAGGACGGCAAGCCTCATGGCGCTTGACGGAACCATCGCGTCTGCGGCGCGCGACTTGCGCCTTGGCGGCAAGCTGCGGTCGCTGAACTGGACGGTCGTCATTCTCATCACCGTGATCTCGGGGATCGGGTTTGGCCTGCTTTATTCGGTGGCGGGCGGCAGCTTCGAGCCCTGGGCGGGACGGCAGATCGCTCGCTTTGGTGTGGGGATCGCGCTGCTGCTTGCCGTTGCGCTTACGCATGTCCGGACCTGGTACCGGCTTGCCTATCCCATCTACGGGGTGACGCTGCTTCTCCTGGTGGCGACCGAGCTCGGGGGGCGGATGGGCAAGGGGGCCGAGCGCTGGATCGAGATCGGTCCCCTGCAGTTGCAGCCGTCGGAGTTGATGAAGCTTGCGCTCATTCTGGCGCTGTCGCGGTTCCTGCACGGGGTCCTGCTCGACGATGTCTCGAGGCCCTCGCGGCTGGTGCCGGCGCTGTTGCTGATCCTTGTGCCGGCGGGGCTTGTGCTGATGCAGCCGAACCTTGGCACGGCGACGATCCTGATCGCCGGCGGCTGCGGGCTGATCTTTCTTGCAGGACTTTCGTGGAAGATCATCGTGCCCGTGATTGCACTGGGGCTCGCGATCATTCCGGTGGGGTGGGAATTTGCGCTCAAGGATTACCAGAAGCAGCGCGTCCAGACATTCCTCGACCCCGACAGCGATCCTCTTGGCGCCGGCTACAACATCACGCAGTCCAAGATCGCGATCGGGTCGGGCGGGGTCTTTGGCAAGGGGTTCGGGCAGGGTACGCAGAGCCGGCTGAATTTCCTGCCTGAAAAGCAGACTGACTTCATCTTCACGGTGCTTGGTGAGGAGTTCGGGCTGGTGGGGCTCATGGTGCTGATGAGCCTCTACCTGGCGCTGCTTTCGCACGGGGTGCGGATTGCTCTCAAAGCGCGCAGCCAGTTCGGCCGGCTGGTCGCGATGGGCGTCTGCGTCAATTTCCTGCTCTACATCCTCATCAATACGTCGATGTCGATGGGGCTCATCCCGGTCGTCGGCATTCCCCTGCCCCTGGTTTCCTATGGTGGAACCGCGCTCCTGACGGTGCTGATCGGTTTCGGCCTGCTGCTTTCGGTCCAGGTCCACCGGAATGTCGAGATCCCCCGCGGCGCCTAGAGGCCTATGGACAGCGGTGCGGGCGTCCTGCCAGTGTCCAACTCATCGTCAAGGAGGCATGGATGTTCGAGGGCAAGCATTGGTGGATCACGGGGGCATCGTCGGGTATCGGATCGGCGCTTGCGGTTGCGTTGTCGCGCGCCGGGGCGCGGCTTGTGCTTTCCGGCCGTAATGTGGGTGCCCTGAAGGAGGTTGCCGCAGCCTGCGGCAATGACCCGCTGCTGCTGCCTTTCGAGGCGACTGACTATGCGGCCATTCCCGCGATCGTCGAGACCGCATGGCGTCATGCCTCGGCTTCCGGTGGTCGCATTGACGGGCTGGTGAACAATGCCGGCATCTCGCAGCGTTCCCTGGCGGTCGAGACCGTGTTCGACGTCTACCAAAAGATCGTTGCCGTCGACCTGCTGGCGCCCATCGCGCTGACGCAGGCGATACTGCCGCGGATGGTGATGGCTGGAGGCGGTGACATTGTCGCCATCTCGAGCGTGGCGGGACTTGTGGGGGCGCCGTTGCGCACCGCCTACAGCGCGGCCAAGCACGGTTTGATTGGCTACCACGACAGTCTTCGCGCAGAAACAGCCCATCAGGGCCTGCGTGTGATGGTGGTGGCGCCAGGTTCGGTCCGGACCAACGTGTCACGCAATGCGCTGGGTGCGACGGGCGAGGCGCGCGGGGCGAGCGATGCGGCCATCGACAATGGCCTTGCGCCAGAGGACCTTGCCCTGCGCATCCTTGACGGGCTGAGGGAGGGGAAGCGGGAGCTCATCTTCGCCGAGGGCATGGAGGCGGAAATCGTCAAGCTGCGGCGGCAGAACCCGGAGGCGCTTTTCGACCTGATGGCCCAGATGGTCGCCGGCGGGTATGCCCAGCGCATGGGGGCAGAGGCTTCCAAGGGATCCTGAGGCCGCCCGCGCGGATTTGCGCCATTCTTTTCCGCTGTTTCCCGCGAGGCTTTTCTGGACAGGCGGGGGCGTGCTTGGTATACGCACGCCTCTTTCGTGTTTGACCCCATCCGGGTTGGCACGATGCTCGGCCCGGTCTCCGGCAACCGCAGCGGGTGATTAGCTCAGATGGTAGAGCAGCTGACTCTTAATCAGCGGGTCGCAGGTTCGATTCCTGCATCACCCACCACTTTCCTTCCTCATCACGAGTGGTTCTGGCGCAGGGTGGCCAGGTATTCCTGAACCCGGGCGGTCCATTGGGCTTCGCCGTGTGCGCGCTTGCGGGCGGCTTCGGCAAGGCGGCGCGGGCCGCGGGCGTCGTTGATCAGGCGATCGATCTTTTCGGCCACGTCATCGATGTCGCGCGGCAGGCAGAGGAGGCCTGTTTCGCCTTCGCGGACGGCATCGACGGCACCTCCATCGCGGGTGGCAAGGGAGGGCAGGCCGTACCATGCGGCCTCGAGATAGACGATGCCGAACCCTTCGACGGAGTTTCCCTCGCGACGGGTGGGCATGGCGAAAACGTCTGCGACTGCATAGAGCGCGGCTTTTCGGCCTGCATCGAGGGGACCCAGAAACCTGACTGCGTGCTCGACACCGCGCTCGCGGGCGAGGGCCTCCAGGCGCGGCCTGTCGTCGCCGCCGCCGGCCACCAGATAAATGAGCGACGGGTGCCTGGCGAGCAGCGCCGGCAGCGCATCGAGCACGCTGTCGATGCCCTTGCGGGGTTCGAGGCGTGACAGGGTGGCAATGACGGGGCCGCGGTCGGCTGTGATTTGACGCAGAACTGCCAGCTCTTCCTCGGGGGCGGCGGGCTGCGGTCCAATCGGCGGGTTGATGACCACGAGCCTTGTCCTGGCGGGGTCAAGATAGGGTGATGCGAGGGATGCCGTGTAGCTGGAACTCGCGATCACTGAATTGGCCCGCGCCAGCGCCGTCCGGATGCGCCTTGCCTTGGCAGGGGACGGCGATGCGGGGAATTCCATTCCGTGCGCCAGCACGGATACGGGGACGCTGGCACGGCCCAGATGCTCGATGCTTTTCCACGAATCCGCAAAGATCCCTTCGACGCCTTCAGCCTTGCTGGCGCGGGCGACTGTCCAGGCCTTGCGCAGACGCCGCAGCGGCTTGAAGCCGCCAAAGCGCTCGACGCTGAAGTCGGTGAAGCGTGCAGGCTCCTTGCTGCTGTCGGCGTAAACCTTCACGGTCTTTCCCTGTGCCGCAAGGCTTTGGGCCAGGCCTCCCATGAGGTTCTCGATTCCGCCCAGCTTGGGTGGGAAGCACTGCGTCGTGATGATGATCATGGGTCCTGCGGATCAGTCATGCCCGGGCTGGGAGACCTATCATCCCGGGGCCTTCCTGTCTGCGTCGTTTACCTCGTGGCTGCGCCGGGCGGCCCATCTTGACCCAGGTCAACTGCCGGCGGGGCTGCGCGTGCGAGTGTGGGGCGAAAAGCGGGAGGTTCCATGAAGAGCATTCTTGTTGCGCTGGACGAGGCGCCTGCGGCCCAGGTCGCGGTGGAGCTGGCGGTGCAGATGGCCGGGCGCCACGGTAGCCAATTGGCAGGGTTGGGGGTCGTGGACCTCGAGTATTTCGCGGGAGCCGAGGCGGTGCCCCTCGGGGCGTCTGCCTACAAGCAGCGCGCGGATGCCGCTCGCCTCGAGCGGGCGCACAAATCGACGCGGGTGCTGCTCGAAGGCTTCAAGACACGCTGCGATCAGGCCGGCATCGTCAGCCGGATGTTCGAGATGGAGGGGGATCCCGTCGCCCTCGTGCAGTCGACGTGCGCGCAGCATGATGTCGTCCTTGTCGGGCGGGACAGTTCGTTCCATGGCGTTGACGAGGGCGGTGTCACGCGGCCGGTCAGCCGGCTGCTGCAGCTTCAGTCGCGCCCGCTCATTGTCACGTCGCTGCCTGCGCAGGCGACGGGGCGGGTGCTGGTGTGCACCGATGGCAGCCTAGCCGCGTCGCGGGCGCTGCAATTGTTCGTGCTGCTGGGACTGCCGCGGGGCTACGAGGTTCATGTTGCCTGCGTCAGCGACGATCCGCGCCTGTCGCCGCGCGTTCTCGATGATGCGCGGTCCTATCTAGCGCTTCATGGCCACGGCGCGACCGTGCATGCCCTGTCGTCATCGGCGGCTCCCCGGGATGTCATTCTCGAGAAGGCGCGGTCGATCGGGGTGGATATGCTCGTGATGGGGGCCTACGGACATCGGGGATGGCGCGAGACGCTGCTCGGTTCCTGTACCACCGGGCTGATGGCGCGCAGCCCCTATCCGCTGTTCATTTACCACTGACCCAGGGTTCCCGGCCGGCAGCAGCCGGCGTCAGGCCGTTGTTGAGCGCCCAGATCGCCGCCTGCGTCCGGTTCGATACGCCGATCTTCCTCATCAAGGTCTTCACATGGGCCTTGACCGTCGCCTCGGTGATGTCGAGCGCCTGAGCGATCATCTTGTTGGGCGTTCCATCGGCGAGGTGGCGTGTAATTTCCATCTCCTGAGGCGAGAGGGGCGTTTCCCTTTCGGTGGGGCGCTGGGTGCGGCCCGACGGGAGCCTGATGAGCAAGTCGGATACTTCCGAGGGAAAGACTTTTTCGCCTGCAAGGAGAAGGCGGAGGGATTCGACGAGTGCGTCAGGCGAAATGCGCTTGAGTACATATCCGTGCGCGCCGGCGGCGAAAGCTTCTGCCATCGATGTCGGGTCGGGCGCGTTGCCAAGGACCATGATCCTGATTCTGGGGTGCCTTGTCAGCGCGATGGCGATCGATGCCGTGCCCTGCGCGCCATCGATCACCAGAACTTGCGGCATCTGATGACGCTTGGCGCCTGACGCTGCGTCATCCACGCTTTGGCCTTCTGCCACGACCGAGAATCCGGCGGCTGCCAGATGCGCCTTGAGGCCCGCGCGGCGCAGGGGCTGGTCATCGACGAGCCAGACGGCTGCGAGACCGTGTGTTTCGGGTAGGTTTTTCATGGATGCCTGGAGAGAAGGTGTTAAGCGTCAGTTAGGAACGAATTCATTGGTTTGCAAGGGTTGCCTTCACTTATCCCAAGACTTTCAGGGCCCTGTCCCCGTTCTGCCTTCGGGGACATGGGAGGTTTTTTCATCACTGCTGCCTTAACATGCATCATTCCGAAATGGGCATGAGGGTGGAAATGACACAGCCGCTGAGCATCACCGAACTGGACCAGAAACTGCGCGCCCGCGGGCAAATCGATGCCCAGCATGCCTTGCGCCTGCGGCAGATGGTGTATGCACGGGAAAAGGTTTCTTCCGGTGATGCCGAGATCCTGTTCCGCCTCGATCATGCCTGCCAGCAGAAGCATCCTTCGTTTGCGGCGCTCTATGTCGAAGCGTTGACCGACTATTTCGTTTGGCAGGTCGAGCCGCGCGGGCATGTCAGCGCGGCGCAGGCGCGATACCTGATCGACAACGTCCTGCGCGATGGCCATGTGTCGAGCCGGACCGAACTGGAGCTGCTGCTGAACATCGTGTACTACGCCACCAGCGTTCCCGACGAGCTTTCGACCCTGGTCATCGAGGCGGTCAGGCAGCAAGTCCTGCTGTCGAGCGATGCCGCGCCGGGCCAAAACAGGCCTGCGTTCAGCGTCTCTGCGGCGGATGTCGCCATTCTGCGCAAGGCGCTGCATGCGCCGGCCGGCGAGCGCCGCCTGCTGGTCTCGCGTGCCGAGGCCAACATGCTCCTGTCACTGAACGAAGCGACGCAGGCCGGTACCAACGACCCCGCGTGGACCGAGTTCTTCTGCCTTTCGATCGCCAATCATCTTCTCAATCCCATGAACGATCCCGTCCTGCCAACCATCGACGTCGCGACGGCGCGCGAGAAGTGGCTTGATGAGCGCGGCTCGGTTGCCGCCATGCTGGAAAGTGGCATGCGGTCGCTGTTGTCGGGCAACATCCCATTTGCGGATGTCTGGAAGGAGCTTGACCCTACGGGCGCCGAGCGTGCGCGTGCGGAGGCGGAGGCCCTGCGCGAGGAGACCGATCGTCGCCTGACGCGCGAGCGCATCGATGCCGAGGAGGCTGCATGGCTGGCAGGGTGCCTGCTGCGCAACGATACGCTTGACGAGAATGAGCGGGCGCTGCTTGCCTATCTCAAGGAACATGCCCCCGAAATTGATCCTGCGCTCGAACCGCTGATGGCGCGCGCCGGGCTTTGAGCCTGGCGCTGTCCTGACGGGCGTTGTCGCTGCAGCTTGTGCCTGCTACATCCGGCCGTCGTTATCCGGCGAATGAGGGTGGGCCATGGATATTTTCGATTTTGATCTCCTGACGATCGGCGCAGGGTCGGGGGGCGTGCGGGCCAGCCGCATGGCGGCCCAGCATGGTGCCCGCGTCGCCGTGGTCGAAGAGTACCGCGTGGGCGGCACCTGCGTGATCCGTGGATGCGTGCCGAAGAAGATCATGGTCTATGCCAGCCGCTATGCCGAGGATTTCGAGGATGCGGCCGGGTTTGGCTGGCAAGAAAGTCCGCGTGCGTTCTCCTGGGAAAAGCTGATTGCCAACAAGGATCGGGAGATCGCAAGGCTCGAGGGTCTTTATCGCAAGAACCTGGCTGCTGCCGGCGTCACGCTTGTCGAGGATCGGGCTGTTGTTGCCGGGCCCAACAGCGTTCGTTTCCTGCGGTCGGGTCGGAGCGTGACCGCGCGACATATCCTCATTGCGACGGGCGGGCATCCTTTCGTGCCGGCGGGCATCGAAGGCAGCGAACTTGCGATCAGCTCCAATGAGGCGTTTCACCTGGCGGCGCAACCGCGACGGGTCATGGTGGTTGGTGGTGGCTATATCGCCATCGAATTCGCCGGGATCTTCAATGGGCTGGGGAGCGCGACCTTGCTCGTGCATCACGGCGAAGAACTGTTGCGCGGCTTTGACGGGGAGATCCGCACGCGGATGCGCCAGGAGATGCAGAAGCGCGGCATTGATGTGCGTCTTTGCGCGTCTGTCGTGTCGATCCGCCAGGAGGCGGGTGGCAAGCGGGTCACGCTGTCCGACCGGTCGGAGCATCTCGTCGACGAGGTCATGTTTGCGACGGGGCGACGGCCCAGCACGCAGGGCCTGGGGCTTGAATCCTGTGGCGTGCGGCTGGACGATGCAGGCGCGGTGGTGGTCGATGAGCTTGGGCAGTCGAGCGTCCCGTGTATCCATGCTGTCGGTGACGTCACCAATCGCGTGAACCTGACCCCGGTTGCGATCCGCGAGGGGGCTGCGCTGGCCGAGACGTTGTTCAACAACAATCCCTCGCGCGTCGATCATGGCGACATCCCGACGGCGGTCTTCGGCACGCCGGAGATCGGTGTCGTCGGAATGCCCGAGGACGTCGCCCGTGCACAGGGGATCAGTGTCGACATCTACAAGACGGCCTTCCGGCCGATGCGCGCGACCATGTCCGGGCGCGACACGCAGATCTTCATGAAGCTTGTGGTCGATGCCGAAAGCCAGCGTGTGCTGGGCTGCCACATCCTGGGCGAGGCGGCAGCGGAAATGATCCAGTGCGTTGCCATCGCCGTGAAGATGCGGGCAACAAAGCGCGACTTCGATGCCACGGTCGCGCTGCACCCGTCGGCCGCGGAGGAACTGGTCCTCCTGAAGACCAAGTCCTAGCCGGCCGCTGGCCGCCAGCCCATGATGGCGAGGGCGTTGCCGTCGGGATCCCGGAAGAAGCGGATGACGTGCTCCTTGCCTTCGGCCCGCTGCACGACGTCAGCGGGGCGGTCGAATTTCAGGCCGCGAGCCTCGAGGGCCGTTTCGGTTTCCAGCCAATCGCCGGCGTCGAAATAGACATAGGTGTTGTTCTGGAGTGGATCGCGCAGCTTTGCTTCGCCCAGCATGAGGCGTATGCCGCCTGCGTCCAGAAAGGCCATGCCGGGGACCTCGAAGAGGACCTTCAGGCCCAGGGTGTCCCTGTAGAAGGGCAGAGCCTTTGCGAGATCCTGGGTGGTCAGTGCGATTTGCGCGATCTTTGACAGTGAGAGCATGGGGTCCCCGTTCTTTCGGCAAGGGATGGGTAGTCCTGTCCGGCGCCGGGGTAAAGCACTTGTTCCCTGATGCATGAAAAGGGCCCGCCCCGTGGTGGGGCGAGCCCTCGGCGTCGTGCGTTATTTGTGCAGGCGCTATTGGCCGCGGGGTATCTGCAGGAAGGGCACCGCGGAGCCGGGCACGAAGGTGGTGGGAAGTTTGCCGTCCCACTTCTCGGTTGCCGCGAGGGCGACCAGGCTCGGGTTTTCGCGCAGGGCGTTGGCCTTGGCCTGGATCGCGGAGGCTTCGGCGTCGCCCTTCAGCTTGATGGCGTCGGCTTCGGCCTTGGCGGCGGCGAGGCGTGCTTGGGCGTCGGCCTGGGCCTGGACCACGGTTTTCTCGGCGTCCACCTTCTTCTGGGCGAGTTCCTGCATGGCCTTGCGAACCGATGCTTCAGCCTGGGCTGTTGCCTCGATCGCCTGCTCATAGGCGTCCGAGAATTCGATATTCTCGATCTGCACGCCTTCGATGATGATGCCGTTGGGCATGTTCTGGCGAATGTTGTTCTCGACCTCGATGCCCAGCTTGTCGCGCGCGTTCACGATCTCGCGGGCATCATACTTGCCGAAGATTTCCTTGAACCGCTTCTGGATCACGGGGCTGATGATGCTGTCGACGAAGTTCTCGCCGTAGCGCGAATACACTTCGATCGCCTTGGTTCCGTCGACGCGATAGTTGACCGAGACGAGATTGTCGGCCGCCTGGATATCGCGGGAGTAGGCGTTCACCTGGCTGTAGCTCTGCTTCTTGGTGCGTGTCGAAAACACGACCACGCGATCCATGAACGGGATGATGATGTGAAAGCCGGGTTGCATGGTGTCGACGGCCTGGCCGAAGCGCAGCTTCACGCCGACATTTCCCTGATCGATTGTCGTGACGCCGGACCAGACGATGATCGCACCAATGACCGCCACAAGGACGATGGGTGCTTTCAGAAAGCCTCCCATGGATCCGGGGAGACCGGGTCCGCCCTTGCCCGTGGTGCCGCCTGTGCGGGGTGTGAAGATGTTCGACATTGCTTGCGTTGCTCCTCAAACCCGCCTGGTGAAAGGAAGACCCTTCAGGCGGTGCAGCATTAGATGGGTGTGGAATGTCAGGGTTCAATTATCGGCAAAAAGCTTTGCCGGGTTGATAATAGTTTCAAATGAAACTATATTGTGGCCTCACATTTGGTTAAGGGATGGCTGGAATGGCTGATTTGTTCGAAAATCCGATGGGTACCGATGGGTTCGAGTTCATCGAGTACACGGCTCCGGATACGGCGGCGCTCGGGCGCTATTTCGAGACGATGGGCTTTCGTGCGGTCGCGCGCCACCGTTCGAAGAATGTCACGCTGTATCGGCAGAACGACGTCAACTTCATCGTGAATGCGGAACCTGACAGCCACGGGGCGCGATTTGCCAAGGCGCATGGGCCATCGGCCTGTGCGATGGCGTTTCGGGTCAGGGACGCGGGGCAGGCCCACGCGCGTGCGCTTGCGAATGGTGCCAAGCCGTTTGCCGGCAAGGTCGGGCCGATGGAACTCAATATTCCCGCCATCGAGGGCATTGGCGGCAGCGTGATCTATTTCGTCGATCGCTATGCGCCGGGCGGCGTGTCGATCTACGACATCGATTTCGTGCCCACGGATCCGGCGCTCGGGTACCGTCACCAGGGTGCGGGCCTGATCGACATCGATCATGTCACGCACAATGTCTATCGCGGCAACATGAACCTGTGGGCCGGTTTCTACGAAAAGCTCTTCAATTTCCGCGAGATCAGGTATTTCGACATCGAGGGCAAGCTGACGGGTCTCAAGAGCCGGGCGATGACAAGTCCGTGCGGCAAGATCCGCATTCCCATCAACGAGAGTTCCGACGACAAGTCCCAGATCGCGGAATATCTCGACGAATACAAGGGCGAGGGGATCCAGCATATTGCGCTGTCCACGGAGGATATCCATGCATCCGTCGAGAGCCTGCGTCACTCGGGTGTTGCGTTCCAGTCGACCATCGAGACCTATTTCGAGGGGATCGATCGGCGCGTGCCCGGTCATGGCGAGGATGTCGAAAGGCTCAAGCGCAACCAGATCCTGATCGATGGTGGCCCGGATTCCGGCTTGCTGCTTCAGATCTTCACGCAGAATGCGATCGGGCCGATTTTCTTCGAGATCATCCAGCGCAAGGGCAACCAGGGTTTCGGTGAAGGCAACTTCAAGGCCCTGTTCGAGTCGATCGAGCTTGACCAGATCCGTCGCGGGGTCCTGAGCGCATGAGCAAGGGCTGGATCAATTTCCCCCGCATCGAGGGGCGTGCGTCGCGCCAGGCGCATGCCGATCTGCCGGAGGGTACCTATGAGCGCGAAATCGGGCGCGAGGGTTTCTTCGGGCCTGCGACGCACATGTATCATGCACACATGCCGACGGCGTGGACCTCGTTCGAGGGTCCGCTTCGACCGCACGCGTATGATACGAACCGGCTGGTTGCGGGGCCGGCGTCGCCTCTCGCCGTCGCACCGTTGCTGGCCAACGGGAATGCCCGGCTGAGCCTGTGGCATCTCGAGCAGCCCATGACAGAGCTTGCCCGCAACATCGATGGCGACGAGCTTCTGTTCATCCATTCGGGGAGCGGCTCGCTCTACTGCGATTTCGGCCACATGCCATTCCGCGATGGCGATTATGTCCTTCTGCCGCGTGGCACGATGTGGCGCGTCGAGCCATCCTCGCGCTGCTCGATCCTGATGATCGAGGCGACCGACAGTGCTTACCGGTTGCCGGATCGCGGCATGCTTGGCGAACATGCGCAGTTCGATCCTGCTGTGCTCGACACGCCGCACATCGATGATCTCTTCCTGAGGCAACAGGGGGAGCGCACGTGGAAAGTCCTCGTCAAGCGCCGGGGGCAGATTTCGACCATCACCTATCCGTTCAACCCGCTGGATGCGCAGGGATGGAAGGGCACGGCCCTGCCGGTCAAGCTCAACTGGCGTGACATCAGGCCGATCGTCAGCCACCGGTATCATCTGCCGCCCTCGGTGCACACAACCTTCCTGGCCGACAAGTTCGTCGTCTGCACCTTTGTTCCACGCCCGATCGAGAGTGATCCCGGCGCGCTGAAGGTTCCGTTCTTCCACAGCAATGACGACTTCGACGAGGTCATCTTCTACCACGCTGGCAATTTCTTCAGTCGCGACAACATCAAGCCCGGGATGATCACGTTTCATCCGGCAGGCTTCCCCCACGGGCCGCATCCGAAGGCCTTTGCGGCGGCGGCGAAGTTCGAACGCAAGGAAACCGACGAGGTCGCCGTCATGATCGACACGCGCCTGCCGCTGGATGCCACGCCCCTGGCCGAGAGTGTCGAAGACGTTTCCTATGCAGACAGCTGGCGAGGTGCGAAATGAAACTGGCGTCGCTCAAGCAAGGTCGTGATGGTCGCCTCATCGTCGTGTCGCGCGACCTGAAGCATGCGATTGCGGCTGATGGTATCGCCCCAACGCTGCAAAGCGCCCTCGATAACTGGGATCGGGTTGCGCCGCAGCTGCAGGCGCTCTACGCCGAGCTTAACAGTGGTGCGCCCGTCGGGCAGTTTTCCTTCCGCGCGTCGGATTGCGCCTCGCCGCTGCCGCGTGCCTACCAGTGGGCGGATGGCTCTGCGTATGTCACTCATGTCGAACTGGTTCGCAAGGCGCGCGGTGCCGAGATGCCGGCTTCGTTCTGGACGGATCCGCTCATGTACCAGGGTGGGTCCGACAGCTTCATCGGCCCGCAAGACGATATCCTGGCCGCCGACGAGGCCTGGGGGATCGACATGGAAGGCGAAGTGGCGGTGATCACGGGGGATGTTCCCATGGGGGCCTCGCCCGAGGTGGCGGCGGGCCACGTACGCCTGCTGATGCTGGTCAACGATGTCAGCTTGCGCAATCTCATCCCGAAGGAGCTCGAGAAGGGCTTCGGTTTCTTCCAGTCAAAACCGGCCAGCGCCTTTTCACCCGTTGCCGTCACGCCCGATGAACTGGGCGCGCACTGGCGGGATGGTCGCGTTCACCTTCCCCTGCTGGTCGAATTGAATGGCCAGCGTTTTGGCAGTCCCGATGCCGGGGTCGACATGACCTTCTCGTTTCCCCAGCTCATTGCCCACGCCGCGCGGACGCGGGAGCTTGAGGCGGGGTCGATCATCGGTTCGGGGACGGTGTCGAATTCAGACCGCTCCTGCGGGTCTGCCTGCATCGCCGAGCGACGGATGCTCGAGACCATCGAGACAGGCAAGCCCGTGACGCCGTTCCTGCGCTTCGGTGACTTGGTGCGGATTGAAATGAAGTTGCCAGACGGGTCTTCCGTCTTCGGCGCAATCAGCCAGCGCGTGCAGCGCCACGAGGGATGAGATGAAGCTTTTCGACTATGCCGTGTCATCGGCTGCCTATCGGGTGCGCATAGCAATGAACCTCAAGGGCATCGCTTATGAACGCGTCAACATCGACCTGATGAAGGACGGTGGGCAGCAGCATTCGCAGATGTACAAGACCGTCAATCCGCAGGAGCTTGTTCCTGCGCTGGAAACCGAGGCCGGTGTCCTGTCGCAGTCGCTTGCGATCATCGAGTATCTGGACGAGACCCATGTCGAACCCCGCCTGTTGCCGACGCATCCGGTGCTGCGCGCCCGGGTGAGGCAGTTCGCCTATGTCATCGCTTGTGACATACATCCGATCAACAACCTGGGAACGCGCCAGTTCCTCGGCAAAATGGGGCATAGCGATGCCGAGATCGCATCCGGCTGGTACCCGCATTGGATCCTGAAGGGTTTCCGGGCGCTGGAGGCGATGATGGCCGCTCCGGGCGCCGAGGGTCCTTACTGCTTCGGCGAAACGCCAACGCTTGCCGATATCTGCCTTGTTCCGCAGATGGCGAATGCCTATCGCTTCAAGGTGCCGGTTGATGAGTTTCCCAATCTGGTTCGTATCGACCAGTTGTGCCGGGCGCATCCCGCGTTCGCTGCGGCAGCGCCGGATCGCAGCTAGATGAGTGGCTTGAAAGGCGACGCGGTCATGCTGCCGGCGGCGGGTTCGCTCGAGCTGGAGAGTTTCCTGCCTTATCGGCTATCCGTGCTTTCAAACCGGGTGAGCAGCCGCATTGCGGGCACCTATGAGAAGAGGTTCGGTCTGACGATCCCGGAATGGCGGGTCATGGCCGTGCTCGGCCGGTTTCCGGGGCTGACAGCGGGCGAGATCAGCGAAAGAACGGCCATGGACAAGGTTCAGGTCAGTCGTGCCGTCGCGCGCTTGCAGGCCTCAGGGCGTGTCGAACAGAAGGCGGTCGATGGCGATCGGCGCGCCAAGCATCTCTACCTGTCGGCGGCTGGCAGGCTCGATCACAGTGCGATCGTCCCGCTGGCGCGGGAGATGGAGCGCAGGCTTGTCGTGGCGCTCAGCCCGGCCGAGCGGAGCAAGCTTGACGATATCCTCGACAAGCTACTCGCCGCGTCGGCGTCGCTTTGACCCGGGCTTCACGCCGTCATCGAGGGCATAGGTTTGCGCGCGCAGGAATGCCATCATTTCCTTGCGATCTGTGATGGCCTTCAAGGTCTCGTAGGGGATCCTGTTGCCAATCCTGATGGCCAGTGTCGCGCCTATCCTGTCGTGGACTTCCTTGAACAGAAGTGACAGGCGCAGCGTCATGCTCACGTGGCTTGCGACCTGGAACAGGCGCGAGTTCTGGCCGGCGAAGTACACAGGAACCACCGGCGCCTTGCCTTGCAGGATCATGCGGCCGGTGAATGTCTTCCATTCCGGATCCTGTGCCTTGCGCGACAATAGCGATGGTGTCGTCGAGACGGTTCCGCCGGGAAAGACGATCAAGACGCCACCGTTTTCCAGCAATGCCTTGGCTTCGGCGCGTGAGCGGATATTGGTCTCGAGGGCTGCCTTCGTCTCCTCGAAATCGATGGGAAGCAGGTAGGGTTTGATTTCCTCCGCGCGGTTCAGCAGCGCATTGGTGAGAACCTTGAAGTCCTGACGAACGCGCGACACCAGCCAGCAGATCATCAGTCCGTCCAGCACGCCGAAGGGGTGGTTTGCCACGATGACCAGGGGGCCTGTCGGGGGTATCTGCGCGAAGCCTTCCTGGTTGAGGTCGATGTCGAGGCGCAGCTTGCGCTTGGCCGCATCCCAGAAGCTTTCGCCCGGCAATGGGCTGTTCTGGTGCTCGAGATACATTCGCTTCAACTCGGGTTGGCCCGACATGCGCTCGATCATCTGGATCACGAAGCGCTTGAAGCGCGGATCCTCCGGTGAGGCATAGGAGAACTCGTCGACGACGGGTCTGGTCTTTGTGGTCATTGCTGTGCCGCTTGAATGGGAAATCACTCCGTCGGGGGGTATTGTGCCCAAAGCGCCGTCTCATGGCGATAGGCGTTGATCACTGCCGCCAGCGGTTCGGGCCTGAAGCCACGCCGGGCGTTGTGCGCCCCGATCTGCCAGAGGAGCCGATACTGCTCCCTCAGGTCCCGGTAGGCCTGCCGGAGGGTCGTGTTGCGGTCCCAGACATGCGTTGCCTCGGCACCGGCGCCGTTTATCTCGACGATCCTGAAGCCGCGGCCTTGCTGGAGGGCTGCGATATCTGTGAAGCGCACATCGAAGCGACCGAAGTAGAATTCATCCATGTCCGAGGCAATGTCGTCGAAGGCCCGGGCCATGGCTTCGGTCGCAAAGGCGTTACCGTTGCGGAATATCGTGCCGCGGCTGTGGCTGCCCGTGTAGGCGATGCGAACGGGTTGGCCCGGGGGTACGACCCATTGGAGGCGGTGCGCGTGCCGCGGCAGGTAGATGTGCGCCAGGCGGCCCGCACGCGGGTCATCACGGATAAGTTGTTCCAGCGTGGAGACGCCGTCGCCGTGCACATAGGGAAAGTATTTCAGTGTCACGGAGATGATGCGGCCCCTCGGGGCGTCGGGGTGTCGCACGTAGAAGATGCCGGCTTCCGCCTCGTGGTCGATCAGCTCCTGGACGATGAAGTCCTGGTCGGCGGGGAATGCATCGATGTAAGCCGCCAGTTCCTCTGCCGTTCGAATGCGCCTCACGCCCACGCCGCGGCAGCCTTTGTCGGGCTTCGCGATGAAGGGCAGGGAGATGCGTTCGGTGGCGGCCCGGGCGAGGACGTGGGCTGCGCCAAGGGCTGGGGTTCGGTGAACCAGCATCCAGTTGGCTATGAATGTTCGCGCCCGTGGGCCGGCTGTTTCGAAGACCTTGGCCTTGGACTCCCCGATCCATCCACCCAATGGAAGCCTGGGGTTGGCGATGGTGGGAAGCGTCATGCCGCCAAAGCGAAGTGACAGCCAGGCCCAATAGGCGCACAGGGGGGCGTAGAAGATGTACTGGGGCCAGAATTCGAAATAGGAGATGGCGGGACCGGAGGCATCGAACGGGGGCATACCGCGGTAGGGTTGCCTGATCTCACCGGCCAGCGGGTCGTTCACTGGTCCGTCTTTCCCCGGGACATGAGGAAGCGCGCGATGCGTGGGCCCGAGAGGACGAAGGCGATGAGGGCCAGGGCTGCAACCCAGCGCCAGGGTCCGAGGGATTCCGCGATCGCGATCCCGAAACTGTAGACCAGGGTGAATATCACCGCTGTCCACGCCACCCCGGCGATCAGCATGACGGCAAAGAATGTACCGAAAGGCATGCTCAGGAAGCCGCTGGCGGTGAAGGTCGGCAGGCGCATCCCTGGCAGGCAGCGGGCGGCTATCAGGGCTGTCACGTAGCGCTGGCGCAGCCAGTCCTGTCCCCGCGACAACCGGTTCGTGCCGATGCGGGCCAGCGTCCAGGGGTGCTTGCGTGCGACCGCGCCGAGGGCATAGAGCGAGAGGTCTCCGAGGAATATGCCGACGAACAGGCTTGAGGCCGCGGCGACCGGCGAGATCGTTCCCGCCGCGGCCAGCATGGCAGCGCCTGCGGTGGCCAGATCCTCCATCAGGAACGTCATGATAACGATGGCAAGCAGGATGGCGGCCGTCGATGTGCCGAGCGCAAGGAGAATTGTGTCCGGAGATTCGGCCATTCAGCTATCCACCCAGCCCCGCCAGTCAGAGGCCTGTTATCGGCTGAGTGCAGTGCAAAAAGCAAGGACGGGCGGGTCCGTGCGGCGGTTCCGGCGGGTGGGCCTACCGGAACAGGGCGTCGATGTCGTCCTGCGATGCGGCGGCGCCGGGCATGGCTGCGTCCTCCACCGCCGTGTCACCGTTCAGCAGGCGATCAATATCGTCCTGGGCCACGCCCTCGCCGTCGCGGGCAGGGCCGTTGAGGAGGTGGCCGTCCGGCCTTTGGGTGAGCCCGAAGCCTGCATGCTCTGCGGCATCCTCTGCAGTGATGCCCCAGATCTCGATCATGGCATTCACGCGGGTCTCGAGGTAGCGCAGCGTGTTCACGACCTTCGACATGCGCTGGCCGGTGAGATCCTGGAACGAGCATGCCATCATCAGGTTGGTGCCGTGCATTTCAAGTTCATCGCACAAGGGGTCGGTAACGCCCTTTGCCCGGAACTCGTTGACGATTTCCTGAATTCGTTCCGCCGCACCGAGAATGTCGGAGGTGGCCCGCTCGGTCGACTTGATGACAAAGTCGAGTTCCTCTGTCGCCGTCACAATCCGGTTGTTGCCGGGGCCTTCCGGCCTGATCGAGGCGATCTCGCGGCGTGTCTGCGCGATGGATGCGGCCATCGTCTCGAGCTCGCGGCGCAGTACCTCGAGGCTTGAGTTGGTGATGGTGTCGGTCAGGGCCGAGCGCAGGTCGCCGAGGGCTGCGAGGACCCTGTCCGTGTCGCCTGCGCGGAGACGACGGGCGAACTCGTCAAGGAAAGCCTGGCCGCGCGGTGTCTCGCGCATGGCCCGCTCGAGGGCTTCGAACTGTTCCGTGTCCCTGTGTGCAGGAAGCGCCGACATGGTTGAAGTTCCTGCTTGTTCAGTTGGGCTTGATCGCGGGCGGCATGACTGCGTTGATCTTCTGTTGCAGCGTTGCCGCATTGAACGGCTTGACGATGTAGTTGTCGACGCCCGCCTTCTTTGCTGCAATCACGTTGTCGGTCTTGGATTCCGCGGTGACCATGATGAAGGGGGTTGTCTTCAGCCTGTCATCCGAGCGCACCTGCTTGAGCAGGTCGTAGCCGGTCATGGGCTCCATGTTCCAATCGGAAATCACGAGGCCGTACTGGGCCTGGCGAAGCTTGAGCAAGGCGTCCCCGCCGTCAGAAGCTTCATCGACGTCGGTGTATCCGATCTGGGTCAGCAGATTGCGAATGATGCGACGCATCGTGCTGTAGTCATCCACCACAAGTACTTTCATGAGAACCCCACTTGTTGCTGGTCTTTCGCCGGCCATTGACAGGAGCGTAGACCAACAGCTGTTTCAAATTCGTTGATAACTCTGATATCTTCTTCAGTTCGGATTCTCTGCCTGGTCGGGGCAGGGCCGTGGAAACGGAGTATTCACCCTGCTTGCACAGCGCTTTTCCGCGGCCATCGCGGCGGTTCCCCTGGTCGTGGTCCTGCGCGGGCTGCAGCCGGAGCGGGCGGCAGGCGTGGCGCGCACCTTGTATCAGGCGGGCGTGCGCCTCATGGAGGTCACCCTCAATTCGCCGCAGCCGTTTCAATCCATCCGCGAGGCACGCGCGGCCATTCCCGCAGATGCGCTTGTCGGCGCGGGGACGGTCTTGCGTCCGGGCGATGTCGAAGATGCTGTTTCGGCTGGTGCGGAGTTCCTTGTGATGCCCAATCTCGACCTCGAGGTCATGAAGGCCGGGCGTCGTGCTGCCGTTCCGCTGATGCCTGGCGTGATGACACCCAGTGAAGCGTTTGCGGCTGTTGCGGCGGGTGCCTCGGTGCTCAAGTTGTTTCCGGCCGAGGTGGTCGGGCCTGCAGGCCTCAAGGCGCTTCGAGCCGTCCTGCCGTCGGATCTTGCCCGCATCTTTCCCGTCGGCGGCGTGGATCAACAGACAATGGCGGACTGGGTCAGGGCCGGGGCGGATGGGTTTGGTGTCGGGAGCAGCCTGTTCAAACCCGCGTATAGTGATGAGGACATTTCGCGTCGGGCCCGGGGGCTGGTCACAGCCTGCCTCGAGGCCGTGGGAAAAGGGGCATGAACATGAAGGACAAGATCGTCGTTGTCACAGGTGGCACTGACGGCATCGGGCGTGAGACGGGGCGTGAACTGGCCTCGCGCGGCGCACATGTAACGCTTATCGGTCGCAACACGGCCAAGGGTGATACCGTCATCCGAGCCTTGCGCGCGCAGACAGGCAACGAACAGATCCATTTCATCCAGGCCGACCTGTCATCGCGTCGCGGCGTTCTGCATGCGGCGGGTGCCCTGCAGGAGCGTTTCGGGCACATCGATGTCCTGGTCAACAACGCCGGTGCCATGTTCCAGTCGCGACAGCTCAGCGCGGACGGGATCGAGATGACCCTTGCGCTCAACCATCTGGCCTATTTCCTGCTGACGTCAGAGGTGCTGGGTCTCTTGGCTGCGGCTGACCAGGGGCGGGTGGTGAATGTTGCCTCGGCGGCGCACCAGGGGGCGCGGCTCGACCTTGATGACCTTCAAATGGAGCGGGGCTATTCCGGCTGGACGGCCTATTCGCGCTCGAAGCTTGCAAACATCTATTTCACCTACGAGCTTGCGCGGCGCCTGGAGGGAACGCGGGTGACCGCCAATTGCCTGCATCCCGGCTTCGTGGCTTCGGCCTTCGGCAACAACAATGGCACCGTCTTCCGGATGTTGTTCGAGGCTGCCAAGCGCATCGCGGCGATCCCCGAGCGCGAAGGTGCACGCACCAGCGTCCACGTGGCGACGGATCCTGCGCTGAAGCTTGTCACCGGGCAGTATTTCGACAAGTGCCAGCCGGCGCGGTCTTCCGTGGTTTCGCACGACACGGCCGTCGCTGCGGAGCTCTGGCGCCGCAGCGAGGTCATGTGCGGCTCACCCTTCAAACAGGCTGGTGCCGCCTTTTCCTGACAATCCCCTGATCATGAGATAGGTCACCAGGCCAATCGGGCCGACCAAGAGGGTCAGCAGCAGGCACGGGATCAGCAGCAGGTGATTGAGCCCGACGCGCTGTGCGTCGCGTGCCTGCCAGGCGCCCACAAAGAGGTCGAACACGAGGTAATGGGCCCATCCGGCGACCAGTGCGATCTCGACGCTGAAGGTCTTCATCAGGGCGTCGAGGGATGCGAAGCCTGCGCCTTCCGGAGCGGGTGAGGTCAGCGCAGTGGCAAGCAGCCACGCGTAGGTCACGCCGAGGATCAAGGGCAGGGCGATCGAATGGACGACTTGCTCGGTTATTCTGGCATGCGGCAGAAGCATTAGCATGGCCCAGAAGGGTAGAACTCCCAGGTTGAGCATCAGATACATGTTGGCAGGCGTCATTTCGGGCAAGGCTGGCATGTGTGTTGTCCCCCTCAAGGCTTGTCCAATGATAACGCAACAAGCAAGGCTGGCAAAACCGCGCGGGAGAAACCTTAACCGAACCGCTTTCGCAGCCAGTTGACCATGATGTGGTTGAGTTCGTGGGGCTTCTCGGACTGCGTCCAGTGCCCGCAATCGGCTATCAGGTGCTTTTCAATGTCGGGAACGAAATTTTCCATGCCGTCAGCCAGAGCCGGGCGCAGGACGATGTCGTTCTCGGCCATGACCATCAGGGCCGGGCAGTCGACCCTCTGCGGGATGTTTTCCATTATCTGCCAGTTCCGGGTGAAGTTCCGGTACCAGTTGATGCCGCCCGTGAAGCCCGTGCGGGTGAAGGTGGCCACGAAGTGGGCGTGTTCCTCGGGCGTGTGCAAGGGCGTGCCGGGCCACAGGGTTTCGTCTGACTGCAGTGCTGCGACAAGGGCGAGCTTGCGCTGCTCGGCCGGCAGGCGGTCGTACTCGGCGATTGTCATGGAAGACTTGCGATAGAAGAAGCGCAGGGTCTTGCCAGGGTCTGCTGCCAGGACAGCATCGGCCGGGCCGGGCTTCTGGAAATAGACGATGTACATGTCGTCGCCATAGGCGGCACGCATCAGCGCAATCGGATCCATGGGCGGGCGTGGCAGGAAGGGCGTGTTGACGCCTATCACGCCTGCGACGCGTTCCGGGTGCAGCAGCGGCATTGCCCAGACCACCGACCCGCCCCAATCATGGCCGACGAAGACGGCCTTCCCGATGCCAAGGTGGTCGAGCAAGCCTACAAGATCGTCGGTCAGGTGACGAATATCATAGGAATCGATCTCTGCAGGGCGATCCGTGAAGCCAAAGCCGCGCTGGTCCGGCGCGATGGCGCGGAAGCCTGCGGAGGCAAGGGCGGGTACCTGGTGCCGCCAGGCATAGCCGAGTTCCGGGAACCCGTGGCAGAGCACGACGGGCACGCCGGTGCCTTGCTCGAAATAGGCCATCCGGATGCCATTGGTCTGGGCGTAGTGCGGTTCATTCCAGTTCACGGTCATGTCCTGGCTCTCCCTGCTTCAGGCCGTTTGTTTCGTCAGACCGAGGCTGGCCAGCATCTCGTCGCGCCCCGGCCCAGGCTTGGGCGGGTAGAGATCCGCCTTTGCCGACCTTGGCGTGATCCACGTCCAGAGGACCTTCGCCATGACAACGGGGTTTTTCAACCAAACGGTCGGCGCTTCGAGCATGTGGAAGGTCTTCATGATGGCCCGGTAGACGTCCAGGTGCCGGCGTGTTGCGGGGCCAATGGCGTCTTCGGCAAAGCTGCGGATCAGTCGCGCCTTCATGCGGGGGCGGTAGCCGGGCTTCTGTTCGTTCCGGGCGCGGCGGATGGCGCCCTGGTCCTGCTTGACGATGGCATCCCAGTAGGGGCGGATCTCGCGGCGGCTGTCTTGTTCGAAGAGACGTGCGCGGGTTGCCGGATCGGCCGTGCGGTCCAGGATGTCCGAGAGGATGTGGGCGTGCATGACAGACAACGAGCAGCCGCGTCCGTAGAGCGGGTTGGTGCGGATGGCGGCATCCCCGACGGCAAAGAAATTCAGCGCCTGGGGCTGGTCTTCCTTCACATAGTTGCGCCAGACATTGAAGAGATTGCCCATGCCGAAAACCTTGGTGACGGGTTCGGCGCGACGGGGCTCTATCCAGCGGGCCATGCCGGGTATGCGGTTGCAGATCGCATCAAAGACCTTGGGGTCGAGGGTCACAAGGCGTAGCCGCTGCTCGATCTCGGGGACCGCCAGCGTAATCGAGAAGTGCCTGTTGTCGGCGGCAAAGACCCCGAACTTTATGTAGCCAAGATCGCCGGCGCCGGGGATGTTGTCGCGGGGCGGTTCGGCTTCGCCATCCCTGAGGCGATAGTGCCGGGTGAAATAGAGGATGCCGGCGGGATGCCGGTCCTCTTCGATGGCGGCGCCCTTGCTGCGAAGATCATCCGTCAGCAAAGAATTGCGGCCGCTCGCGTCAATGACGAGGTCGGCTTGCCGCAGGTGCAAGGGCTCTGCATCGGTTTCCTGGTTCACGCCGATGACTCGAAGCGCGTTGCCCTGGCTTTCTGTCGCCAGGCTCTTCACGCGCACGCCGGTTTCAAACGCGACGCCCGGCAGCGTCTGAACGTAGGCGCGCATCACGTATTCCAGCGTGGTGCGGCGCGAGAACAGGAACGCCATGTCGTCATCGCCTGCGCCGACAGCGTAGGCCGATTGCAATTGCGGCGGCAGGCTCTCGGAGAAGGTGACTTCACGTGCGCCGGCCTCGAGAAGCATCGCATGCAGACGGGGATGACGTGCGCGCAGCAGCGAGACGAGGCATCCGAGAAACACGTGGCTGTGGCGAAGTTGCGTGACGCCCTTGCGTTCCCACTTCTCGAAGGCAGTTTCGGCGTCGGTGGATGGTGGCGGATCGCGATCGAGGACGGTGATGCGACGCCCCTCCCGCGCAAGGGCCATGGCAGAACCGAGGCCGGCAATTCCGGCGCCCACGATCACGATATTGTCGGACATGTCTCAAACGATCCCAAGAACGGGTTGGCCAGAGCAGATCTAAACGAAACCTGCTGGAAGTCGAGATGCGGTGTCAGTTGACGTAGGGTTTCCGGGGTGTCTGATCCCGTTTCCTTAGCGGATGGGGCGCCCATTGCGCATGAAGGCGCCGGCCATGAGAACCCACCCCAGCATGAACGCCATGCCACCGACGGGGACGAGCGGGCGTATCACTTCGAAGCCGAGGATGCGGCTTGCATAGATCCCGCAGGGGAAGAAGGCGATGCCGACAAGGAAGGCCGATCCTGCGATCGTCAGCAGCCGGGTATTGGCCTGTTGCGGCGGGAGCACCCCGAGCATGAGAAGGGCGAGCGCGTGCACGAGATGCAGTTCGCGTGCTGTCTCAAGCGCCAGTCGTCCTTCGGCAAGAGGGCCTGCTGGTGCCCCATGGCCTGTCGCGGCTGCCACCAGAAGTGCGAGAAGCATGTTCAGGCAGCCTGCGACAAGCCAGAGGCGGTTCATGTTGCACCTTTTCATGTTGCAGGCTTTGTACCACTATCCGGCTTGTGCACATAAGTCCGCGGGACAGGCTTGATCCGCGACCAGGAGGTTGGCTGCATGCTCAGCAAGGCCGATGACTATCCGATCCATCAAACGGCAGAGCCGATTGCCTATGCCGGAACCGACCGGAATTTCTATGACCGGTATTTCTTCAATGGCTACACGCCGGATGGAGCGGTGTTCTTTGCTGCCGCGCTTGGCGTCTATCCGGCTCTCAATGTCATGGATGGGGCCTTCTGCGTCGTCCTTGATGGCGTGCAGCACAATCTGCGTGCATCGCGCATCCTGCACATGGAGCGGATGAATACCCGGGTCGGCCCCTTGCAGGTCAGCGTGATGGAACCCTTGCACCGCCTTCGGGTGCAAGTGGACCGTAACGAGCACGGCATTGCTGCCGATCTCGTCTTCACGTCTCGCGCAGGCGCGATCGAGGAGCCGCGGTTCACCTACCGCATCGGGCCGCGGACTTTCATGGATTATACTCGCCTGACCCAGAACGGGTCCTATGAGGGCTGGATCGAGGTGAAGGGGCGTCGGATCGAGATCGCATCCAGCTGCCTGGGGACGCGCGATCGATCATGGGGCGTGCGGCCGGTTGGCCACAGTGACCCGCAACCAACGGCACCGGCGCGGGCGCCCCAGTTTTACTGGCTCTGGGCACCGATGAATTTCGATGACAGGATAACCCTGTATCACAACAATGCCGATGAGACGGGGCGGCCGTGGAATACGCATGCGGTCATGTCGCCGGTCGGAACGGGCCCGGTCGATCACATGCAGGAATGCCAATCCGCCATCATCTACAAACCCGGCACGCGTCATGCCGCGGCGGCGACGATCCGCATGACGGATGAGCAGGGGCAGGCGTACTCGATCGAACTCAAGCCTCAATGGAATTTCTTCATGAGCGGGCTGGGCTATACGCACCCTGAGTGGGGCCATGGCCGCCTGCATGGAGAACTCAGGGTTGCCTCCGACAGCTACGACGTCGACAAGGTGAACACTTCCGAGTTTCATTTTCTCCACGTGCAGGCCTTTTCGAAGGCAACGTTGCGCGGGCCCAATGGCCTTGTGAGAGAAGGGGCGGGGGTGCTGGAGCAGCTTGTCATCGGGGCGCACAAGCCGAGTGGCTTCAGCGGCCTCATGGACATGGCGAAGTAACATCTGGTGACAAGATGATGGCGGACATCGAGCAGCGTATCCTTCGGTATCTCTCGCACCAATGGGGGACAGGGGAGCGCATTTCCATTGTTGCGCTCTCGCGCATCCATGGCGGCGCCAGTCGCGAGACGTTTCGGGTTCGTGTCCGCCGGGGCGATGGCCAGGAGCGTGGCCTCATCTTTCGGCGCGACCCGGTGTCGACGCTGATCGAGACCGAGCGCGAGATCGAGTTTGCTGCCTATCAAAGCTTCCAGGACAGTGGCGTGCCTGTCCCGCGTGCGCTGTTCCTCGAGCGCGGAACGGACTGGCTCGAGCGGCCTTTCTTCGTGATGGAGGAGGTCGAGGGATGCACAGCGGGATCGATCCTTGCCGGCGATCCCTACGGACCGCATCGGCAGCGCATCGGCGAGCAGTTTTTCACGATCCTCGGCCGCATTGCCGCGCAGGATGCCCATGCGTCGCCCCTGGCGGCGCATGTGGCGATGCCGGCAGGGGATGGCGCGTGGCAGGAGGAGCTGACGAAGTGGGAGAAGGTCATCGACGAAGATGAGCTGGAGCCGCAACCCATCGCGCGCGCGGTGATCCGTTATCTTCGTGCCAATCCACCGCCGCCCGCACAGAAACTGGCTGTTGTTCATGGCGACTATCGCACTGGCAATTTCCTGTTCGACGCCACGGGGACGATCCGGGCTATCCTTGACTGGGAGATGGCCCATATCGGCGACCCGCTCGAGGATCTGGCCTGGGCGCTCGATCCGTTGTGGTCATCGGACCGGGATAACCCGGGGGGGATGCTGCCGCGGGCGGAAGCGATTGCCATCTGGGAGGCCGGCAGTGGCCTGGTGGCCGATGCCCGTGCGCTTGGCTGGTGGACCCTGTTTGCCTCGCTGAAGGGGCTTGCCATCTGGATTTCGTCCGCGAAGGAATTCCAGGCGGGGACCAACGTTGATCCGGTCATGGCGTTCTCGGGTCTCTACTGCCTGCCGTTTCACACAAAGCGCCTTGCCGACCTGCTTGCAGATGCCAAGGGAGCGCGGTCATGAAGCCGTCACCGGAACTGGTCCTCAATCATGCCTTTGCCAAGATTGCGATGGAAATGGGGCCAGCCTTGCCGCCTGGCTACGGGCAGGGCTCGGCGACCACAACGGGGGTGCTCCTGTTGATGGTTGCCCAGGAGTTCAATCGTGCTGCGGCCATACGCAAGGCCGAGAATGATGACATGCGGCAACTCTTCGCGGATGTTGCGGCGCAGATGCCGCAGCCGTTGTCGACGGCGTTGCGCACGGCAGCGTCAGGCGAGGATCGCGACCTGACGGTGTCGGTCCTGGATGCCAGCAATACGGCGCTCAAGCGGTTGCTGATCGACCTGCATGTCGCGGCTGAGGTTGCCGGCGATCGTGCGCTCGATCATCGCATCGTCCGGATGATGCAGGGGTGGGCTGCGAGACGGCAGGTGGTCCTGCCTGCCATGTAGAAACCCGCGGCTTGCGACGAAACGGATAGTGCGGCAAGGGGCTGGCGCCCTCTAGACTTGTCGCTTGCGGCCGTCGGTCTTGAGCACTTCATGAAACTTCCTCGCATAAAGGCACTGCACCCGTCGGCTGCACGGTTCATCCCGTTCTACATGGGGATCAATTTCATCGGCGGGGTGCACCTTCCCTTTTTCCCTGCGTGGCTTGAGAGCCGGGGCTTGTCGCCCGAAGCGATCGGCCTGCTGATGATGGTCATGGGGTTCGTGCGGGTTGTGACCGGGCCGCTGCTTGGATTTGCGGCCGATGCGATGGCCGCGCGACGGCAAGCGGTCATCCTGCTCATGGGCGCGGCGCTTGTTTCCTATGTCGGGTATGCAGCCCTGCCCGGGATTGCGTTTGTCGTCCTTTTCTCGCTTACGGCCAGCGTGTCGTTCTCGGCTGTCGGGCCCCTCCTCGAGGGCGTGACGCTCAAGACGGCGTTGTCCAAGCGTTTCGACTACGGGCGCGTGCGGTCATTCGGGTCTGCTGCCTTCATCGTCATGAATTTCGGCAGCGGGCTCTATCTGGCTGCGCATGGCATTGACGAGTTCCTTCCGCTGCTCATCGGGTCCGCCGTCTTCGCGCTTCTGGCCTCGCTGGTGCTTCCGCGTGAAGAGGCGACCGCGCAACCGATGCACCGGGGGATGGTTTGGCAGGATGCTGTGTCCCTGGTGCGACAGCCGGCGTTCATCGCGTTCCTGTTCGCGGCGGGTCTCGCGCAGGCCTGCCATGCCTTTTACTACGGTTTCGGCACGCTCAACTGGAAGGCGCAAGGTTACAGCGCCGATGTGATCGGCCTGCTTTGGGGGCTTGGTGTCCTGGCTGAAATCGTCCTGTTCTCGTTTTCAAACCGGGTGGTAGGTCGACTTGGCCCTGTGCGGCTTCTGGTTATTGGCTCGGCCTCGGGCCTGGTGCGCTGGACCATTCTTGCCCTGTCGCCACCGCTGGCTGCACTGGCCCCCCTGCAATTGCTGCATGCCGGCACGTTTGGTGCTGCCCATCTGGGTGCCATGCATTTCATTGCGCGTGCCGTCCCCCCTCATTTGGTGGGTACGGCGCAGAGTATCTACTCTGCCGTAACGGTAGGCATCTTCATGGCCGTGGCGCAGTTTGCCTCGGGACATCTTTTTGCGGCGTTTGGTGCTTCAGGATACCTCTTGATGTCCGTATGCAGCGGGGCGGCATTGCTCGCCGCGCTCGTGCTGGGGCGCCTATGGAATGGTCGTGGCCTTGGTGCCGGCGGCGGGTAGACGCGTATCGCGCCGTGACCTAGCATGACATCTCTGCCCGGAGGGTTCGGCCATGGCCTATCATCATCTTGCCGTCGTCACGCGTGACATGAAGGCGATCGATCGCTTCTATCGCGAAGTGATGGGCTTCGACTTGAGAAAAGTCGAAGTCGCGCCAACGCCGGCAGGAGGGTTTGCCAAGCATTTCTTCTATGAGATCGAACCCGACAGGTTCATCGCCTTCTGGGAGTTGCACGGGGACGCCTTCGCCCATCTGCAAGACACAGGATTGTCGTCGGCCATGGGATTGCCGGAGTGGGTCAACCACATCTCGTTCCATTCGCCCACGCTTGAACATCTTCGCGAGAAGCGGGACATGTGGCTGGCGGGTGGGTTCGATGTCATGGGGATCGACCATAATTGGTGTCATTCGGTCTACACACGGGATCCGAACGGCACGCTTGTCGAGTATTGCGTGACTACCGGCGTGTTCACCGATGAGGATCGACAGACGGCTCTCAAGGCTGTCACGTCGAATGACGTGGCCCGGTCGCTGCCTCCGAAATCGATCGTGATGCACAAGGCGAGCGAATTCAGGGCGGCGGCACAGTAAGCAAGGGGTAGCCATTCCGGAGGATGATTTTGTCGTTCGTGCCGTTGCGGGGTGCCTGCAGTGAAGGCGCCTGATCAAGAAAAATCGGGCGTCTCTGCTGCCACCATGCTGGCGCTGGTGGAAGCCTTGTATGCCTACGCGGAAAATCCCGCGCAGTGGAACGACATTGCCGCCGCGGTCGAGGCCATTGGCATGCCGCTGGATCCGACGCGCGACGCTCAAGCGCAAACCATCATCGGCCACGCGGCGCGTGCCTGTGCGATGATCGATCGGCTGAATGCCGGACGACAGGACCGGCAGCCGGGCGACGGCCCCTGGGATGCCGTCTTGCTTTCATCCGAGGGTGCCGTGCGAGGCCGTTGCGGCCGTGTGGCTGATCGGCTCCAGCCCTTCCTGCAGGCTCCGGTCACGCCTGGCCTTCCCCTGCAGTTCCATACGGCAGCCGCCAAGGTCTTCACGGCTGCGTTTCGTGGAGGGCTCTCGTCGGCAGATGCCGGGCTTGCGCCCTTCACGCTGGAGACGGTGGACGAGAAGTCAGCCTGTTTTGGCGTCGTGGTTCCCCGCGCGGCATTTCCTGATGGGCTTGTTGCGGCCCTCGGGTTGGGGCCTGTGTGGACGGAGACCGTTTATGCGGTCGTTCTGTTGTCTGCCAAGGATGCGCAAACGGCCGGCAACCTGGCCAACCGAAGTTTTGGCCTCACCACCGCGGAGGCACGGCTTGCGGCCAAGCTGGTGCAGGGATTGCGGGTGGCTGATGCCGGAACAGAACTCGGGATGACGCCCAGCACGGCGCGATGGCATCTGAAAAACATCTTCGCCAAGACCGGAACGCGCAGGCAGGCCGACCTGCTTCGCTTGCTGAGCAATGCGTCTGCGTTCCCCGTGCAGCTTCAGAAAGGGGCGTCCCTTGCCTTGCCGGGGGTGCCGCCCCGGCGCCTGGTCACTCTCAATGACGGCAGGCTCCTGTGCTACCGGGAATATGGTCCTGCGGGAGGCCTGCCCGTCATCTATTTCCACTTTGGTCTGGCCGCGAGCATGCTGCCACCGGCTGCGGCTGCAGCCGTGTCGCGCCACGGGGTTCGTGTCATCGCCTTCGAGAGGCCGGGCTACGGGCAGTCGGATCCGCGCGCCGATTACACGTTTGAAGGCATTGCGGCCGATGCCGACCAGTTGCGCACGAAGCTTGGCCTGCGCCGCGTGGCGTTGTTCGGTGATGGGTATGGTGGCGGGTTTGCGGTTGCGACGGCTGCGCAGCTGGGCCGCGACGTCCTGAGGCTGGCATTGCATGGACCCAACCTGGGCTGGGCGGCGACCAATGGCGAAAACCGCAAGGGGTTAGCCGTGTTCCACAGCCAGCCCTGGATGATCCCGATGGTCGCGGAAATGCTGCGTCGGGGGCTGCGCGTGCCGGTCATTCGGTCCGTCCTCAGCTATCTCCAGGAAAAATCGCGTTCTGATGCTGATCGGATCGCAGATCCTGTCTTTTCGGCTTACCTGAACGCGACGATTTTCGAGGCGCTGGAGCGCACCAGTGCGGGTCTTGCGTCGGAGCTTGCCCTGTTCGGGCGCAATACGCGCTCGGATCCGGCGGCGTTGCGGGTGCCGATCGCGGTCTGGCACGGCGAGGAAAATTCGGTGGTTCCCTGCTCGGACAGCATCAGGGACTTTAAAGATCATCCAACGGCCGCCCTTCATGTCGTTGCGGGCATGGGGCTTTATCCGAGTGAGGCCGTCTTCGACAGCATCTTTTCCTGGTTGTCGGGGCGGCCGGGTGTGCCGCGGCCAAAGCATGAGGCTCAAAGCACTGCACCTTCGGATACCGACGCCTTGGGCTGAGGTGCGTGGTCGAGCCCGGGCCCATGAAAAAAGGCGCCGGGTTTTAACCCCGGCGCCTTCTCAAGCTTGTCGCTGCAATCGTCTAGAAGGCGTGCGTCGCCTTGATGCCGATCGTGCGGGGCTGCATGGGCGTGTCGTACTGCATGCCACCGCAGACGCTGATCGCACACTGCGTGTAACGGCCCACAAGGGCGCGTTCGTCAAAGGCATTCGATACGTAGAGGACCAGGTTCAAGCTGTCGAGGGTCATGCCGGTCGACAGGTCGACCAGCGTGTAGGACGGCAGCTTGCCGATCACGGCATCGTCGGCTGCGCGCAGATCGATGCTGGACTCAGACGAGTGGACGACCGTTCCCTGCACGAATGACTCGTTGTTGAACAGGTTGTACTCGTACCTTGCCGTCAGGCTGCCCTTGAACTTGGGTGTGACGGGGAGTTCGGATGTTGCCGGCGGGAAGCCGGGTCCACCCGAGAACTCGGTGTCGAGCAGCGTGGCACCAGCCGAGATGGACAGGTTCTGGATGGGGCGCCACTCGATGTCGGCCTCGATGCCCTTGATGGTGGCCTGGCCGGCGTTCTGGATCTGCGTCAAGCCGTTGAGGCCGAGGAACGAGAACTGGAAGTTCTCCCATTCCTCCCAGAACAGGGCGCCGTTGAAGCGCAGCGTGTCATTCGCCAGCATCGTCTTCCAGCCGACCTCATAGTTGGTGAGGTAGTCGGAGTCATAGGGCGGCAGGCTGCCACGACGGTTCACGCCGCCCGGACGATAGCCGGTCGAGTAGGTGGCGTAGACCATGCGCTTGTCGTCAATCTCGTACGCAAGATTCACGCGGCGGGTGTTGCCGTTTTCCTTGGTCAGCTTGTTCAGGTTCGTACAGGGTGCGCTCGCCGTTGTCGCCGGCGCGAAGCACGAACCTTCGCCGAGTGTGGGAATGCCATAGTCTGTTGCGAAGTTCGACGAGAACCCGAAGAAGCCCTCGAGGGAGTTCTCGGATTCGAACAGTCGCAGACCGGCTGTTGCGGTCAGCTTGTCCGTGAGGTCATAGGACACCTCGCCAAAGATCGCCCGATCGATGTCGATGCGCAGCTGGGAGGTCAGCCAGATCGTGTCCGGAAGGCCAGGAATGTCGTATCCGTCGAAGAACCCGTCGAGGCGGTAGCGCTGGAAGATTTCGTGCTCCTGGCGCTGGTAGAAGACGCCGCCGATGAAGCGTAGCGCATTCTCAGCGGGCGTGGCCACGCGCAATTCGATGCTGTCCTTGTTGTAGCCGTCGCGCGCCTGGATGTACTGGGCGGGGTTGATGGCGACAGGCGCTCCGGGATTGCCGTTGCTGTTGAAGTAGTTTCCGTAACCCACGACCGTGTCATAGAAGAAGCCGTAGTCGGCGTAGTCCGAGTTCGATTCCACCGTGCGGTTCAGGTGACCGCCGGCCAGCGTCACGTCGAGATTGCTGAGCTTGCCTTCGACCGTCATTGCCGCGAGAACCCAGCGGTCGTGGGAGTTCTCGGGGAACCAGTGCGTTACCTTGAGGTCGCCAATCGACGGCGAGAAGGCGAAGATACCCTCGCTCTTCTGGTCCTGGGCGCTGATCACGGGTGTCAGTGTCCAGTTATCGTCGAGGTCGATCTTCAGTGCCGCGCGGGCGCCGTAGGTATCGACGGTGTTGTAGTCGTCCTTCGCGCGGTCAGCGTTGTTGTCCAGCACGCCTGACGTCGGATAGAGCCGCGTGCCGAAGACGTTGTCGATATAGCCCGCGTCATGCTGTGCCCAGCCCACGATGCGGACTGCGGCCTTGTCCGAGAGGGGAACGTTCACGAAGCCCTCGGCGCTGGAGCCGATGCCGCCGTGGTCGACGGCATTCACCTCGAACGTCGCGCTGCCGTAGGTTTCCACCGTGTCCGGCTTGTTCGTGATGATGCGGATCGTGCCGGCCTGCGAGTTGGCGCCGTAGAGCGTGCCTTGCGGACCTGCGAGCGATTCGACGCGGGCGATGTCGTAGACGTGGACGTCAAGCGCGCCCTGGATCGTGGTGATCGGGATTTCGTCGAGATACATGCCGACGCTGGGCGAGGGGCCCGAGTGGTTGCGGTTTTCGCCGCTGGCGACACCGCGCATGTAGATGCCGACGAAGCCCGGGCTCGAGGGCTGGATCGTCACGTTGGGCAGGTGCTTGCTGTAGTCGTTGATGTCGGTGATCTGCAGTTCTTCGATCTTCTTCGTGCTGATCGCCTGGACAGATGCCGGCACTTCCTGAAGCTGCTGCGCACGCTTCTGGGATGTCACCGTGATCTTCTCGACGGTTCCTTTTGCTTCCTCTTTCTTCGCCGCGTCCTGGGCCAGCGCGGGCATCGCGCCGCTGATGGCGGTGGTTGCCAGCAGGAAGCCGGCAAGCCTGGCCGAGCGCGAACGCCCGGACCTGATCTGTTGTCTCATTCTATTCACTCCCCTTGCAAAGTTTGGACCTATCAAGTTCATGCCGCGGCCGATGCCGCGGGGTACGCGTCTAGAGCCGGTCCCAGCGCTTCCTTGAGCGGCTGGAGCCAGGCGTCGAAATGTTTCCAGTGATCCACGGCGTCACGGTACAGGGGCCTGCGCACTTGTTCCGAGCTCGCGGTGCGTACGGCGCGCGTATTCGTGTGGAACGACAAGCAAGCGTCCTCGAAGGCGAGGCCGCAGTGGTCGAGGAGCCTGCGGACGCCGTTCTCGAAGTCGGCGACCAAGGCTTCGTAATGGACCCGATGAACGCGGCCAGGAAGCACGCTGTCCATGTGAGCCATCAGTTCGACATAGTCGGCGTAATAGCGACCGAGATCTGTCAGGCTGTAGGAGAATGTCTGGCCGCGCGCGAAATGCTGCTTGAAGGCCGACAGGCACGTCGCAAGCGGATGGCGCCTGGCGTCGATGATCCGGGCCCTGGGCAGGATCAAGTGGATCATGCCGACATGGGCGAAATTGTTCGGCATCTTGTCGATGAAGAACGGCTTGTCCGTCTTGCGCTGGATGCGCGTTCGCTCGATGTATTCCTGACCGAGCGCGCGCAGCGCTGCAGGATCGAGGCCTTCGAGGCCGTCCGGGTATTTCGATGGATCCGACTTCTTTTTCTGGTCGCCGATGCGTCGTGCCAGATGGCTTATGTCCGGCAACTCCATGGTGCCTTCGACGAGGCTGTGGCTGGACAGGATCTGCTCGATCAGGGTCGATCCCGAACGGGGAAGTCCCACGATGAAAATCGGTGCCGGGTCGTCGTGGCCCTGGTCCTTGCGCGCTGCAAAAAACGCGGGCGTGAACAAGGCGCGTGAGCGTGCGACATGGGACGACGTCTCGTCGGCGCTGTAGTTGGTCTGCTTGCGACGGATCTGGTTGCCCTGGTCGTAATGCGAGAAGGCGGTGCCGTATGACGCTTCGTCCTCGCAGGCCTTGCCGAGGGCGAAGTGCAGGTGCAGCCGGTCGTCGTCGGTCAGTGTCGCCGAGGCAAGCAGGCGATCCATGGTGTCGGTGTCGGCAGTGCCGAAGCGGAAGGTCTTGAGGTTTGCCAGGCTCCACCAGGCCTCGCCAAAAGCAGGCCTTGCCTCGATGCAGCGCCGATAGGCGGCGATGCATTCGTCGTTCTGGCCGGCGGAACGGAGCGAGTGGCCGAGGCCCAGCCATATCCTGGCGTCGGTCGGGATCTCTCGCGCGAGTTGCCGGTACAGGGGAATGGCTTGTGCGTATTCGCCCAGACGGGCGAGGGTCGCCGCTTTCAAGTTCCGGTACTGGATATTCTGCGGGTCTCGGTCAAGGAGCCAGTCGATCTGGCAGCGTGCCTCTTCGAGTTTCTGCTGCCGGAACAGGATGATGGCGAGGTTGTGGCGTGCCGCTTCGAAGTCGGGGGCGAGTTCGATGGCGCGTGAGAGAAGGTTCTCGGCGTCGCGGTGTCGGCCCAATCTTGCGCCGATCTCGGCGAGCATCCTGATGGCTGCGACATCGGTTGGCGCTTGCTTGAGGTGCGAGCGCAGGATGCGCTCTGCGACCGGCAGGTCATTGAGGCAGAGGGCGGCAGCTGCCTGCTGAAGCGCCGGATCATGCACGGAGTGGCGGATGGATTGCGCGTATGCGGCAGCGGCTTTTTCCCCGTCGCCGGCCAGTGTGTACTGATCGGCCAGGCTGCGGTGTACGCGCGCCAGGAGGGCGCGTGCCCCGGCATGGGCAGGTTGTACCTTGAGAATTTCGTGAAGCTGTTCGATGGCGAGGGCGGGTTCATGGGTGCTCAGGCGCCCGGCATTGTCGAGCGCATGCGCGAGCGTTCCGAGCCTGTCGGTCGCTACATCCCCCATGCAACAGGCCTCCTACCTGCACGTGAGATTTCACTTTTGTTTTGGGGTGAATGCAACCAAGCCGTGCCCGTGCAGGGTGTGGCAAGCGCAGGTATGCCCGGATTTCCTTGTGCTTTTGGCGCAACGTGGCGTGAAGATTTCGTGACGGGCCGGGGTGAGGGGGCGCCTCAGCCGCCGATGCGCCTGAACCTGAACCCTGGCCTTGCCGCAGTCTCGCGGGTCAGTTCAGCCATGCGACCATGGCTTGGCGACAGGGTGCAGACCGGGTCCGTGGCGGCGGCGTCGCCGACAATCGCCAGTGCCTGGCAGCGGCATCCACCCCAGTCGAGTTCGGCGCGCTCGCATCCCTGGCAGGGTTCGGGCATCCACGCGGTTCCCCGGAACCGATTGAACGCGTCATCATCCTGCCAGATGCGGGCAAGCGATGAGGTCCGGACGTTTGCGAAGGCAAGGCCAGGTATGGTGGCGGCGGCATGACAGGGCAGCGTTCGACCGTCAGGGGTAATCACGATGACCTGGCGTCCCCAGCCGCCCATGCAGGCCTTGGGCCGTTCGGCGAAATAGTCTGGCATCACGTGATCGATCACGAGCGTGCCTTCCAGGCGTCGTCGCGCCTCGTCAACCGTCGCGCGGGCTGCGAGGAACTGCTCCCGGGTGGGCATCAGGTGGGCCCGGTTTGACAGCGCCCAGCCATGATATTGCACATGAGCAATCTCGAGGCGACCGGCACCGAGTTCAACGGCGAGTTCGATGAAGGCTTGAACTTCGTCGACGTTGCCGCGATGGATCACGGCGTTGACGGTCAGGGCGAGGCCCTCGCTGGCAACCAGACGGGCTGCGTCTTTCTTTGCGCGCAAGGCGCCCTTCATGTGTGCGATGGCGTCGGCCTTGCCGGGCTCAACACCCTGGAAGCTGATCTGCACGTGATCGAGGCCGGCGGCACGCAGTTCGGCCAGGCGCTGTGCCGTAAGTCCCACCGCCGAGGTTATGAGGTTGGTGTAGAGGCCTGCGAGGTGAGCTGCATTGGTGATTTCGGCGAGGTCGGTGCGGGCGAGGGGCTCGCCACCCGACAGATGGACATGAGCGATGCCGAGGCCCGCAGCTTCCTCGATGACACGGGTCCAGGTCCGCGTGTCGAGTTCCTGGCTTGCGCGCACCAGGTCGAGCGGGTTGGAGCAATACGGGCACTGCAACGGACAACGGTGCGTGAGTTCGGCGAGAAGGCCGAGTGGCACGGGCGGTGCCGTCACGGCTTGACGTATCCCTTTGCTGCAAGGTCCTTGAGCAGGCTGTCGATGTCGGCGCGGATATTCTCGGCTTTCTCGTCGTACTCACGCGCGAGAGCGGCGGCTATGTCCGATACGCGGCGCTTGCCATCGATCTGCGTCACAATGGACAGGGCAATGTCGTCAAGCTCCAGCACGCGCTCGGGTCCCAGAAGGACGGATCCGCGCTGGTCATCCGTTTTCAGGCGCACGCCGGGTGCGAGCTTTGGCGCTGAGTCCTTTTGCGCCGTTTCCGGCTGTTTCTTGTCTTCGCTCATGATCCAAATGCCCCCGGCGGTACATGTCCTGGCGAGACATAAGCATAGTACAGGGCGTCCAGCATTGACCAGAGGACGCTGCACTTGAACTCGAGCGCGCGCTTGCACAGTGTTTGTGCAAGCGGGGTCGTGGCGTTCTGGATGCAGTAATTCAGCGCAAAATCGGCGTCGCGCGGCGCCTGGGTCATGCGGGCGCCAAAATAGGACAGCGTCTCCTTCGACACGAAGTCGTAGCCTGCCAGCATGCCTTCGACCCGCTCGGCGATGATCCTGGGCGCGAACATCTCCGTCAGGGATGACGCGACGGCCTCCAATAGCGAGCGGTCCTGCGTGAAGTGGACGTAGGCGTCGGCAGCGAAGATGGTTGCCGGCAGGGCGAGGCGCTCGGAGACGACGTCCTCTCGGGTGAGGCCCAGTCCGTCGGTCAGTTTCAGCCAGCGCGCAATGCCGCCGTCCGTGCCGTCCGTTCCATCATGATCCTCGATGCGGACGCGCCAGGTGGCGCGCAGTTCCGGGGTTGGCATCCGCGAGACGATGATCGCGTCCTTGATGGGGATCCGGCTCTGGTAGATGTAGCGGTTCAGGGCCCAGGCCTGGACCTGTCGCTTGTCGAGTTGTCCGGCGTGAAGCTTTTTGTGGAAGGGGTGCAGGTTGTGGTAGCGCGCGGCGCCGATGGCGCGCAGCTCGGCCTCGAACTGCGTGGGTGACAAGAGGTTCACAATTCCATCCTCATTCCGTCCATGGCGATGTTCCAGCCGGCCGCCTCGATGATCCTGCGTTCCTCGGAAGCGCGGTTGAGCACCGGATTGGTATTGTTGATGTGAATGAAGTAGCGCTTGCCAATGCTTGCATCGCGCAGCCTTGCAATGGCTTCGTCCATGGCCACGTGGCCCATGCGCCTTGCTGTCTTGGCCCCTTCGCCCGACCGGATCATCTCGTCATCGGTGCACAGCGTGCCATCGAAGAACAGCGCATCGGCGCCCTCGACGGCTTGCAGGGTGTCATTGGTGATTTCGGCGCAGGCCGGCATGAAGATCGCGCGCTTGCCTGTTGCGGTGCGCAGTTCGATGCCTATGGAAGCGCCTTCGACTGGGGCAATGCCATCGGTTGCTTCCATGAAGAGTGGTGGCTTGCCGGGTGTTTCAAGTGGCGTGCATGCCAGGCCCTGCGATGGCTCGAAGGTGGCGCCAAGGGTGATTGTCCTGAACTGAACGCAGGCGCGGTCGAGTACATTGAAGATCGGATTGGCACGCAGCACCGCGAGCACATAATCGGTCGCCCAGACGGTCAAGGGTTGGCGCTCGCGCAGGATGAGAAGGCCTGCCAGGGCGTCCACGTCGGCGCCGGTCAGGACCACCGCACGGATTGGTGATGAGCGCGGTGGCGTCTGCGGATGCAATTCCGCGGTCGCAAGGATCTGCTGGCGAATGTCCGGGCTTGCATTCAGGAGCACCCAATCGGTGCCATCCGTGGATGCCGCAAGACTGCACTGTGTTTGCGGGACGCATGCGGCGTCCGCTGCGAATGCCCGTCGATTGTTTGGGCTCGCAACATTCCATTGCGGGAAGCCGCCACCGGCCGCCGCCCCGAGGACGATGAGTTTCATGGACTGGGGGAGCCTGGGGGCTCCTGCGGCTTTACTCGGCCGAGCAGTAGCAATTGATCTCCATCGCTGCGGAGATTTCGCGGACCTTGGGTTTGCGCCAGGACTTCTTCATTTTGTCGACCTCGTGCAGATATTGAAGGCAGTCTGGCGCAAGCTTGGGGATCGCGCAATAGGCTTAAGGGGGCGCCAGGCCCGCCATGGCCTGTTGCAGCACGCGCATTCCCCTGTTCCAGATCATGGACTTCCACCGTTCTTCCTCGGGATAGAAGGCCCGGCGGATCTGCGCCTTGATCGCGCTGCGGTCCGGGTGGTCGAGCCCCGCCACCGTGTGTAGCCAATTGTCGGCTCGAAGAGCCTGGAAAACCTCCAGCGTGGATTGCGTGCCGTATTCCACGCATATGGTTGTTGTTTCTGCGCCAGCGAAAATGGAGGGTATGGCTCCGTCGACGCTTCCAAAGACCTGGGCGGACACAGAGTCGCCTGCGCGTGTCGAGCAAATGCCATCGCCATACCAGGTGCGGGCGCGGGCGAAGGCTTCACTGTCCGGCGCGTCCTCGCTGATCAACTCGGCCTCGCCATAGGGTCCAAGGCCCGTGTGGAAGTCGAGGATTGCTGCGCGCCGGCAGGAGCGCGCGTGCTCGGCCACGATGGTCTTCAGGGTTGTTGCGGACCATTGTTCGCATGCGCCACCGAAATACATGCCGCTGGGGTGGGTATACTGGCCCTTGCTGATCGTCTCCTGCATCGCAAAGGCGCCGTGCTCGCGCGCATAGTTCCGCAGGGCGCGGCTGGCGGCCTCGGTGGAGGTTTCGCTGATGTCCTTGGGGGCGATGGCATCAGCCAGCAGAATGTAGTGTTCGTTGCGCGGGCGCTCGGCGTTCCAATCGATGAAGTTGCGGTTCAGGTCGACGTTTTCTTCGGTAACGCGACGGTCCCACGCAAAGCCATGCGGGTTCAGGCCGTGCACGAGGATCTGGCGTGACTTTGGGACCTGTCCAGCTTGTTGGGTCAACCATCCGGTCAGGACGGCGGCGCCTGCGTAGCCCTCCACGCCATGGGTTCCGGCGACAGCCAGCAGTGCTGTGTCGCCGGGATTGCCACTCACCGCTACATCGATGAACAGCTCTTCGCCTGCGGGCCCCCTGGCATGCGGGTGAAGATAGGCAAACAGGCTGGCCCCGGCACGTGACGCTGCCAACCTGAACCTGCTGCGGGCTTCGAAATAGTCCTTCGAAAACAGGGCGCTTGCGTCCATGCGCGCGTCGATCCTTCATTTCCGTTGTGCGCGAGATCTTAGGCCCGTGCCCGCGCAGGCGGCTTGTGAGGGATCATGATAGTGCTTCGGTGATGCGGCGACAATTCCACGGTTGCTTCTTCCGGGCACCCATGGGGCGCGTTCATGTGCGTGCCGGCCACCAGAGCGGGCCTGCGGCCAGCAACAGAACGATCACGTTGAAGGGGACGTTGGTGGCGTTACCTGATGCGACGGAGCCTGCGCTGTCGAGCAGGAACCAGGCGCAAAGTCCGGCCAGGACGCATTTGCGCACGGGGTCGGGTGCGAGGGGGTGGACCCAACGGGCGAGGCAGAAGATCGTCACACCCCAGCCCAGCAGGAAGCCGCCGGTCAGCGCCGCGAGAAATCGCGTCTCGGCGTGAGCAAGGGTTATGTCGCCGTCGACCGGCCAGGTGAGGATGTCAAGCGACAGGCGCGCCGGTTCCAGGGTCGGCTCCATGGTGCCGAGGGCGAATACCGGTCCAAAGGCGCCGATGATGATCGATGTGAATACCAGCCATCGTCGGTGCAAGATTTCCGTCATGGGCAGGGCCCTCCCGTCTGCGGTAGTAGAGACCTGCCCCATGGGTGTCGGTGCGTGCAATCACCTCGGAGGTCATTGACGGCTGCGAAAGTGGAGCTTCAGTCCTCGCGCTCAACCCTGACGAGGTCTCCCGTCGCCGGGTTGAAGTAGAGTTCATACAGTATCCCGTTGCGGGTTCCGTAAACCTCGTAGCAGGTTCCGGAAAGCTCAATCTTCACCACGTTGTAGCCCTGCTTGCGGCCGCGCTCAGCGAAGCCTGCGCGTGGCAGCCATTGGGATCTTGGTGCTGAGGTGCAGTGGTCACTGCTGCTGCGATGGCTGTGATCCTGGCTGCGCCTGTCATCATCGCCGCGGCGCGCGAGGGCGGTTTGGCAGAGGGTCGCGCTGAGGGTGGCTGCGGCAGCGATCGTGAGCAGGCTTTTGGACGTATTCATGGTTTTCTCTCCGTGGTTGGTCTGTCGGCGAGGGTGTTCTGGCATAATGAGCATGACAGGGCCTCGATGCGCGCTGTCAGCGTTTTGTCAGCAAGTATCGGCGAGACTGGAAGGATGAGCCTTTGCCCTGCGTCACGACTGACTGCCGTTGCGTCGATCGCCTTGCTGGTGGTCGCGTTTACCACGGGCGGCCTGCAGGCGCGGGAGGGGCGCGGTGGTCATGGCGACCATGATGAGGCCATGCGATATTTCGAGAGTGGAAAGACGTTGCCGCTGGAAGTCCTGACGGCTGCGGCGCTGCGTGCGGCCGGTGGCGGCGAGGTCATCGAGGTGGAGTTTGACGTGCGGGACGGCATTGCCATTTGCGAGGTGAAGGTCATCGATGGTCGCGGGCGTGTCCGCGAAATCACCGTTGATGCCCGGACCGGGCGCGTCCTTGAGGTTGACGACCGGCGTGGCCGGGGGCGCGGTGGCGATCGCCGGCGGGATGACGACTGATGCGCGTGCTCCTTGTTGAAGACGACAGGCAGATCTCGCATGCGCTTGGTGAGGCCATGCGTGCCGCCGGCTGGACGGTGGATCATGCCCGCGACGGCGAAGATGCCTGGTTTCGCGGGGACACGGAGACCTATTCGGCGGTCGTTCTGGATCTCGGGCTGCCCGGGCTCGATGGCCTGACCGTGCTCAGGCGATGGCGCAAGTCGGGCCGTACCATGCCGGTACTGATCCTCTCTGCGCGCGGGACCTGGAGCGAGCGCGTCGAGGGCATTGATCTTGGTGCCGATGACTATATTGCCAAGCCCTTTGCGATGGAGGAGGTGCTTGCGCGGCTCCGGGCGCTGGTGCGACGCGCCTCGGGTCACGCAGCGCCATTGCTTGAAGTCGGACCGGTTGCGCTTGATCAGCGCAGCATGCGTGCCACCGTTTCCGGTAATCCCGTCAACCTGACGCCACTCGAGTTCAGGTTGCTTTGCCATCTCATGCTGAACGCCGGGCGCGTCGTCTCGCAAGTCGAGCTGGGTGAGCAGATCCATGGTGATCACTCCGAGCGCGAGTCGAATGCGATCGAGGTCATCGTCGGGCGGATCCGTCGCAAGCTCGGCATCCCGTTCATAGAGACGCGTCGCGGCTTCGGATATGTCGTGGGTGACGCGGCGTCATGACATACATGTTCTCCTCGGTAAGGCTGCGCCTTGCTGCTGGCGCCATCGCCGGACTTGTGGTCGTTCTCGTGCTGTCGTGGGCGGGGCTTGTCGCGCTGTTCGAGCGGCATGTCGAAAGGCGCATCGGCTCGGAGCTTGATCTGCATCTGGCGCAGCTTGCATCTGCAACGCAGGTGTCTGCTTCCGGGCAATTGGCTCTGGAGCCTGCGCCATCGGATCCCCGCTTTGGAAAGGTTCGCGGCGGGCTCTACTGGCAGATCGAAGACGAAGCGAGCGGCAGCATGCTGCGCTCGCGCTCGCTCTGGGACCTTCGGCTTGCAGCCGGCGCAGGACTGCCGGCTTCTGGTGTGGTGGCGGTTGATGATCGCCCGGGTCCGCGTGACACGAGCCTGCGTGTGCATGAGCGCCGGCTCTTGTTGCCAGACGGTACGGGCGAGCGTGTTGTTCGGTTCTCGGTTGCGATGGACCGCCGCGAAATCGACGGCTTGACGGCTGATTTTTCCGGGGACCTCGTGCTGGCGCTGGTGGGCCTGGGTGTCGTGCTTGCGGGTGCGAGCCTGCTGCAGATTGCGCTCGGCACGGCACCCCTTGCCGGGATCGGGCGGCAGGTTGCGGCCGTCCGCGGCGGAACGCTGCGCCGGTTGCCTTCGGCTGCGGCCAGCGAAGTCATGCCGCTTGTACAGGAGGTCAATGCGCTGCTGGATGGTGCGGATGCCCAGATCGAGCGGGCGCGCGCCCGCGCGGCAGATCTTGCACATGGCCTCAAGACGCCCCTTGCTGCATTGAAGGCGGATGCAGCCCGCATCGCAGACCAAGGCGCGCCGGAAATCGCGCAGGGGATCGAGGTGGCCGTTGATGCGATGTCGCGGCAAGTGGAGCGCGAACTGGCGCGTACGCGGGTGCGCCATGGCGGGCGCGGCAGCGAGACGGTGCTGCGGCCGGCAGTCGAGCGCATCGTGGCCGTCATCCGGCGAACACCTGCCTGTGACCTTGTGAACGTCGTGGTCGACATTCCGGAGACGATGTGCGTTGCCATCGATGAACCTGACCTGGTCGAGGTGATGGGTAACCTGATCGAGAATGGCGTGCGTCATGCGTCATCGCATGTGCGCGTTGGTGTGGATCCGGCGGGCTCGGGTCTGGCCCGGGTTTGCGTCGATGATGATGGTGATGGTCTTTCGCCGGCAGAGCGGGATGTCGTGCTCGGGCGCGGGGTGCGACTGGATTCCCAGCCGGGCGGTGCCGGGTTGGGTCTGGCCATTGTCGCCGATATCCTTGATGCCTATGGGCTGGCGTTGACCCTGTCCACTTCGCCTCAGGGGGGATTGGCTGCGTCATTTGTTGTTCGGGCTCGAATGTAGGGACAGTTTCCGTGTTCGTGCGTCGCGCGAAGACGACGCTGCGCCGCAATCAACAATCGTGCCGATTTCGCCTCTGGGGGTTTGCTGCTGTTGCGGTGCGCGCGGTGGCTGCAGCAATGGCTTGTTTTCAGTTCGATGCGGCGTGATTCAGCTTGATGCTGCATGGCCCCGTTACTAGCGTCGCGCGGCTTGCGGCTTCATGACGAATGCCGGAGCCAGTCATCGGGGTCACTTCATGAGGCATCTTCTTTCCCTGGCAGCCGCTTCGCTGCTTTCAGTGCCGGCGTTTGCGGCACCTATCAATTCATTCACAGCGGATAACGTGAAGGGTGTCCTGACCGATATCGGGGCTACGGCGATCGAGATGCAGACCAGTGATGGCGTGCAGTTCGTACATTTCGACTACAAGGGCCTGAAATACTCGACCTCGCTGCGGTTCTGCGATGCGGGTTCGCAGAAGAACTGCAGCGGGCTTCTGATCGCGGTCGGGTTCGAGGCCGATGCCGCCGACTCGTTGTCCACCATCAATGCCTTCAACGGCGGTTTTCCGATCGTCACTGTTTTCAAGCCGGACGAAGGTACCGTCGTGTTCGGGCGCCTCGTGACTTCCATTGGTGGCATTCAAGACGCCAATGTGGCCGGCAATATCGGCCTCGTTGTTGCTGGTCCGCAGGTCTATAACGAGTTCCGCAAGGCACAGGTGGTTGCATCGACGGGGGTCAGCGGCACGATGCTTCTTTCGGGAAGTGCAGGTCCTTCGCCCGCGCTCAAGCCGGTTCGGCTTACACCGGTGCAGGTGAATGCCGTGATGAAGCACGTGCCGGCCAAGGAAGCGCTTCCCAACTGATTGGGGTGCTCATTTCTCGCGTGCAGACCACGAGCCGTCCCAATTTGGCGGGGGCGGCTCGAAGAGGTAGTGCTGGATGCGCTCTTCGTACGTGTCGAAGATCTCGCAAGGTGCACCGGGCAAGGATCGCCCCTCGGAAATGGCGGCCCTTGCCGCTGTCCAGTCGCGCGACCTGAATGACTTGAAGAGGCGCTTCAGGGTGGCCTCGAGGGCCTGGAAGGCCTGTGTCTCGCGCACATGGGCGTGACCCATCAAGGCGTAGAGATAGGTTGGGGTTGCACGTCCCTTCACGGCCAGAAAGTCCAGTTCCAGGAAGGCGAACTTGTCGGCGATGCGTGCCACGGTGTCTTCGCCGATGACCAGCGGGAAGCCGTAATTGCCTGCGAAGGATTGTATGCGGGCCGACAGGTTCACGGCGTCGCCGAGCGCCGAGTAGTCGAACCTCAGGTCCGAGCCCATGTTACCGACCACGCATGTGCCGGTATTGATGCCGACCGTCACGGCGATGGGGCTGACGTCATGGTCGCGGTAGAAGCCCTCGGCGGTGAGTTCCCGGTTGAGTGCTGCAAGAGAGTCCTGCATCGCCAGAGCGCAGTCGCAGGCGTGGGTCGGGTGGTCATCGACGTCTACCGGTGCATTCCAGAACGCCATGATGCAGTCGCCGATATACTTGTCGATCGTGCCGCGATGCAGCAGGACGTCGCGTGACAAGGGGGATAGAACGCGGTTTATGAGCCGGGTCAGGCCCTGCGGGTCTGCGCGGAAGCTTTCTGCGATCGGCGTGAAGCCGCGGATATCGCAAAACATGATCGAGAGTTCCCTCGTGTCTCCACCCAGTTTCAGTCGCGAGGGATCCTGCGCGATATCGTTGACGACGTCGGGCGGCAGGTACTGGGCAAAGGCGCTGCGCACGGTGCGGCGCTCGGCCTCGGTGCGCATGAACTTCACAAGGCTTGCTGCGGCGAAGACGAGGGCAATGTTGAGCGAGGGGGAGACCGGGTCGAGCAACCATTGCTGCTCGGTGAATGCCCACCAGGAGACACTGATCGCGAAAACGACGGCTACGGTCGCCACGCCGGCGATCCAGAAGACGGGAACCCGGTTGATCGTCAGCAGGACCAGGAGGCCGAGGACGAACGCAAAGCCCAATTCGGCGCCGTCGGACCAGTCGGGGCGCCCGAGGGCGTATCCGAGCAGCATCTGCTCGAGTGCCTGGACATGCAGTTCAACACCTGGTGTGTCGGTTCGCCGTGGTGTCGCCCGCAAGTCGAGCAGGCCGGCGGCACTGGTTCCGATGAAGATCGCGGCGCCCTGCAAGTCGGGTAGGCTGGCGGGATCTTCGAGCACCTTCCATGCCGGTATGCGGCGCGATGGCTGGTCTTGCGTAAAGTGGATCCACATCTGGCCGTCGATGGTGGACGGGATGATGACTGGACCTACCTTGACCGAGACGATGCGATGGGGCTGTCCGACGGATAGTTCGCCACCGCCTCCTGCCATCTTGACCTGGATGGTCGGGTAGGTGCCGGTGGCATGTCCGAGCGCCACGCGTAGCGTTTCAAGCGCCAGGCCCGGGTAGACCTCGGCGGTCCTGTCGTTGACCATGCCCATCAGAAGGGGAACGCGGCGCACGATTCCGTCATCGTCCGTGATGGTGTTGAATGCGCCTGTCCCCGGAGAGGCCTGCTGCAATTGCTTCAGGGGCACGGTCGCGCCTGGCAGGGTCTGTACAGCCTCGATGAGGCGGCTTTCCTGGTCGCCGATCCTTGCAAGTCCCGCCTTGAGCATGGGCGTTTCGCCGGTGTCGGCAGCGCCGAGGATGAAGCCGAGAACGCTGGGTGTTTCCTGCAAGGCCTGCGCGAAGACGGTGTCATTGTCCGGCAGTGTCGCGAGTTGCTGGCGTGCGGCATCCCAATCTGCGCCTTCCGGCAATGCCCGCGCTATGGCTGGCGGTGATGTCCGGTCTGCCTCCGGAAAGACCATGTCCCAGGAGATCACGCCTACGCCTGCCTTGTGAAGATTGCGGGTCAGGGTGGCGAGGGTCGTGCGGGGCCACGGCCACTGCCCGATGCGCCTGATGCTTTCCTCGTCGACATCGACGAAGCGAACGGCCGTGTCGGTGTAGGGGCGCGGGGCAGCATTCTGGTAAAAGTCGAAGACCTTGTTGCGCTGGCTCTCGAGCACACGACCGAAATCATTCCACTGGATGAAAAGGGCCAGCAGCAGGACCGCCCAGGGAACCAGTCCCAACCAGCGCATGAAATCTGCCAATCCTGCATTCTGCAGGGCGTCCTGGCGGTTCGTGGCGTCGCGTTGTGACATGGTTGCCTCAGGGTGCCACGGGGAGCGGCCGGTCAGCGAATTCGTAAAGCCGATCCCACAGCGTGTCGAGGGCTGCCAGGGCGGCCGGCAATCCGGGGACAGCCAGGCGCCCCCCGGCGTCGGACAGGAACCCGAGTTGCCGAAGCTTGTCGAGCGCGTCATCAACCTCGAAATCGACGGAAATGCCGAAGGATTTCTCGAGCCATGCCTCAATGCGCCTGTCGAGTTCGGCGTTCGACGCCGCCGGTCCGTGGACCAGCATGGCGTGATAGGCGAGGATGACTTCCTTGATTTCCTGGTCCTCGGCGGCACCGATCAGGGTGTCGAGGACGCCGGCATCATTGTTGACGTTGCGATAGTAGACGTTGTCTGCCAGGCGCTTCTGGTAGCGCAGCTTGCGGAAGCTGTAGCTGGCATACTGGCGAAACATGAAGGCGCCTGCGCCAACCAGTGCCGACAGGGCGCCCATCGCCTTCATCAAGGTATCCTGCTGAACTGTACCCGAGATGCCGAGCAAGGCTCCGGCGAAGACCAGCATGACCGACAGTGCCGGCACGATGTTCAACGCTACCGGAATGCCGCCGAGAAGTGCCGGGCCGCCAATGAGAAGCGCGTCCTTGCGGCTCATCACGACCTCGACGCCGGGCAACAGCATGGGCAATTCATGGCGTGACACGTTGCGAAAAGACTTGATCAGGATGCGGCCTTGCTCGAGGTGTCCGAGCAATTCGCCATGCGTTGTCCTTCGTGGGGCCTTCCTGAAGCGAACGAAGATGACGACGTCCTCGAAGACGTCCTCCTGCCATTCACGTCGGGTGAGGAGCCTGCGTTGCTGCCTCTGCTGCTGGTGCAGGCCGCGATGGAAGATCCTCGCGGTTTCGTAGAGATGGTGCGGCGTGCGTGTCTGCACGTCGAGGTGCGGGAGTGCGGACGCGTTTCTTGCGAGGTCTTGCGTGTCGAGTTCCTCGAAATTCCCGCGCGACAGGATGTCGACGAGGCCGGCCTCGATTTCCATGCCCAGAGGGGCCAGGTTTTCGTCTTCGCCGGCCTGCGACAGCCGCGCATGAAGATCCTTGAGCCTTGTGAGCCTGTCGTAGAAGGCGTGGTGAAAGTAGGCGCCGAGGAAATTGCAAAGGGTGCGAAAGCCCTGCGCGTCGTGGTCGGGGTGCGCTTCGCTGGCGAGGGCATCGATCAGGGCTCGCCGACGCACGGGTATGGCGTGCGTGCGACGGCGGGGGGCCTCAAGCCCTGGCCCGGCATGCTGGTCCGCGCGTTTACTGTCCGCCATGGTCATGACACCTGTCACGGCGAGGAAATTGGCGTTTGTCGGGCCGGCAATACAAGGACGGATCGTGTGACGATGGCCACTGTCGCGCTGGTCGTGCCTTTCATGTGACGCTTTTCAGGCCGTAGGCGCCTTGTCGGTTGGGTACGCGCCGAGGCAAAATCGCGACTCAGTCGACGGGGATGGCTGCCGGGGGGGCAGCATAAACGCATGTCACAGGAAGAAAACGCCGCGCGGGCCTGGCTCGAGGTGTCCGAGGATGCCGCGATGATCCGCTTGCGGCCCTGCGGCGACTGGACTGTTGCCCACGCGGCAAGCCTCGAGGCGCAGTTGCGCGCCATCGACATGTATGGCCGGCATGCGGCTTGGGTTGACCTGTCGGGTATCGCGCGCCTCGATACGGCAGGTGCGTGGCTGATCCATCGCACGCAACGCTCGTTCGAGCGCTCAGGCGCACAGGTCACGGTTGATGGTGTCAGTCCCGTCCATGCGAAGCTGATGGGTGCTGTTGCCCATGGCGATCGTCCGCTGCCGCAGGAGGGCCCGCCTGACGGCGTTCTGGTGCAACTGGTCGTGCGGATGGGGCGCGCCCTCGACGAGGCGGGCAAGACGACCATCGAAATCGTCGGGTTCCTCGGCCTCGTGCTGGAAACCCTTGTGCGCACCCTGGCCAATCCTCGTCGGTTGCGCGTCACGTCGACCGCGTATCACATGGAGCAGGCAGGCCTGAACGCGGTGCCGATCGTGTGCATGATCACCTTCCTGATCGGGGCGGTCATGGCTTATCAGGGGGCAGAGCAGCTCAAGCGCTTTGGTGCGGAGGTCTTTGCGGTGAACCTGGTCGCGGCCGGCTTCCTGCGCGAGATCGGCATCCTGCTGACTGCCATCATGGTTGCGGGGCGCTCGGGCAGCGCGTTCACGGCGCAGATCGGATCGATGAAGCTGCGCGAGGAGCTGGATGCCATGCGAACGATGGGGCTTGATCCCGTCGAGGTGCTGGTGCTGCCGCGCGTCATAGCCCTCATCGTGATGGTTCCCATCCTCGGGTTCGTTGCCGCGATGATGGGATTGCTTGGTGGGGGGCTTGTGCTCTGGCTGGAGCTGGGCATGTCACCGTCAATGTATATCGAGCGGTTGCATGCGGCTGCCGAGTTCTGGGATGGCGCCGTTGCCTTCGTGAAAGCGCCCTTCTTCGGGCTCATGATTGCGCTGATCGGCTGCTTCGAGGGGTTGAAGGTCTCGGGCAGTGCGGAGTCGGTCGGGCAGCGCACCACGGCCTCGGTCGTCGAGGGCATTTTCACGGTGATCGTCGTCGATGCGATCTTCTCGATCCTGTTCCTGAAGCTCGGGATCTGACCCATGACAGGCGATGCGATCATTTCGGTCCGCGGGATCCGCAACCAGTTCGGGCGCCAGGTCATCCATGACGGGCTTGACCTCGACATCAGGCGTGGCGAAGTGCTGGGCATCGTTGGCGGGTCGGGGACTGGCAAGTCGGTGCTGCTGCGCACGATCCTTGGCCTCAACAAGCCCGTGGCGGGGCGCATCGAGGTGTTTGGCCATGTGCGCGGCGAGATGAGCGAGGCGCAGGCGCGTGCGGTCGAGCGGCGGTGGGGCGTGCTGTTCCAGGACGGCGCGCTGTTTTCTTCGCTGACGGTGGCGCAGAATATCCAGGTCGCCCTGCGCGAGCACCTCGACATGCCGCAGTACCTGATGGACGAGATTGCGGCCGTAAAGATTGCGCTCGCGGGCCTGCCGCCCGAGGCCGGCCGCAAATATCCGTCGGAATTGTCGGGTGGCATGCGCAAGCGGGCGGGCCTCGCACGTGCGCTGGCGCTGGATCCGGAGGTCGTGTTCCTCGATGAGCCGACGGCAGGGCTCGATCCCATTGGTGCTGCGGCCTTCGACGCGTTGATCCTTAACCTGCAGGAGACGCTGGGCCTCACGGTTTTCATGGTTACCCACGATCTCGACAGCCTCTACGCCATCTGCAACAGGATTGCGGTGCTCGCGGAAAAGCGTGTCCTGGTTACGGGAACCATTGACGAGATGGCGTCGCAGGCGCATCCGTGGATCAGGGATTATTTTCATGGGCCGCGGGGTCGGGCGGCGGTTGCGGCAAGGCAGGGCCATTCGGCCGGCGGAGAGACGAGGGGGCAGAGCTGATGGAAACCCGTGCGCACCATCTGATGATCGGCAGTTTCGCGATCGGCATCTCGGTCATGACTGTGCTTTTCCTCATGTGGATCGGCAAGTTCGAATTCAACCGGCACTATGACGTCTACATGCTGCGCTTCGAGGGATCGGTGTCGGGCCTCGGGAAGGCTGCCGATGTTCTCTACAACGGCATCAAGGTGGGCGAGGTTACCGAACTCAATCTCGATCCCAAGGATCCCTCGAATGTTCTGGTGACCATTCAGGTCGAGCGTACGACACCGGTCAAGACTGACTCGCATGCGAGCCTGGAGACGCAGGGCCTGACGGGTGTCGCGGCGATCCTGATCGCAGGCGGGCAGAAGGGCGAGAAGATCGCCGTGGCCGAGGGAGAGCGCTATCCGTTCATCGAGACGCGCAAATCGACCTTCCAGAAGCTCTTTGCCGGGGCGCCCGAGCTGATCAATCGTGGCAACGCCGTGCTTGACAGGCTTGCCACGTTCCTCAGTCCCGACAACGAAGACAAGTTCGGGCGAACGATCGAGCACGTCGAGCGCCTGGCCAGCAACATGGCGCGCGCGTCGGACAAGTTCGATTCCATCGCCACCAACCTGGACCGGATCATTGCTGGTGACGCGAAGGGCACGCTGGCCGATGTGCGGGGCGTTGCCGACGAGCTGCGGCAGGTGATGGCGGATGCGCGAGGGCCGCTCAAGGATTTCGCCCGACGCGGCTTGCCGGAGTTGCTGCTGGCCATCAGCGATGCGCGGCAGATGATCGCCTCGGTCGAACGCGCGGCGCAGCGCCTCGAGGCAAGCCCATCGTCGCTCCTGTTCGGCGACAAGGCCGTTGAATACAAGTCGGGAGGAAGCCGCTGATGCGCGCGCGCCATCTCTTCGCCGTCGTCGCGACACTGGGGCTTGCCTCGTGCAGCCTTCCGGATATCGGGGCTGGGCCGCCGCCGGACCTTTACGTGCTCTCGCCCAAGAGTACCTTCCCGGATGACATGCCAACGGTGGACTGGCAGCTGGTTGTGGAAGAGCCGTCCACGGCGCGGGGGATCGACACCGACCGGATTGCCATTGCGCCACATCCGCTCGAGGTGAAGTATCTCGCGGGCTCGCGCTGGGCCGACCGGGCACCGCGCCTGATCCAGCAATTGCTTATCCAGTCGTTCGAGAATTCCCAGAAGATCGTTTCCGTGGGGCGGCAGTCGATCGGCTTGCGTTCGGACTTCCTGCTCAAGATCGAGTTGCGCGAGTTCCAGGCCGAAAAGACGGCGGATGGTGCCACCCAGGTGCGTGTGCGCCTCAACCTCAAGCTGGTCCGGCAGGCCGTCGGGATGATCGTTGCCTCGCAGAGCTTCGAGTCCGTCAAGCCCGCTGCCAGCGAGAATGTGCCCGACATCGTGCAGTCGTTCGATGATGCGGTGGGGGCGGTTCTCAAGCGGGCGGTGGCCTGGACGCTCAAGGCTGGTGACGAGAACAAGGCGCGGCAGCCCAAAGATTGGGACTGAAGGGTTAGTCCTGCAACTCGAACATCATCAGCAGGGTCTGCTGGAACAAGCCGCTGAAGTTGTTGTCCGACAGGATGTAGACGAGGGTCTTGCCGTTCTGGTCGTTGCGCACCGACAAGCCTTCCATGTTGTCGATGACGTAGTCCATCCCGGCTTCGGCGATGACGGTGCCCTTGATCGGCGCCTCCGGCGTCAGATCGCTGGCCGGGATCCGGCGCATGGAAAAGCCGATGCCGCCTGAACGGCTGAAGCGCCGTTCGAGCGTCAAGACATCACCGCCCGGCAGTTGCTGCACATCCGTGATCGCGAAGGGCTTTCGTGGCGCGAGGGCGAGTGGCTGTGCGGTGCCCTTGCCGGGATCGATGATCCAGCCGCGGAAGTTGCCAGCGTCATCCTTCATGTATTCGGTCAGTGCCAGCAGGTTGCCGTCCTTCAGGGCGCCGAGGGCTTCGAGGCCGCCATTTACCGGCGCGCCTGCAAGGTCGGCCGGGGTCTTCACTTGCTGTGGGCGCGCATCGAGGCCCTTGCTGGCGAACGGGTACTTCAGGATGCGGTGGTCGCGCTCGAAGCTGACATAGACATCGCCGTCGAGGCTGCCGGTCAGCCCTTCGGCGTCGCCCGCCTTGCCCGACAGCGGCGTGCCAGCCTTGTCGCGGAGCGGGGCGATCGTCGTGCCACTGATGCCGACAAGGCGTCCATTGGCGTATTTCAGCTCACCGGTCAGCCAGTGGCTTGCGTCCGTGATCGCCAGAAAGCGGGTGCCGTCGGCTGAAACGATGAAGCCGGACAGGCCGCCGAACTCGCTGTCGGGCGAGGTGAGCTTCAGCGTCCCGCGATGGCGAAGCTTGCCCAGGGTCGTTGCGTCGCGGTCAGCGTAGGCGAGCGGGAGGGACTTGGCGTTGATCTCGAGGGGGCGCGCTGTTTCCTCGGCGCAGGCCGTCGCGCTTGCAAGGCACAGCGCGAGGATCCAGGCGCGGCGCATGGGCTAGCGTGACCGGGCCGGGGCGGGCGTGCGGCGCGGACCGATGGGCCGGCCCTGGGCGCCGCGCTCCGGCGTGGCCTTTGTGTCCTCGTCGAAGAGCTCGGCCAGCTTGTCTGTCATGGCCCCGCCCAACTGCTCGGCGTCGACGATGGTCACGGCGCGCTTGTAGTAGCGCGTGACGTCGTGGCCGATGCCGATGGCGATGACCTCGATGGGCGAGCGCGTCTCGATCGTCTCGATCACCTCGCGCAGGTGCTTTTCGAGGTAGTTGCCCGAGTTGACCGACAGCGTGCTGTCGTCGACGGGCGCGCCGTCGGAGATCACCATGAGGATGCGGCGCTGCTCGGGGCGGGCGATCAGGCGGTTGTGCGCCCACATGAGCGCCTCGCCGTCGATGTTTTCCTTCAGCAGGCCCTCGCGCATCATGAGGCCGAGGTTGCGCCGTGCGCGGCGCCAGGGGGCGTCGGCGGATTTGTAGATGATGTGGCGCAGGTCGTTCAGGCGGCCCGGTGCCGGCGGTTTGTTTTCCTGCAGCCAGCGGTCGCGGGACTGCCCACCCTTCCAGGCCTTGGTCGTGAAGCCGAGGATCTCGACCTTGACGTTGCAGCGCTCGAGCGTGCGGGCGAGGATGTCGGCGCACATGGCCGCCACCATGATGGGGCGGCCGCGCATCGAGCCGGAATTGTCGAGAAGCAGGGTCACCACCGTGTCCCTGAAATTCATGTCCTTCTCGATCTTGAAGGATAGGGGGTGCATGGGGTCTATCACCACGCGGGACAGGCGGGCCGCGTCGAGTATGCCTTCCTCGAGGTCGAATTCCCAGGTGCGGTTCTGCTTGGCCATCAAGCGACGCTGCAGGCGGTTGGCAAGCCTTGCCACGACGCCCTGCATGGCGTGGAGTTGCTGGTCGAGATAGGCGCGCAGGCGACCGAGCTCCTCGGTGTCGCAAAGGTCTTCGGCGGCGATGATCTCGTCGAACTGGGTCGAGAAGACCTTGTAGCTGGGTTCGGTACGGCTGCCGGATTGCGCTTCGGGGCGGAAGGGCAGCTTGCCGTCGGTCATGTCGTCGGATTCAGAGCGCGCGGCGCGCTCCTCGGTCTCGACTTCGACCGCCTGCTGGTCGCCTTCCTCGCCGTCGGTCTCGGACATTTCCGTTTCTTCGGCTGAGGCTCCTTGTGCCTCGGCCGATTCACCGGCCTGGTCCTGGGTGTCCTCGGCCTGCTGCTCGGATTGTTCGCCCTGCTCGTCCTCGTCGGCGCCGTCCGGGTCTTCGCCCAGCTCGTCGCCCATGCCGAGGTCGGTCAGGATGCGGCGGGTCATGCGGGCGAAGGCAGCCTGGTCGCGAATGACGTCGTGGAGCTTCTCGAGGTCGCTACCGGCCTTGGCCTCGATATGGCTGCGCCAGGCTTCAAGCACGGCCTTGCCGGCCTCGGGCGTTGCCCGTCCCGTCAAGCGCTCGCGCATCATGAGGGCCACGGCCTCGGCCAGCGGGGCCTCGCTGCGATCGCGCGCCTTGGCATAGCCTTTCTGCTTCAGGCGCTGGATGAGGGCGGCATCGAGGTTTTTCGCGACGCCCTTCATCGCATTGGCGCCGATGGCCTCGACGCGGGCCTGCTCTGCGGCCTCGAATATCGCGCGTGCTGTCGATCCTGGTGGTGCGAACTGCGTGTGCATCGCCTCGTCGTGGAAGGCCAGCCTGAGTGCGAAGGCGTCGGCGGCGCCGCGGGTCTGTGCGATCTCGGACTTGGAGAGGTCGCGGGCCGGCAGCGGCAGGCGCGCCTTCAGACCACGGAGTTGCGGTGCCTCGGTGGCGTAGGTTACCTCGAGCTCGGGCTCGCCGCCCATCGCGCGGAGCGTGTTGCGCACCGCCTGCTTGAAGGGCTCGACTGGGCTTTCGGGTTTGGGAGCCACGCGCGTCTCTTTATGCCAGCATCACCTTTGCCGCCGATTCCGGCAGGTCTTCGCCGAAGCAGCGCTGGTAGAACTCGGCGACGGTTGCGCGCTCGAGTTCGTCGCATTTGTTCAGGAAGGTCACGCGGAAGGCAAAGCCCACGTCGCCGAAGATCTCGGCATTCTCGGCCCAGGTGAGAACCGTTCGGGGGCTCATGACGGTCGAGATGTCGCCGTTGATGAAGGCGTTGCGCGACAGGTCGGCGACGCGGACCATGGCGCCCACTTTCTTCTTGCCTTCGGCGGTGTTGTAGCCCGGAAGCTTGGAGAGCATGATCTCGACTTCCTTGTCGTGCGGCAGGTAGTTCAGCGTGGTCACGACGTTCCAGCGGTCCATCTGGCCCTGGTTGATCTGCTGCGTGCCGTGATAGAGGCCGGTCGTGTCGCCAAGGCCGATCGTGTTCGTCGTGGCGAACAGGCGGAAGGCGGGATGGGCGCGGATCACGCGGTTCTGGTCGAGCAGTGTCAGCTTGCCCGACTGCTCGAGCACGCGCTGGATGACGAACATCACATCGGGGCGGCCGGCGTCGTATTCATCGAACACCAGCGCCACGGGGTGCTGCAGCGCCCAGGGCAGGATGCCTTCGCGGAACTCGGTCACCTGGACGCCATCCTTGAGCACGATCGCGTCCTTGCCGACGAGGTCGATGCGGCTGATGTGGCTGTCGAGGTTGATGCGAACGCAGGGCCAGTTGAGGCGCGCGGCCACCTGTTCGATGTGCGTTGACTTGCCGGTGCCGTGATAGCCCTGGACCATCACGCGCCGGTTATGTGCAAACCCTGCCAGGATGGCCAGGGTCGTGTCACGATCGAAGCGGTAGGACGGGTCAGCTTCCGGAACGTACTCGTTGGGCTTGGCAAAGCCCTTGACCGTCATGTTGATGTCGAGGCCGAAGGTCTTGCGTACATCGACGGTGATGTCGGGTCGGCTGTCGGCGGACAGACCGTTCTGGTTCGTCGTCATCCGGTATCAGGCTTTCGTTGGCGATTGCGTTGGTCTTCCTTTTACAGCCTCGAGGGCTGTTCCCGGAAGCGCGTTTGGTCACACTCTGTCACGCATATCCTGAAGACCGGAGTTGCCCGTAGGCCTTGATGACCTGGCGCAGCCGTTCTTCTGCCCCGCGATCGCCACCGTTGGCGTCGGGATGGAAGCGCTTGACGAGTTCCTTAAAGCGGGTCTTGACGTCCTGCAAGGTTGCATCGGGATCGAGGTGCAGGGTCTCGAGGGCGGCGAGCTGCATTTTCGACCGCTTGCGTTCCGTTTTCTCCTCGCTGACCTTACGTTTGTCTGCGCCCTTGTCGGCCTGCCCGCTATTGGGGCCGTCGTTGAAAACGATGGACGGATCGACATAGGCGCCGCGGAAGACCTCGCTCAGTTTCTGGTGCGGTCCGGCCGATCGTTCGCCGAGTTTCCATGTGGGGCGCAACCCGACAATGGCGGCGCGCTGGTAGGCATCCACCTCTCCGGGAGACATGCCGCGGAAATAGTCCCAGGACAGGTTGTATTCGCGCACATGGTCGAGACAGAACCAGTAATAATCGTTCAGGGCAGTCCGGCTCTTGGGGGCGCGGTGCTCGCCTGCGTTCTCGCAGCCGGGCTTCTCGCACAGGCGCGCGGGCTTGGTGACCGGCTGTCGCTTGACGCGCAGGTCGTTCGCCCATTTCGACGCGTGTTTCGTGCTCTCACCCATGCGGCTTCGAGTATCGGGAACGAAGGTAAAGAAGACAAGAAAAGCTCGTGCTTGACTTTGCCGCCGTGGCTGCTCAAGTCCGTCCCGTCATGCAGGTCGCGGAAACCATACGAACAAAGCTCGAGGCGGCTTTTTCGCCGGAGCGCCTCGTCATCGAGGACGAGTCCCACCGCCATGCCGGCCACGCCGGGGCGCGGCCGGGTGGTGAAACCCATTTTCGTGTTGCGATCGTGTCATCCGTGTTCGAAGGGCTTGGCCGTGTCGAGCGGCAGCGGCGTGTCCATGCCGTTCTGGCCGACGAGCTGCGGGCCCAGGTTCACGCGCTCAGCCTGAAGCTTGCCACGCCAGGCGAGGCCTCAGGTGGCTGAGCCATCCTGAGCCTTCACCTCTGTAATCGGCGCGATGCGGATCGCCGTGATCTGGTTGCGCTGCTTGCGCAGGATCTCGAATTTGAGGCCATGGAAGCTGAAGGCCTGACCGACTTCCGGGATGGCCTGGGCCTCGTGGATGACCAGGCCTGCGATCGTGGTGGCCTCTTCGTCGGGCAGGTTCCAGTTCATGGCGCGGTTGAGTTCGCGGATGGTGACCCAGCCATCGACATTGGTGCTGCCGTCGGGTTGGGGGCGTACACCCGATATCGGGACATCATGCTCGTCGCGTATTTCGCCAACGATTTCCTCGAGGATGTCTTCCAGCGTGATGAGGCCCTGCAGGGCGCCGTACTCGTCAATGACGAGAGCGAAGTGCGTCCTTCGCTGCAGGAAGGACCGCAATTGCTCCGTCAGCGTCGTCGTGTCGGGGATGAACCACGGCTTGGCGATCAGGGCGGTGACATTGACGGCCTGCATGTTGCCATTGGCGCGGGACAAGGCGCGCAGCAGGTCCTTTGCATGAAGGATGCCGACGATATTCTCGCTGTCGCCCTTGTAGACGGGAAGGCGCGTGTGGGGCTGGGAGAGTACGCGTTCGATGATGTTGGCGGGGGGCAGGTCGCCATCGATCATCGTGATATTCTTGCGATGGATCATGACGTCCGATACCTGGAGCTCCTTCAGGTCCAGGATGCCACCCAGCATGTTGCGGTCTGTTGTCTGGACGGCGCCTTCCTTGTGGTGAAGGTCGATGGCGCCACGCAGTTCCTCGTGGGCCATTTCCTCCCTGTCTTCGACCAGGCCCTGTGACTTCACGCCGAACTGGCGCAGGATGAGTGCCACGACGAAGCCCACGAAAGCGACGATCGGATGGAAGACAAGGGCGAAGCCGCGCACGGCACCGGCAATGCGCAGGGCGACGAGGTCGGGCCGGGCGATGGCGTAGGTCTTCGGCAGGACCTCGCAGAAGATCAGCACGAGCGCTGTGGTGATGATGGTGGCGATGGCAACGCCTGCATCGCCAAACAGGTTCAGAAGCACGCTTGTCACGAGGGCCGACGAGGCAATGTTGACGAACGTATTGCCGAGCAGAACGGCGCCAACCATCTTCTCGCGATTGCCAAACAGCCAGTTGACGTGGCGCGCCCGCTTCTCGCCGTCCTTTTCCAGCTGGTGCATGCGCGCCCGCGAGGCGGCGGTCAGCGCTGTCTCGGAGCCCGAGAAGAAGGCCGAGAAGCACATGAGGACAAACGTGATGACAATGGACAGGATCAGGTCCAGATCAGACATGGCCTGAACGGGAGCTATTGCGTCTTCCATGGTGTTCGTTGTTTCCGATCGGTCGTGAAATCACAGGATGTCGGCAAAATAGGTGCGTACGGCTGCCTCGTCGACGTCGTTGGCGATGAAAGCCTTGCCGATGCCGTGTGCCAGAATGAGCGTGAGGCGCCCGTTGCGCGCCTTCTTGTCCTGCAGCATGAGGCTGACAAGGTCGTCGGGGCCTGCGCCCAGGTCCGGCAGGTCCTTGAGCGAGGAAGGCAAGCCCGCATTCGCAAACAGGGAGCGCACGCGCTCGGCGTCGGCCTGGGTGCAATGGCCCATGCGTGCGGAAAGCTCGAACGCCATGACGCAACCCACGGCCACCGCCTCGCCGTGCAGGATGCGGCCCGAAAAATTCATGCAGGCCTCGAGCGCGTGTCCGAATGTGTGACCCAGGTTGAGGAGGGCGCGCTGGCCGGCTTCCCGTTCGTCGGCTTCGACTACACGTGCCTTCATGCTGCACGATGTCACGATCGCGCGGGTTCGCTCGGGGCCGGGACTGGAGAGGATGGGGCCTGCGTTCGCGCCAACCCATTCGGCGAAGGCGGCGTCGGCGATGAGGCCGTATTTCATGATCTCGGCATAGCCTGCCTTCAGTTCCCGCTGGGGCAGGCTCTCGAGCACCGCTGTGTCGGAGAGCACGAGGACCGGCTGGTGGAAGAGGCCGACGAGGTTCTTGCCTTGCGGCGTGTCGATGGCTGTCTTTCCGCCTACGGAGGAATCGACCTGCGCCAGAAGCGTCGTCGGCACCTGGACGTAGTCGAGGCCGCGCTTGACGATGCCGGCTGCAAAGCCTGCCAGGTCGCCGATGACGCCGCCTCCGAGGGCCACGATGAGTTCGCCGCGTTCGAGGTTGGCCTCGAGCATGGCGGTGACGACGCGCTCGAGCATGGCGAAGCTCTTGCTGGCCTCGCCCGGGGGCACGACGGACAGGACATGGGCGATGCCCGACTTGCCCAGGGATGCGGCGAGTTCGGGGAGGTGGCGTCTTGCGACCGTGTCGTCGGTCACGACGAACACGCGGCGCGCCTTGCGCAGGCGTGCGATCTCTGCGCCTGCCTCATGAAGGACGCCTGCGCCGACGACAATGTCGTAGGCCCTGCCTGAGAGGTCGACACGAAGGCGTTCGGTCTTCATGGAGGGGACTTCCCGTACAAGTCTGCAAGTTCGCTCAGGATCTTCCGCACGACCGTGTCGTGTGGACCGCCACTGGAGTCAATCGTGATATCGGCCTCGGCGTAGACCGGATACCGCTCATTCATGAGCCGTTCCATGGTAGCACGCGGATCGGCCGTTTTCAGCAGGGGGCGTGTCGGGCGTTTTGATACCCGGGCCATGAGCAGGTCAATGTCCGCGCGCAGCCAGACTGAAATGCCCGCGCGCCTGATCTCTGCGCGGGTTGCCGGATCCATGAAGGCGCCGCCACCGGTTGCCAGGACATGTTTGCGGCCTGCAAGCAGGCGGACGATCACGCGGCGCTCACCCTCGCGGAAGGCAGGCTCGCCGAACCTGTCGAAGAAGTCGCTGATGCTGCATCCGGCGGCCTTCTCGATTTCCTGGTCGGCGTCGTGGAAGGGGAGGCCGAGCTCGGCGGCAAGCCTGCGGCCAACGGTGCTCTTGCCAGCGCCCATCAATCCCACGAGGACGATGGTGCGTTCTGCCAGCGCCTTGGGCGCCTCGCATTGACCTTCCTGTTCCTGCGGTTGCATCTTGTTCATTCCATCCGGAATCAGCATGTACAGGAACAGGCCGAGACCTTCCAGATACTGAAATCCCGGCAGAAGAGGGCCAAATTCCATGAGGCGCAGGCGGCAATTTCGTGATTTTAACCGAGCTGACGGCATGGTTCAGCTTGGCCGGCTGTTCGCGGCTGCCTTATTACTGCTGTGTCTTGGGGCTGGGGGTCTTGCCTATTATGGGTCGACGCTGAAGCCCGAACGGTACAAGGTGGAAAAGGTTCTCCCGGATGCAGGATTTCCTCGCTAGGGCGTTTGCAGCAGCTTTGCTTTGCATCCTGTGCGCCCCGTATGGGGCGTTTGCCGAGGGCGTGACGGGCGCGCCGCGCGGCTTGCAGGTGCCCGCTGTCGATGCGGCCGCGCCCGAGGTGCCGGTTGATCCCGATGTCGCCGCGCCTGTCGAAGAGGCGCTGCCAGACCAGCCCGGGCAGCCGCGCGGCCCCAAGGTCATGGTCAGCTCGCTCGAAGAGATTGATCCTGCCGGCGCGGGGCTGATCGACGAGACGAGTGGCGGTTTGCCGAGCGGGATCTATGCCGGCAGTCCGCGTGCCGCCATCGTGAGCCGAATCTCGCAGCTGGCTGCGGCCCCGGCATCGCCGGCGCTGCAGGCGCTGCAGCGGCGCATTCTTCTGAGCACGACGCGGCCGCCGGTCGGGGTTACACCTGTCGATGAGCCCTCGATGCTGGCGCAGCGCATGCGCCGCCTCGTGGCAGGGGGGCGTGTCGGCGAGGCGGCCATGCTGGGCGCGCAAAGCTCGCGCGAGGATCGCTTTGCCCGGCAGGTTTGGGCCGAGGCGCTGTTGCTGCAGGGCCGAGACGAGGATGCGTGCGGTGACGCCACCAGCTTGCGTCAGTCGCTCAGCGAGCCATTCTGGATCGGGCTGCGGGCCTATTGTTACATTGTTTCCGATGACCTGGCGGCTGCCACGCTTACGCTGGACGTGATGCGCGAACGGCCTGGTGTCGATGCGGCCTTCCTGTCGCTTGCCTCCGTGCTGACCGACGGCGCCAAGGCGAAGGTGGATGCGTTGCCGGCTCCGGGTGCGCTTCATGTTGCGCTCCTGCGACGCGGGCAGATCGCGCCTCCCGCGGCTCTCGCCGGGTGGCTTCCGGCGCGGCAGGTCTTTCTTGGCGGCAATGATCCGGCGACGCGGCTGGTGGCGCTCGAGCGGTCGGCGCGTGCCGGGTTGGTCTCGATCGAAGATCTCGCGGCGGCCTACAAGGGACAGAGCTTCTCGTCCGACCAGATCGACGATCCCGAGGCTGCGGCGGCAAAGCTGAATATGGCGCAGGCCAATGCGCTTTTCTTCCAGGCGATCAGCGCGCGCACGCTGCCGGCGGCCCGGGCGGCGGCTTTCGCGGCGAGCCTCGAGCGGGCGGATGGGCAGAACAATTTTCCGCTTTTTGCGTCGCTCTCAAGGCAGGTGGCGCGCCAGATGCCGGCGGTGCCGGAGACGTCCTGGCTTGCGCCGCAGATCCTGCGGGTGCTGTTCTATAATGGTGACGTGAAGGCGGCGTCGCAGTGGCTTGCGATGCTGACATCGCCGACGGACGGGCCGGTGGTGAACGCGCTTCGGGTCCATGCAGCCATTGTCTATCCCTCGGCCGAGAACACGGCGGCGCTGCCGCAGGCACTTGCGTGGCTTGGCGCCAATGCGGCTTCTGGTCCCGGTGGTAAGACACTGCTCACGGCGCGGGCCCTGCGTGAGGTGCCGCTGCTGAACGCCCTGGGTTACACGATCCCGCCGGAGGCGCAATGGGCGCTCACGGCTGAACCGGTACCAGGCTCGTTCCAGGGGGCGGCCGCGGATGCGGCGCGTGCGCTGGCGCGCTCGGCGGAGCAGCAGCGGGTTGGCGAAACGATCCTGAACGTGCTTGTGGCGCTTGGTCCTGATGGGCCTCAGCGTGCGCCGGTGGCTGTCGTCGCCCGCGCCGTTGACGCGCTGTCAACGATTGGCATGCGAGATGAAGCCCGGGCGATCGCGGCAGAGGCCGTGCTTGGCTCTCCCATGCGGCAAGCAAGATGAAAACCGGACGACATGGTCTCCAGGCCGGAGCGCGATCTCCATCACGTTGAAGCCTTTCTCGAAATGATGAGCGCCGAGCGTGGTGCCTCCGTGCACACGCTTGATGCCTATCGGCGAGACCTCTTGGATTTCCGTGCCTTCCTGCATTCAAGGCGTAGCTCGTTGCTCGGGGTGTGCGCCGACGAGGTTCGCGCCTACCTTGCCTCTCTGTCGCAGGCGGGCCTGTCACCGGCAACGCAGGCGCGGCGGCTGTCATCGATCCGGCAATTGTGCCGCTATTTCCTTGACGAGGACATCCGGGCTGATGATCCGACGTCGATCATCGAGGCGCCGCGGCGCGGGCGTCCGCTGCCCAAGGTTGTCAGCGAGACGCAGGCGCAGTCGCTGATCGATGCGGCGGCAGGCCTGGAGGGTGCGGAGGCGGTTCGCCTGCTTTGCATCATCGAGCTTCTCTACGCGTCCGGGCTTCGTGTGTCGGAACTTGTCACCTTGCCGCTTGCGGCGGTTACCGGCGAACGGCGCATGCTTCTGGTGCGAGGCAAGGGTGGCAAGGAGCGGCTGGTCCCGCTGGGAGAACCCGCGCGTATTGCGATCAAGTCCTATCTGGCTGTTCGCGCGCGCTTCCTGCCGCGGCTGGAACGGGCGCAGCGGTTCCTGTTTCCCTCGCGCGGGGTTGAGGGCCACCTCACCCGACGGCGTGTCGCGCAGCTGATGAAGGACCTTGCGGTACGCGCCGGGGTGGATCCCGCGAAACTGTCGCCGCATGTGCTGCGTCATGCCTTTGCGAGCCATCTTGTCGCCAATGGCGCCGACCTGAGGTCGGTGCAACAGTTGCTGGGCCATGCCGATATCGCGACGACCCAGATCTATACCCACGTGCAGGATGAACGGTTAAGGCGGTTGGTGGCAGAAAAGCACCCCTTGGCGACGCGCCGAAGTCGTTGACTGTGTGAGGCTGCGAGCCTAGCTTCCCGGCCTCGCGGAGAAGGGGCGCCTCAGCCGGGCGTGGCATTTCAATGAGCTTCACCACAGTCGAACGTATTGCGCCGCGCCTGAACCGGTCGCAATTGTTTGTGCCTGGCGTGCGTCCCCAGTTGTTCGAGAAGGCGGCGGCGTCGGATGCCGATGTCATCTGCCTCGACCTCGAGGACAGCGTCGCGCCGGCCGACAAGCCGAAGGCGCGTGCCAACATCATCGAAGGTCTCAAGACCGTCAATTTCGGTACCAAGTCGATCTCGGTGCGCATCAACGGCCTTGATACGGCGTGGTGTTATCGCGATGTCATCGACATCGTCGAGCAGGCGGGCGAGCGGCTTGACCTGATCATGATTCCCAAGGTCGGCGTCGCGGCCGATGTCTATGCGATCGACATGCTGATCTCGCAGGCGGAAATGGCGGTGGGCCGCCAGAAGAAGATGAAGCTCGAGGTCATCATCGAGAGCGTGCTGGGGCTGAACAATATCGAGGCGATTGCCGGGTCCTCGAAGCGGCTCGAGTCGCTGCATTTCGGTTCGGCGGACTATGCGGCGTCGGCCGGCATGCGTACGACCAATATCGGCGGGCCCAACAAGGACTATGTCGTGCTGACCGACAAGGGGGCTGCCGGCGTGCGTGACACGCATTGGTCGGATCTCTGGCACTATGTGACGGTGCGCATGGTTGCCGCGGCGCGCGCGCACGGCCTGCGTCCCATCGATGGCCCGTTCGGCGACTATTCCGACGCGGAAGGTTTCCTGGCGCAGGCGAAGCGTTCGGCCGTGCTGGGTTGCGAAGGCAAATGGGCGATCCATCCCTCGCAGGTGGCGCTTGCCAATGATGTCTTCACGCCGCCCGCCGAAGAGGTTGCGGGTGCCGAGGCCATCCTCAAGGCGATGCAGGAAGGTGCCGAAAAGGGCATGGGCGCGGTTTCGCTCAATGGCAAGCTGATCGACCTGGCGTCGATCCGGCAGGCCGAAGTGATCGTGGGTCAGATGAAGATGATCCGCGAGCGGACCAAGGCCTAGCCCCGAAGCCCTATCCGGTCATCGCGCACATGGAAGCAGCCCCTCAGGATACGAAGGTGTCAGCGCAGCAACAGCGCATGCTGGCGCTTGCCGCGCTTGGCGTGGTGTTCGGCGACATCGGAACAAGCCCGCTTTACATGATGCGCGAGACGTTCGGCGCGTCGGGTGGCATGGCGATGAACCAGGCGTCGGTCTATGGCGTGCTGTCGCTGGCGTTCTGGTCGCTGATGATCGTGGTGTCGATCAAGTATTGCGCCTTCGTGATGCGGGCCAACAACAAGGGCGAGGGCGGTGTGCTTTCTCTCGCATCGCTGGCCTTGCGTACCGGGCAGGCGGCGCCGCGGCGCCGGCGGGTGATCTCGCTGCTGGCGCTGACAGGGCTCGGGCTTTTCTATGGCGATGCCCTGATCACGCCGTCCGTGTCGGTGCTGTCGGCGGTTGAAGGTCTTTCGGCCTCGCGCGAGTTCAAGCCCTACATCGTTCCCATCGCGACCGTGATCCTGCTGTCGCTGTTCCTGTTCCAGAGTCGCGGCACGGGCGGCGTCGCGCGCTTCTTCGCGCCGATCATGCTGCTCTGGTTTGGCACGATCGGCTTCCTGGGGCTGCTTCAGATCATCGAGCGGCCGCATGTGCTGGTCGCCGTGTCGCCTCTTTACGCCCTCGAGCTTGCCATTGCCCAGCCATGGACGGCGTTCGTGGCGCTGGGCTCGATCGTGCTGTGCGTCACGGGGGCGGAAGCGCTCTACGCCGACATGGGCCATTTCGGCAAAGGGCCCATCCGCATGGCGTGGGCGGGTGTGGTGGTGTGTCTGCTGTGCAGCTATTTCGGACAGGGCGCGCTGCTGCTTGCCTCGCCGGGGTCGCTCGAGAACCTGTTCTTCAACATGGCGCCTCAATGGGCGCTGTTCCCGATGGTCGGGCTTGCCACCTTTGCCACGGTCATTGCCAGCCAGGCCGTGATCTCGGGGGTGTTCTCGCTGACGCGCCAGGCCATCCAGCTTGGCTACCTGCCGCGGATGGACATCCGTCACACTTCGGCGACGGAGATGGGGCAGATCTATATTCCGCAGATCAACTGGATGCTGATGATCGGCGTGACCGTGATCGTGGTTTCGTTCGGCACGTCGAGTGCGCTGACCCATGCCTATGGGCTTGCGGTGACGGGGGCCATGATGATCGACACGATCCTCGCGGCGATCGTCGCGCGATGGATGTGGGGGTGGTCGCGGTGGCTGGCCTATGGCGTCTTTGGCCTGTTCTTCGTGGTCGACCTGCTCTATGTGGGCTCGAACCTGCTCAAGATCCCCTCCGGGGGGTGGTTCCCGATCGTGGCTGCCGTGGCGGCGCTGACCGTGTTCCTGGTCTGGAACCGCGGGCGCGAGATCCTGGTCTCGAAGCTCTATCGCGATGCCATGCCGATCCAGGAATTCCTCGAGCGCTGGGATCGGACGGTCGAGCGGGTGACCGGGACGGCCGTGTTCATGACGTCGAACCCGGCCGTGGTGCCTGCGGCATTCCTGCACAATCTCAAGCATAACCACGTGGTGCACGAGCGCGTGGTCATCATGAAGGTCAATGTCGACGACGTGCCGCGCGTCTCGGAGGCGCAGCGGATCGAGGTCGAGAAGCTTGGAAAAGGCTTCCACAGGGTCACCGTCCACTACGGCTTCATGGAGCGGCCCGATGTGCCGCGGGCGCTGGAACTCTGCAGGCCGTTCGGCCTGTCTTTCGACCTGATGCAGACGACGTTCTTCCTCGGGCGCGAGACGCTGATCCCTGCCAGCCGGTCGGAGTTGCGGCGGTGGCAGGCGGCGCTCTTCATCGCCATGCAGGCGACGGCGCTCTCGGCAACCCGGTTCTTCCGGATCCCGGCCAACCGGGTGGTCGAGATGGGGACGCAGGTCGAGATCTGACCTGGCGGAAATCCCTGTTTTTCCGGGCTTTCATCCGTTCATGCTGCATTCAGGCTGCGGGTTGCACTGTGCGCACCGAAAAGCCAGCGGAGTTCCAGCCCAGACCGGACTGACCGCTGCTTCAGGAGAGAAGCCATGAAGAAGATCATCGTTTCTGCGGTTGCTGCCCTCGCGCTGATCGCCGGCGCAGCGGGCCCGGCCCTTGCGGACCGCGATGGGCCGCCTCCCGGCTATTATGGGCCCGGCTATGGCCCCCCGCCGCCGCCACCGCCGTCCTACGGACCCGGTTACGGGCCGGGTTACGGGCCGGGCTATGGTCCGCCGCCGGGCTATCATGGAGGGTACTACGAGGGCCGGCGCGATCGGCGTGATCGGCGCGGCTGTCGCGATGACGGGGCGGCTGGTGCCGTGATTGGCGGGATCATCGGCGGTGCCATCGGCAACAACGCGGCGCGCGGTGGTGACCGTGGTGCGGCGACCGTGGTCGGCGCCATCATCGGCGGCGTGGCGGGAAATGCGATTGCGCGTGATGCCTGTCGTGACGAGCGTCGCCGGGACTATCGTGACGGGTACTATGGCGATGATGGTTACTACCGCGACCGGCGGCATCGCGACCGGCGCTATCGGGATGATTACCGCTACTGAGGCAGCCCCCCGCCTTTGCTGGCGCCCGGCGCACCGGACCCTTCCGGTGCGCCTTTTTTCATTGAGGACTTGTAGATTTGCGGGGCTTAACCCTCTGGTCGGGCTGGGGATTTTTCCGGTTTGCACGGGGGTGCGACCGATGTTACCCAAGGGCGCATGACAACCTATCTCGACTTTGAAAAGCCGATTGCCGACCTCGAGGGCAAGATCGAGGAACTCCGGCGCATGTCCGCCCAGGGCGAGGCAATCTCGCTTGAGGAGGAGGTCTCCAAGCTCGAGCACAAAGCCGGGCTGCTGCTGCGGGACATCTATTCCAAGCTGACGCCGTGGCAGAAGACGCAGGTTGCCCGGCATCCGGAGCGGCCGCATTTCCTCGACTATATCCACGCCCTATTCCAGGACTTCACGCCGCTGGGTGGCGATCGGGTGTTTGCCGACGACAAGGCGATCCTTGGCGGGCTTGCCTCGTTTCGCGGCCGGTCGGTGATGGTTATCGGTCACGAGAAGGGCAACGACACGAAATCGCGCCTGCGCCATAATTTCGGCATGGCGATGCCCGACGGCTATCGCAAGGCGGTGCGCCTGATGACGATGGCGGAGCGGTTCAACATGCCGGTTGTCACGCTGGTCGATACGTCGGGCGCGTATCCGGGCCTCAGCGCCGAGGAGCGCGGGCAGGGCGAGGCGATTGCCCGGTCAACGGAACGCTGCCTGACCCTGGGTGTGCCGCTGGTGTCGGTCATCATCGGCGAGGGCGGATCGGGTGGTGCGGTCGCGCTTGCGACGGCCGACCGTGTCTACATGCTGGAGCACTCCGTCTATTCGGTGATTTCGCCGGAGGGGTGTTCGTCGATCCTGGGCAAGTCCAAGCTTGGGGCCCCGCCCAGTTTCTCGCCGCAGGATGCAGCCACCGCCATGAAAGTGACGGCGCAGGACCTGTTCCAGCTGCGCATCATCGATTCCATCATTCCCGAGCCGGTGGGCGGCGCGCAGCGTGGTCGCGCGCAGGCGATGGAGGATGCCGGCGACGTGATCGACCTCGCGCTTACCGAGCTGGAGAGCATGCCTGCCGATGCGCTGCGCAAGGCGCGATGGGACAAGTACCTGTCCATGGGGCGGGTGGGGTTGGCGTGACACCCTGATTTCCCCCGTTTCCGAACAGGGTTTGTGACACGAGAGACACTTTCGTCGGGTGTTGTTCGGCGTTGCTTTGCAGCGCAACCGGCCATGACGGGGTGTGAAATTCCAATAACTTTTGGTGCTGGTGGTGCCACCGTTATTTGTCGAGGATTCTTGCGAAGGTACGGATGTCCTCGACGAGGTCTTGCGGGCGTTCCATGGCGGCGAAGTGGCCGCCGCGCTGGAACTCGGTCCAGTGGGTGACGTTCATGTGGCGCTCGACGAGCGAGCGGGGCGGGAAGGGGATCAGGTCCTTCGGGAAGCGGGCGATGCCGACGGGCTTTTCGATGCGAGACTTCGGCGGCACGGGCTTGCCGCTCGTGTCCTCGAACAGGCCACGGTAGAGCCACGTCGACGTGCCGAAGGTGCGCGTGACGAGGTAGATCATCACGTTGGTGATTAGTTGGTCCTTCGTGTAGACGGATTCCAGCTTGTTGTTGTCGAGGTCCGACCAGCCATGGAATTTCTCGAGGATCCAGGCGGCCATGCCGACGGGTGAGTCCATCACCGGGTAGGAGAGCGTCAGCGGCTTGGTTGACTGCTCGCGGAAATAGGCGCCCTCGAAATTGAAGAGCATCTCGGCGTGCTGGGCTGACTGCTTTTCCTCCGGCGTCTCGGGTTCCACGCCCGGCGAGCGCCAGCCAAACATGTTGAGGTGCACGGCGCGGCACTGGGGGTGGTCGTAGCCGAGCCACCCGGACACGGACGAGCCCCAGTCGCCACCCTGCGCTATGTAGTTCGTGTAGCCGAGCGTGCCGACCATGAGTTCGTCGAAATAGGAGGCCACCGTGCGCGGGCTGATCGGCTTGGCGGGCTTGCCTGAAAAGCCATAGCCGGGCAGCGAGGGGATCACGAGGTCGAAGGCGTCACTGGCCTTGCCAGCATGCTTCTCCGGGAAGGCGAGGGGCTCGATGATGTTCATGAATTCCATGATCGAACCGGGCCAGCCATGGGTGATGAGCAGCGGGCGGCGCCTGTCGCTGTTCGAGCGGACATGGATGAAGTGGATGTCGAGATCACGCACGCGTGCCTTGAAGTGGGGCCAGCGGTTCAACGCGTCCTGTTCACGGTACCAGTCATAGCCGTGCAGCCAGTATTCAACGATCTCCTTCATGGTGGCGAGTTCGGCGCCGTAGGCCCAGCCGCCGCCCTCGGGCGCGTCGGGCCATTCGACGGTGCGTACCCGTTCCATGATGCGGTTGATGGTGGCTTGCGGGATTTCGATGCGGAAGGGGACTGGTTGTGTCATCAGCTTGCTCGCGTTCGGCGTGTGGTCATTGCATCAGGATTGAAGTCCGTGCGCAATCCGCAAGCCGCGGTCATGTTCCGGCTTCAGGAAAATTAGCTCGACGTGTGGCCTGAGCCTCACGATGATTGCGAATCATGATCCCTATTCCCCCGCGCCATGCGCCTGCGCCTGGCCCGTTGCACTTCACGTTCATCGGCAATGCCTGCGGAATTTTCACGGGCAAGAAAGGCACACGGATCCTCTGCGATCCCTGGGTTGTCGATGGGGTGTTCGACGGGAGCTGGTGTCACTATCCCAAGCTCGAGACGCGGCCGGCCGACCTGCAGGACGTCGATGCCATCTATGTGTCGCACCTGCATCCTGACCATTTCGACGAGCGGCATTTCGATTTCGACCGGGACAAGCCGCTCATCGTGCTCGATCATCCGCCCAACTTCCTGATCAAGAAGCTCGTGGGCCTTGGATTCACCAACTTTGTGAAGATACGCGACAAGGAGACCGTGGGCTTTCGGGAATTCCAGCTGACGATGTTCGCGCCGTTCACCCGGCACAATTTTCACGAGGCGACGGTCGGCAATCTCATCGATTCCGCCCTCCTGGTTTCATGCGATGGCGTCAGTGCGCTGAATGCGAATGACAACGTGTTGACGCTGGAGGCGGCGCGGCTGGTGCGCGAGCGCCATGGGCCGATCACCCTGGCCATGCTGAACTACAATGCGGCGGGCCCGTATCCGAGCTGCTTCGACAACCTCACGGAGGACGAGAAGGTTGCCGAGAGCCAGAGGATCCTCGAGCGCAATTTCCGGCACGTGCAAGCGGTCCTGCTGGCGTTGCAGCCGCAGTTCATGTTGCCCTTTGCGGGCGCCTATGTGCTGGGCGGTGACCTTCATCCCAAGAACAAGTACCTGGGAACCGCGACGTGGGATGCGTGCGCGCGCTGGCTGGAGGCGCACGGGATTGGCTCGACGCGGGTTGTCGTCCTGCGCGAGAAGGATACGCTGGACATCGCCAGCGGCACAGCCGACAGGCCCTATGTGTCGATCGATGTTGCTGCCATGCAGCGTTACATCGAGGGCGAGCTGGCGGGCCTGCGATATCCCTACCAGCTCGAACCGGTTCCTGCGGCGGCGCCTCTGTTTGCCGACATCGAGCGCGCCTCCGCCAAGCTGGTGGAGCGCATGACGCGACTGGGGATGAGCCCGACATTCAGTGTCGTCATCCATGCCTTCGCGCGTGCATTCCAGGTCTATCCCTGCTTCAAGGCGCTGGACAGCTGCGAGGGGATCGAGCGCTTGCTGTCTTGCCGGCTTGACGAGCGGCTGTTGCGCATGGTCCTCGATCGGCGTTCCCACTGGAACAACGCCGAAAATGGCGGGCATGTGACCTATCACCGTTCTCCCAACCATTATGAGCCCGACCTTCATATCGGGCTGCAATTCTTTCACCTCTGAGGGTTTCCATCCATGACCGTGACCTACCGGGCTGAACTCAACGCGCTTGGCTTCCGCGAGGCCTTGCCCAAGCCCTCGCGTGAGGAACTCGAGGCTCACTATGCGGGCAAGTATTTCCAGAACCCGCAAGGATCGTATGCTGCCTCGTATCTTCCGGAAGAGATCGCCTATTTCCGCAATGTTGCGCGTGCGGCAGAGGAAACGGCGCGTCGGCACGGGCTGGAGCGGACCCTGTTCGATGTCGGCTGCGGCGAGGGGTATTTCTCGCAGGCCTTCGTGGAGACGGGCTGGAATGTGTGGGCCTGCGATTTTTCCGATTTCGGCGTGTCGCGACACAATCCGGGGCTGCTGCCGCAATTCACGGCAGGAGACCTCTATGGCGTGATCAAGGCGCGTGCTGCCGAAGGCAAGACCTATGGGCTCTTGAACCTGCAGAATGTGCTCGAGCATGTGCTTGATCCCGTGGCGCTGCTGCATGACATCAAGCCGTTGTTTGCCCGCAATGCGGCCGTTCGGCTGCGTGTTCCGAACGATTATTCGGCTTTGCAGATGGCCCTGATGGCGCGGGGCGACACGGCTGCGACGTGGTTTGCGCCGCCGGAGCATCTGTCCTATTTCGACAAGGATGGGCTCTTGAACCTGCTCAAGCATTGTGGCTATCGGGTCCTGTCGGTGCAGACCGGTTTTCCGATCGAGGTTTTCCTTGCCAATCCGCATTCGAATTATGCGAAGGATCGCTCGCTCGGCCGGGGAGCGCATCTGGCGCGGGTGTTCTGCGAGAACCACCTGATCGAGCAGGGCGTCGAGGCCTATGTCGATTATGCCGAGGCGGCGGCGCGGCTCGGGTTCGGGCGTGACTTGCTGGCTTATGCCGTGCCCGCCTAATTTCGGTGACAGTGCACGGCGGAGGGCCCTCATCCGTCTCGCTGCTTACGCAGCGATCCACCTTCTCCCGCTGTGCGGGAGAAGGGCAATGACGCTTGTGCTTGCCACCAACGGTCTAGCCCTTCTCCCGCGAAGCGGGGGAAGGGCAATGACGCTCGTGCTTGCCACCAACCGTCTAGCCCTTCCCTCGCGAAGCGGGGGAAGGTGTCGCGCCGCGCTAGCGGCGTGACGGATGGGGGCCTTCAGCGACTGAGGCAAGACCCTCATCCGTCTCGCTGCTTACGCAGCGATCCACCTTCT
>JBEIHO010000004.1:0-83139 GCA_040381215.1 Alphaproteobacteria bacterium | reverse complement strand
CGATGATCCGCCCGGCGATGACGGGGCCGGCGTTGCAGTAGGACATGCGCGTCCCGGGTTTCCATCGGCTTTTGTAGGGACCGTAGAGTTCGGTCGCCCTCGAGAGTGGCACGTCGCTGCCCTCGATCAGATATTTCTTGAAGTCGAAATCGTTGAAGCCGGTCGTGTGCTCGAGCAGGTGCACCAGCCGGATGGGGTTTGTCGCTTCCCATTGGTTTTCGATGCGCAGTTCCGGCATCAGGTCGGAGAGCTTGTCGTCCAAGGACAGCTTTCCTTCCTCGACCAGCATCATGATGGCGATCGATGTCAGGCTCTTGGAGATCGAGCCGGCGCGGAAGACTGTTTCGGTCGTGACGGGTGTGCTTGCCTTGAGATCGGAGACCCCGTAGCCTTTTGCCAGTATGATCGTGTTGTTTTCGATGATGGCGATGCTGGCGCCGGGTATGCGCGCATCCTCGAGCGCCTTGGCGATGCGGACGTCGAGCTCCGCGATAGTGGCGGCAGGCTTCTTCTCCGGCTTTGCTTCGTCGGCGGCGCCCGCCGGGGTGAATAGAGCGAGAAACAGCAGGATGACTGCCGGGATGATTTTCATGAGGCCCTCCAAGGGTTCAATGCTATCGGGTTGCCGGGCAAGTCGGAAGGCGCTGTGTGCATCACGAACCCGTCCGCACGGGTGGTTTTCAAGCGTGACCATTGATCCCGGCGTGGCCCGTTGGTGACAGGCTGCGCTCAATCGGGAGATACTGATGATCGACTACAAGGGACAGGTTGCGCTTGTGACGGGTGGAGCCTCAGGCATCGGGCTTGCGCTGGCGCGGGCGCTGCAGGCGCGCGGCGCGCAGGTGATCCTCGCTGACGTGAACGAGGCCGGGCTGGCGGCGGCCGTGCAGCAGCTGGGTTCGGGATCTGCATCGCTTGTCTGCGACCTGTCGCAGCCGGAGGCGCAGGCGGGGCTTGTCGAGCGCGCGCTGCAGGTGGCCGGACGCATCGACCTTGTCTGCTCGAATGCCGGGATCGGGCGCAGAAAGCGTGTGCTCAAGGAGACGTTCGACGAGACGGCCGAGCGCGTTTTGGCGGTGAACCTGCGGGCCGGGATGCGGATTGCGCAGGCCTATCACGCGCATCTTGATGCGAACGGGCGACAGGGGCGCATCCTCTTTACGGCGTCGGAGAACTCGCTGGCCGTGCCTTCTGCCGTGCGTGGGTCGGGGCTTGGGCTCTATGCGGCGTCGAAGCATGGGCTGCTGATCATGGCCGAGTGGTTGCGCGACGAGACCGCGGGCGGGCCGATGGCCGTTCATGTGCTGCTGCCGGGCGCGGTCTACACGCCGCTCATCCAGAAGGGGCTTCCCGATCCGGCGCTGGCGCCGCCGGCGCTCAACCTCATCATGCCGGAACGGGCCGCCGAGGTCGCGCTGAAGGGGCTCGACCTCGGGCTTTTCTACATTCCAACACAACGTCACTTGGCCGAGGACATGCGCGCGCGTTTCGATGGCGTCAGGGCCGCTGTTGCTGCGCTGGGTCTCTAGGCTTCAGCGACGAAACCCTTCCAGGTGCGCATGTAGTTCAGGAAGGCCGGCCCCAGGCCCTCCGCCTCGAGATGGGCTGCCGCCACGGGCAAGGCGACCGGTGTAAAGGCGGGGTCGGCTGCAACCTTTTTTGGAAAGTCGTGGTGCAGGATGGCGCTGCGGCCGACCAGCACGAAGTCGGCGCCACCGTCCAGTGCGGCGCGCGCGGTTGCACCTGACGCGATCTTGCCGGCAACGCCGAGGCGCACATGGCCCCGGTTGAGCGCCGCGAAGTGCGCCAGCAGCGTTTGGCCCTTGAATTCCTGCTCCTCCGGTTCCTTGAAGGTGTCCCAGAGCGACATGTCGATGTAGTCGACTTTTGCCTCGGTCATCAGGTTCTGCACGAGACCCTTCATCTCGCCGATCTTCAGCCCGAAGCGTTCCGGGGACAGGCGGATGCCGAGGTTGAAGTCCGGGCGGCACCTCGCGCGGATGCCGTCGATGATCTCGCGCACGATGCGTGCGCGGCCATCGATGTCGCCGCCATAGCGGTCGGTCCTGCGGTTGGTCTCGGCGCTGATGAACTGGCAGAGGATGTAGCCGTGGGCGCCATGCAGTTCGACGCCGTCGAAGCCGGCCTTCTCGGCGCGGATCGCGGCGGCGATGAAGTCGTCGCGCAGTTGCTCGACTTCCGACAGCGACAGGCCGCGGGCGCCCGTCTCGGCGTTGTCCGAGGGGCACACAGGCTTGGTGCCGATCATGGCTTCCGGCGAGCGCATGCCGGCGTGGTGAAGCTGGACAATGGCGAGGCTGTTCTCGGCCTTGATGGCGCGGGCAAGCCGTGTCAGGCCCGGCAGGTGCTGGTCGCCGAAGATGCCGAGTTGCCCGGGGAAGCCCAGTCCCTGCGCCTGAACGTGTGAAGCGCAGGTCATGGTCATGCCGAACCCGCCCTTGGCGCGCAGGGTCAGCCAGTGGAACTCGTCATCGGACAGGGTTCCGTCCTTGTGGCTCTGCAGGTTTGTCAGCGGCGCGAGGGCGAAACGGTTCTTCTGGGCCGGTCCGCGCAGGAAGGGCATGGGGTCGAGCAGCGAGGTCATTGGGGTGGTCCAAAGGTTAAATGTTGGTTCCGGCACCTAATCCCATGCGGCCGGATCGATCAAGGCTTGGCCGGTTCCCTCGCTTGTGGGGGAGGCCTTACCAGCCAAACCCGATTGCGCTAACCTGCTGCCGTGGAATGACCGGAGACTGAGATGCGCAAGTTTTTGGTGGGAGGTGGGGTCGTTGCTGTTGCTGCGGGCCTGTTCTCGACCGTCCTGTTCATGTCGAATGTGTGCGCCTGCGGCTCGGTGGCCCTGCAGCCAACGCTGGCTGCGGCGGCGCTCGAGAACCCCTACGGGGAGCTGCGCGACAGAAATGACGTTGGCGAAGACCATTATCGCATGGGCCGCTATCCCGAGGCGATCGAGTACTGGATCGGTGCCGCAGCCAAGGGCAACGCGTATGCGGCCCACAGGCTGGGGGTTGAATTCATGGACGGGAAGCCCGGCGTGGTGCAGCGCGACTACGAAAAGGCGCGTCAGTATCACACACAGGCAGCGCGGCTTGGGTACGCGCTGTCGATGTTCGACCTGGGCTCGATCTACGAGTACGGGAGCGGCATCGAGGTGGACATGAAGGCAGCTGCGCTCTGGTATGGGCATTCTGCCGATTACGGGCTTGCGCAGGGGCAGTACAATTACGCCACCATGCTCGAAGCCGGTGATGGCGTCAGCGTCGATCTTGTCGAGGCGCTCAAGTACTACATCCTTGCGGCGCGCGGCGGTTTTGCCGGGGTGCCGTTCGATGCGGGCCAGAACAAGATCGATCAGCAACGGGCGACGCCGCTCGAGACCCTGCAGGCGCGCATGGCAAAGCCGGACGCCGCCGAAGCCAAGGCGCGGGCTGACCGTTTCGTGGCTGCAACCGGGCCTTTGAAGGGCGAATGAGGTCGTGGTCGAACTGGTCCGGCTGGGTCCGGGCCACGCCATCGTCGATGGTGGAGCCGGCCAGCGAGGCCGAGCTCGCCGCTGGCGTGCGAGCGGCCTCGGGCCCGGTTCGCGTCGTGGGTTCGGGGCATTCGTTCCCCCCGCTCTGCCAGACTGAAGGCACGCTGATATCGCTGGATCGCATGCAGGGTGTTGTCGGCGTGGACCGCGGGGCAAACCGCGCGACTGTCCGGGCCGGATCGAAGATCCATTCGCTGGGGCGCCCGCTGTTCGATGCGGGCGTTGGCTTGAAGAACCAGGGAGATATCGACCGGCAGGCTATCGCCGGCGCGGTGTCCACGGGGACGCATGGAACGGGGCCGTCGCTTGGCAGCCTTTCCTCGGAAGTCGCAGGCTTCCGCCTCGTGACGGCGGGGGGCGACGTCCTTGACTGTCATCCCGGGGAGAATGCCGAGGTCTGGGAGGCGGGCCGCGTTTCGCTTGGAACGCTTGGCGTGCTCAGTGAAATCACCCTCAATGTTCGCCCGGCCTATCGTCTGAAGGAGCGCAACTGGGTGATGCCGGCGCAGGATTGCTGGCGGCAGATCGCGCAGCTGCGCGACGACCACAGGCATTTCGAGTTCTTCTGGTTTCCGATGGCGGATGCCGTTGTCGCCAAGACGCTGGATGAGACCGATGATCCGGTCCGAGATCCGATCGACAGCGCGGCGATGCAGGCGCGCGGCGACCGTGGGAGCTGGGATCAACGCGTTTTCGAGACCGGGTGCCAGGTGGCCCGGATGCTGCCCGGCCTGTCCGGCCCCTTGCAGAGATTCTTCACGCGCGGGGCGATGGGCGCAAGCACGCGTGCGCGCTGGAGCCACGAGATCTTTCCAAGCCCGCGGACGGTTCTGTTCAACGAGATGGAATACGCGGTGCCGGCAGCCAACGGGGTCGACTGCATCCGCGAGGTCGCCGAGGTGATCCGCAGCCGGAACATCGGCGGCGTCTTCCCGATCGAGTTCCGTTTCGTGAAGGCGGATGAGATCTGGTTGTCGCCTTTCTACAAGCGCGACGCGGCGACCATATCCGTCCATCAGTACAACAGGCAGGATTACAAGCCCCTGTTCGATGCCGTCGAGCCGGTGTTCTGGAAGTATGGCGGGCGCCCGCACTGGGGCAAGCTGCACACGCTGCGCGCGGCGCAGCTGGCGGCTCTTTACCCGATGTGGGACCGGTTCCAGGCGCTGCGAGCGCGCCTTGATCCTGCCTCAAAGTTCCTGAACCCTTATCTCAGGGACGTAATGGGAGGCTGAGATGGCGCGGCGTCGGATGAGTGGTTGGCGTTTCCTGAATACGCTCGCGATGCCGGCGGTCCTGTGTGGCGCCCTGTTTGCCTCGGCTGCCGACAAGCCTTACGAGGCGGGGATCGTGGGCGCGCTGATCGGCGTGGTGGTCGGCATCTGCATCCTTGCGTTTCCGGACCTCGATCGTGGAGGTCCGGCAGACAACGATGACTTCATGCACTAGCGACGTCAGGTCTCGATGTGGGCGATGATGTCGCCCTCGGTCACCGCGTCGCCCTCGGCAACGATGATCTCGAGCAGGGTGCAATTCACAGGGGCTGAAACCGGGATTTCCATCTTCATGCTTTCGAGGATGACGATGGCTTCGTCTTCGCCCAGTTTCTGGCCCGGGGTTGCGACGACCTTCCAGACCTTGCCGGTGATCTCAGTCCTGACGGTTGCGCGGGCCATGTTTGCTTGCCTCAATCCTGTTGCGGGTCCTGTCAGAAGGCGGGCGGCCAGCCTGCCAGGCGGTGTTCACCTCCGCCATTTGTCATGCGACGGGAGAGAACTTCAAGCATGCTCGACAGGAAATCACGCGTCTGGTCGGGATCGATGACCATGTGGGCCATGCACGGGGCTGCCAGTTCGCAGGCTGTTGTGCCGGCGGATACGTGCGCAAGCAGGCTGTCATCGTTTTCCGGCTGCTCGCCGGGCTTGACGTCATGGACAAGATTGACAGCTACGGCAGGGTCCATGAACGACATGTCACCTGAGAACCGGGCCGCCGTGATGTCGGCCTTGCCACCGCCGATGTCGAGATAGGCCTGTCCATGGGATTTGCGAAGGACGAGGGCGTCCTTGTCGCTGGAGGCGTGCCTCGAATTCCTCACGATGCCTGTCGAACGTCGTCTAGATTTCCGCCTTCTGGAAGAAGCATGTGGCCGCGCCGGTGTGGCAGGCCGGTCCGCTCTGGCTGACCTTGAGCAGGATCGTATCCCCGTCACAATCGATCCAGAGTTCCTGCAGGTGCTGGATGTGGCCCGATGTTTCGCCCTTGCGCCACAGCTCGCGGCGCGAGCGTGACCAGTACGTGACCTTGCGGCTTGCCATGGTCAGGCGCAGGGCCTGCTCATTCATCCAGGCCACCATCAGCACGGCGCCTGTTTCAGCGTCCTGCGCAACGGCAGGCACGAGGCCGTTCGTGTCGAATTTCACACGTGCGACGAGATCGTCGGGTTGCAGCGTTTGCGTCATGTGGCCTGGTTCAGTCGTGCGAAGCCGGCTTCAAGGTCGGCGATGAGGTCATCCGTATGCTCGAGGCCGATGTGATAGCGCAGAAGCGGACCCTGGAGGGTCAGGGGGGCAGCCGTTCGGATCGGGTGTGCGGTGACCACGAGGCTTTCGTACCCACCCCACGACCAGCCCATCCCGAAGAGTTCGTATCCCTCGAGCATGGCGGCAACAGCCTGCTTCGAACAGGGCTTCAGTTCGATGCCGAACAGGCCGCTCGATCCGCGGAAGTCGCGCTTCCAGAGCTCATGTCCCGGGTCGGTCTCGAGGGCGGGGTGCAAGACCCTGGCCACTTCCGGGCGGGCCTGCAGCCAGCGAGCAATCCGCAAGGCCGCTGCTTCATGCGCCGGCAGGCGCACGTGCATGGTGCGCAAACCGCGTTGTGCAAGATAGACATCGTCCGGGCCGACGCTGATGCCCAGGTTGTGGTGGGTGTCCTTCAGTTGCCTTGCATAGCGGGCATTGGCGGTCACGGTCCCGATGAGCGCGTCCGAGTGCCCGACGACGTACTTGGTGGCAGCCATCACGGACAAGTCGACGCCGTGGCCTATGGCGTCGAAAAAGAGTGGTGTCGCCCACGTGTTGTCGAGGATCACTGCGATGTCGTTGGCGTGGGCGCACTCAGCGATGGCAGGGATATCCTGGATCTCGAAGGTCAGCGACCCCGGGCTTTCGACGAAGATTGCCTTGGTGTTTGGTCGGAACAGTCTCTCGACGGCGGCGCCAGCACGGGGATCGAAGAAGGTGGTGGTGACGCCGAACCGGGCAAGGGTCCGGTTACAGAACCGCCGGGTGGGCCCGTAAATCGAATCAGTCACGAGAAGGTGGTCGCCGGCGGAAACCGCGCTGAGACTCGCGAGGGTGCAGGCCTGAAGCCCCGAGGGGCACAGCACTGTTTGATCGCCTCCTTCGAGATCGCAAATGGCCGTCTGCAGCGCCTCGATCGTGGGTGTCAGGTTACGCCCGTAGGTGTAGGGCTGCGTCTCGTTCTCCAGTGCGTCCACCGTCCGGTGCAGGATGGTCGAGGCATGGTACACAGGCGGGTTTACGGCGCCATGTTGTGAAAATGGGGTCCGTCCTGCCGTTACGATCCGGGTTCCCGGTCGCCGGGAGCCATTGCTTGGTTTGGACATGGGGCCCGGATTTCCTCTATGTAGTCACCGACGATGTCAGGGTGCCGCATTTGAGGGGTGCCCGGCAATGCTGATTGAGAGGGTTGTCCATGCGTTCCGTCCTGAGGTCCATCGCTGCTGCACTGGTTCTTTGTGCCGCCTTGCCAGGCATAGCCGTGGCGTCCAAGTCGTCCACCGTCGAGCGCATCAAGAAAAACGGCTACCTGCGCTGTGGCGTGAACGAGGGGTTGACTGGCTTTGCCAGCCCCGACGCAAAGGGCAACTGGTCGGGTTTCGACGTCGATTTCTGCCGGGCCCTGGCCGCGGTGATCCTCAATGACCCCTCGAAGGTGCGGTTTACGCCCACCTCGGCGAAGGTTCGTTTCACGGCCCTGCAGTCGGGTGAATTCGACATCCTGTCCCGGAACACGACCTGGACCATGAGCCGCGATGTGCAGCTGGGGCTCGAGTTCATCGCTGCGACCTATTATGACGGGCAGGGGTTCATGGTGCCGAAGTCGCTCAAGGTGACGTCGGCCAAGCAGCTCAATGGCGCTACCGTGTGCACGAACACGGGAACGACGACAGAGCTGAACCTTGCCGACTATTTCCGTGCGAACAACCTCAAGTACAAGATCGTCGCCTTCGAGAAGAATGCCGAGGTTCTGGGCGCCTACGACAATGGCCGCTGCGATGCCTATACGACGGATGCCTCGGGGCTCTATGCGGAACGGCTTAAGCTCAAGAAGCCCGATGAGCACGTGATCCTGCCCGAGATCATCTCCAAGGAACCCCTCGGCCCGGCGATCAACCATGGCGACCAGCCCTGGGGCGATGTGGTGCGCTGGACGTTGTTCGCGCTCATCAATGCCGAGGAGCTTGGTGTGACGTCGAAGAATGTCGACCAGATGATGAAGTCGACCAATCCCGAGATCAGGCGCCTGCTCGGCGTTGAAGGCGCTTTCGGTGAAAGCCTTGGGTTGCCCAAGGACTGGGCTGCGCGTGCCATCCGGAAGGTTGGCAACTATGGTGAAATCTTCGAACGCAACCTGGGGCAGGGCTCGCAGCTGAAGATCAAGCGCGGCATGAATGCCATGTGGAACAAGGGGGGCGTGCTCTACGCGCCGCCGATCCGCTAGGCCATGGTCCGGCCCCCCTCGCATCGCGGTCGTTCCTTGCGGCCGCGCGATGTTCTTTATCAAGCCGTGCTGCTGGCGATCGTCATTGCCGTGGTTGCCGGCATGGCGTGGAATGCGTCGCATGCGCTGGAGCGCCAGAATATCGCGTCGGGGTTCGGGTTTCTCGACAACACGGCTGGGTTCGATGTCGTGCAGACGCTGGTTTCCTATGACGAAACCTCGACCTATGGGCGGGTTCTGCTGGTCGGAATCCTGAATACGCTTCTGGTCGCGGCGCTGGGAGTCGTCCTGGCAACCGTGCTGGGGCTTGTCGTCGGGATCGGGCAGCTGTCATCAAACTGGCTGTTTGCCCGACTGTGCAGGGCCTATGTGGAGATCCTGCGCAACATTCCCCTGCTTCTGCAGCTGTTCTTCTGGTACTTCGCGGTCCTGCGCGCGCTGCCTGGCCCGCGCGAGAGTTGGTCGCTGCTGGATGCGATATTCCTGAACAATCGTGGTCTCTACCTGCCCAGACCCTTGACGGGTGAAGGCTTTGAATTCGTCGTGCTGGCTCTCGCTGGGGGGCTGATTGCTGCGGCGATCTTTTCCCATTTGCAGCGACGCAGACGAGAGGAGACGGGGCGCACGGGGCCGGTCGGGCGCCATGTTGCCGCTCTGTGTGTCGTGCCGCCTCTGGCGGTGCTTGCGCTGATGCAGTTTCCCGTCCAGTTCAGCTTTCCGGCACTTGCCGGGTTCGACTTCGAGGGCGGCTTCACGGTGCTGCCCGAATTGATGGCGCTGGTGGTTGCGCTTGCGACCTATACGGCCAGCTACATTGCCGAGATCGTGCGGGCGGGTATCCAGGGCGTTGCCAGGGGGCAGATTGAAGCCTCGCAGGCGCTGGGCCTGCGGCGCGGGCAGGCCTTGCGGCTCGTCATCATTCCTCAAGCGCTGCGGCAGATCATTCCGCCGCTGACGAGCCAGTACCTGAACCTGACCAAGAATTCCTCACTTGCGGTGGCGATCGCCTATCCGGACCTCGTCTCGGTTTTTGCGGGGACGACCCTGAACCAGACGGGGCAGGCGGTCGAAATCATCGCCATCACGATGGCGGTCTATCTGACGTTGAGCCTGCTCACGAGTGCGGCGATGAATGCCTATAATCGCCGCATCGCACTGACGGAGCGATAGCGCCATGGCAGCATCCAGAAAACCGCCCAAGCGCCAACTGCCCGGACCCGTGCAATGGGCGCGCGAGAACCTGTTCTCGTCGGTCTTCAACAGCATTCTCACGCTTGTGACGCTTGTGCTGCTGCATCAGATGCTGGTGCCCTTCTTCAATTGGGCGGTCACGGATGCCGCGTGGTCGGGCACAAGCCGCGACGCCTGCCTCCCCTTCGCGGATGGAGCCTGTTGGCCTTTCATCATCGAGCGATCGGGGCAGATCGTCTATGGGTTCTACGAGCAGGCCGAGCGTTGGCGGGTGGACATCGTGTTCCTCCTCCTGGGGGCGGGAATTGCCTGGCTCATGGTGCCCCGGCTTCCGGCGAAGGGCGCGGTTGGCACCCTGATGCTCACGGTCTTTCCCGTGGCGGCTTTCGTGCTGCTCGTGGGAGGCATGGGGCTGCCACCGGTTCCTGTCGAGCGCTGGGGCGGACTGATGATCACGCTGGTGGTTGCCTTCACTGGCATCGTAGCCTCGTTGCCGCTGGGGATCCTGCTTGCCCTGGGGCGCCGGTCCGAGTTGCCGGTGGTGCGCGGATTATCGATCGCGTTCATCGAGCTCTGGCGGGGCGTGCCGTTGATCACGGTCCTGTTCATGGCCGCAAACATGCTGCCCTTGTTCATGCCTGACGGGGTCACGATCAACAAGCTTCTGAGTGCGCTCATCGCTGTTGCGCTGTTCTCGTCGGCCTACATGGCCGAGGTCGTGCGCGGCGGGCTGCAGGCTGTCGGCAAGGGGCAATATGAAGCGGCTGCAGCGCTCGGGCTCGGGTATTGGCGGTCCATGGGCTTTGTCATCCTGCCGCAGGCGCTGCGGCTTTGCCTGCCGAATATCGTGGGGAACTTCATCGGGCTTATGAAGGACACGTCGCTTGTTTCGATCATCGGCTTCCTGGATCTTCTGGGCATCATCCAGGCCGGCAATGCCGATGCGGATTGGGCAACACCCAACACGGCAATGACGGGCTATGTCTTTCTGGGTTTTGTGTTCTGGGTCCTTTGTTTCGGCATGTCGCGCTATGCGCGCGCGCTCGAGGTGAAACTGCAAGCAGGAGACGGTCGATGACTGCGACGACGCAAGCGGCGACAGCTGTCGAAATCGTGGGCCTGAACAAGTGGTTCAAGTCATTCCATGTGCTGCGCGATGTCAGCCTGACGGTTCCCCGTGGCGAGCGGGTTGTCATCTGCGGACCCTCAGGCTCAGGCAAGTCCACCCTGATCCGCTGCATCAATGGGCTCGAGCGGCACGAAGAAGGGCGCGTGGTGGTTGAAGGCGCGGAGTTGACCGGTGATGAGGAGCACGTGCAGGCCGTGCGCGCGAATGTCGGGATGGTGTTCCAGCAGTTCAACCTGTTCCCGCACCTGACCGTGCTGGACAACTGCACGCTGGCACCGCAGTGGGTGCGCGGGATGCCTCGCAAGGAGGCCGAATCCCTTGCGATGCAGTATCTGGAGCGTGTCCACATACCCGAGCAGGCACACAAATTCCCCGGCCAGCTTTCGGGCGGCCAGCAGCAGCGCGTGGCCATTGCCCGCGCGCTGACCATGCAGCCGCGGATCATGCTGTTTGATGAACCCACCAGCGCCCTTGACCCCGAGATGATCAAGGAAGTTCTCGAGACGATGGTCGAGCTCGCGGGAACGGGCATGACGATGCTGGTGGTGACGCATGAAATGGGATTTGCCAAGACCGTCGCGGACCGCATCGTGTTCATGGATGCCGGCGAGATCGTCGAGATTGCGCCGCCGTCCGAGTTCTTCACGAACCCCAAAAGCGCGCGGACCCGCGAATTCCTGGGGCAGATCCTGCGCTAGGCGCGTAAGCGCGCGCCATGTGACTTTCGGCAAATACATTCATCTGCGGAGATTTCCGATGCGTGTGCTGGTTACCTGTCTTGCCATGGTGCTTTTGTCGGTGACGGGCGCGTCAGCGACTTCGCCGGTACTTTTTTCGGGGAACTGGGTCGGGAAGATGACCCAGACCGATGAGCCCAAGCCGCGCAGCTATGTCATGCGGCTGTCCTTCAAGGGGGACGTCGGCATGACGTCCTATCCTGAACTGGGTTGCAAAGGAGAGCTCACCCAATTGGGGTCCACGACTGACGGCTATGCGATCTACCGGGAGACCATCACCAGCGGCAGGCTGGGGGATGGAGGCGGGGGAAGCTGCATCGACGGGGTCGTCGTCCTGGCGCCGTGGCGGGCTTTCATCACCGTCGGCTGGTATGCCTTGGTTGATGGGCAGCCTTTGTTCGCCTCGGCGCGGCTTGAGCAGGCGCCTGACTGACGTCAGTCGAAGGGTCTGATCGTCGATTTTTCCTGCGCGAAGGGAACAAAGCCCAGCTTCTGATAGTTCGGAAGGGCGCGGGGATGATCGAGCGTGTTGGTGTGGACCCATAACCGATTGATGGGGCGTGACCAGGCCGTGTCGATGGCGGCACCGAGGAGGAAGGTCCCCAGGCCCTTGCCGATGTGGTCGGGGAACAATCCGAAATAGGCCAGTTCGGCGTCCGGTGGCTCGCGAAAATCGAGTTCGAAGTACCCTGCCGGGCCGCCATCCACATAGAGCACGTAGATGTGAACCTCGTCGTCCTGGACGATGGCTGCCAGGGCCTTGTCGGTCATGCGGCGGCGATCGACCCAGTGATAGGCGCGCCCCACGGTCTCGTAGAGATAGCGGTAGAAGTGCAGGGCCGGCTTGCGGGCGCGAAGCAGGACACTGCGGCCATTCTCGTGTCCGTGCGGCAAGGGTGGGCGCATCGTCGTCGGGCGCTGCGCCATCTGCAGTTTCGTTATGGTGATGTCGATGGGTGCTGCGGTCATGTCTCGAGGGGCAGGTCCTGGCGCGATCCCCATTCCGACCACGAGCCATCATAGATTGCGGCGTCGGGGGCTCCGACCACGCGCAGGGCCAATGCGACGATGGCGGCGGTAACGCCCGAGCCACAGGTGGCTGCGACCTGGCGGGTGGTGTCGATGCCTGCGGCGCTGAAGATGGCCTCGAGCTCGGCGCGCTGGCGCATGGTTCCGTCGGTGTTCAGCAAGCGTGCATAATGGATGTTCACGGCTCCCGGGATGTGTCCACCCCGAACGCCGGGGCGTGGTTCCGGTTCCTGGGCGCTGAAGCGTGCCGGAGACCTGGCGTCGACGACCTGCTCTCGGCGTGTGGTCAGGTTGGCCTGCATGTCTGCGGCCGTCCGTATGAGGCTGTGATTGGGCCTTGGCGAGAAGTGCCGGTCCCGGGGAATGGGGGGCATGTCTTCGAGGGGACGGTTCTCGGCCTTCCATTTCGGCAGGCCACCATCGAGCACGAAGACATCCTCATGGCCCATCGCGCGGAAGTTCCACCAGACGCGGGCGGCCGAGAACAGGCCCGTCCCGTCATAGATGACGATCCGATGGCCGTCGCCAATGCCGAGCTTGCGGACGCGGCTTGCGAATTTCTCCGGTGGCGCGAGCATGTGCGGAAAGGCCGATGTCGTGTCGGCGATCTCATCGATATCGAAGAAGACGGCGCCGGGAATGTGGGCCTGGCGGTACTCGGCGCGTGGATCCCGGTTGGCGGCAGGCATGTACCAGGACGCGTCGATGATGCGGATGTCGGGGGCCTGGAGATGGGTGGCCAGCCATTCGGTTGAAACCAGCGGGTGTGTCATTTGCTCTCCAGCCATGCGGGTACCGGTAGCCCCTTGGCGCGCAGGAAGTCGGGGTTGTACAGCCGCGATGCGTAACGGGTACCATAGTCGCACAGGATGGTCACGATCACGTGCCCGCGACCAAGCTCCCGGGCCATGCGCCTGGCGCCGGCGACGTTCACGGCGCTTGATGTGCCGAGGCACAGGCCTTCGTTCTGCAGCAACTCGAAGCAATAGGGGATGGCCTCGTCGTCGGGGATGCGAAAGGCCATGTCCGGGCGGAACCCCTCGAGGTTGGCCGTGATGCGTCCCTGGCCTATTCCCTCGGTTATCGATGAGCCTTCGGCCTTCAGTTCGCCCGTGGTGTAATAGCTGAAAAGGGCCGCGCCCATGGGGTCGGCGATCCCGATTTTCACGCCTGGGTCGAGACCTCTCAGCGAGGCGGCGACGCCGGCGAGCGTTCCGCCCGTTCCGACGGCGCATACGAAGCCGTCGACGGAGCCGTCGGTCTGCGCCCAGATCTCGGGGCCTGTCGTCCGGGTGTGGATGTTGCGGTTGGCGACGTTGTCGAACTGGTTTGCCCATATGGCGCCGCCGGGTTGGGTCTTGTCGAGTTCGGCCGCAAGCCTGCCCGAGTATTTCACATAGTTGTTCTCGTCCCGGTACGGCACGGCGGGGACTTCAATGAGACGAGCGCCCAATTGGCGGAGCGTGTCCTTCTTTTCCTGGCTCTGGGTGTCCGGGATGACGATGACCGTGCGATAGCCCAGCGCGTTGCCGACGATCGTCAGGCCGATGCCGGTGTTTCCTGCCGTTCCCTCGACGATGGTCCCGCCGGGCCTGAGCCTGCCGGCCTGCTCGGCGTCGCGGATGATCCCCAGGGCCGCCCGGTCCTTGACGGATTGCCCCGGGTTCATGAATTCGGCTTTGCCGAGGATCTCGCAGCCTGTTTCATCCGATAGGCGGTTGAGGCGGATGAGAGGCGTGTTGCCGATCGCCTCTATGATCGATTTCCTGACATTCATGATGTTTTCCGGCTCTGGTCTGCAAGGTTTCTAGTGCGATGGGACCCTGCCATCAAGGTCAGGCAATTCGCTGCGTGGTAAAGCTTGACTGAACGAATTTGGTGGCGGTCACCGTGTTCAGCCGACGGGATGCTTTCCATCCCCTTAATCGGCGCGTTGAGGCTAACGCGACTTTAGGGGCCCATGTCCATGATGGCTTTCGGGATTATTGGGTGGGCCGCATGCGCAGCTTGGCGTTGGCGCGAGACAGCGAAGAAGCAGAACTGATCGCAGCCATGCCGGCTTTGCCTGGCATGGCCAAGGCCGGTTTGCTGCTGGCTGGCGTCGTGTTTGGCTGCCTCGGGGTCGCGCATCTTTTCGTGCTTGCGCCTGCTCTTCAGCTTCCGCTGGCCGCGCTGGCCTTTGTTTCAAGCGCCTTCCTGCTCGGGGTGCGGCTTGCATTCTGGACCGGTCATCTGCCGTTCGGCCTGATCCGCTATGTCCTTTTTCTCCTGTGTGCGGTGGGCTGGTTTAACTCGACGGCGCATCTCTGGCTCAGCCATGAGCCGATGCAACTGACCAATCTTGCGATCGTCCTCCTCCTCGCAGGCTCGTTCCTGCTGAGCCGTGAGCAGTTCCTTGCCATTGGTGCCGCGACGTCGTGGTCGTGGCTGGTTGCATTTGTGACGTCGGATGCTTCCATGCCGGCGCGTGAGTGGCTGCATTGCTCGATCTTCCTCGCGGAGGCAGGCCTGCTGTCTGCCACGATCTTCTATTGGCGCCGGCGGGAGTTGTTGCGGCACGTCGATCTCAAGCGCGAAAGGGCGCAGGCTCGTTCGGGTGAGCATCTCTCCCTGTTGGCCGCGCAGTCGAAAGCCATCGAAGCCGAGCGCAACCTGCGCCGGGCGCTGGAAGCCGACGCGTCCAAGTCGATGTTCCTGGCCAACATGAGCCATGAACTGCGCACGCCACTGAACTCGGTCGTTGGCTTTGCCCAATTGCTGCGGGACCGGCCCGAGATCGCCGCCCGCCCGGAGCTGGTGCGCGACTATGCCGAATGCATCCAGACCAGCGGCACGCACCTGCTTGGCCTCATCAACCAGATCCTCGACCTCAGCCGCGCCAATGCGGGGGGCATGAACCTGAACGAGACACGTGTCGATGTGGCGGAAACGGCCATCGAGATCACGCGCCTTCTCTCGCCGCAGGCTGCCGAAGCCAAGGTCGGGTTGGCGGCGCAGGTCGGTGCCGGCCAGCATGTCATCCGTGCGGATGACCTGCGGGTGCGACAGATCCTGACCAATCTCGTGGCCAATGCCGTCAAGTTCACGCCGGCCGGTGGGCGGGTTGACGTGACGGTGGGTCGCGACGGGTCTGGTCTGGTTGTCGAGGTGCGCGATACGGGTGTCGGCATCGCGATGCAGGATATCGGGCGCGTGTTCGAGCCGTTCGTGCAGGCCGATGGTGGCCTGAGCAAGCGCCACCATGGAACGGGCCTCGGGCTTGCCATCACGCGCAAGCTGGTCGAGTTGCACGGCGGCTCGATTGGCGTGAAGAGCGTCCTGGGCGAGGGCAGCGTCTTTACGGTGCGCTTCCCGGTCGAGCGCATCGAGGATGTTCCGATGCGTTCGACGGGCTAGGGCGCGGCCCGCCTGTCCTAGTAACCGATTGCCGCGCCGTCCTTGCGCATCTCGGAGGCACCCCAGTAGGCGCCGGTTTCCGGATGCCGCATGATGGCCTGATAGCCGCCAAAGCCGCCGTCTCCCGCTTCGAGGTCGTGACCTCGACGTGCCAGCTCCTTGCGGACGTCTGCGCCTATGCCGGTTTCCAGCTGCAGCTTGCCCACGCCTGCCGAGCTCTTGCGCATCCAGTCATCGGCATTCACGTGGCGAAAACGCGCCGCGTCGCCTGCTTCCTGTATGTTGAGGCCAAAGTCGATCATGTTGACGAGGACCTGGACATGGCCTTGCGGTTGCAAGTCGCCGCCCATGACGCCGAAGCTCATGAAGGGTTTGCCGTTCTTCATGACAAAGGCCGGAATGATGGTCTGGAAAGGGCGCTTGCCTGGCGCATAGACATTGGGGTGGCTCTCATCGAGGGCGAACAGCTCGCCCCTGTCCTGGAACATGAAGCCCAGACCGTCCGCCACAAGACCTGAACCCATGCCGCGGTAGTTCGACTGGATCAGTGAGACCATCATGCCGCTGCTGTCGGCGGTCGTCAGGTATGTCGTGTCGCCCTGCCGCAGCTTGATTTCGCCCGGGGGAACGTCGGGATTGGCGCGGGCCATGTCGATGAGCTGGCGGCGCCTGGCCGCGTAGTCGTCGGATATCAGCTCGGAAACCGGGGCATTGTAGGTGGCAGGGTCGGCATAGAATTTTGCCAGGTCCTCGAAGGCGAGGCGCTTGGCCTCGACCATGACGTGCAGGGCGTCCGCGGAGCCACGACCCATGGATTTGAGGTCATAGGCCTTGAGGATCTGGAGCATCTGCAGGGCCGCCACGCCTTGCGTGTTGGGCGGTAGTTCGTGGACGTCATAGCCGCGATAGTTCACGCTGACCGTGTCGACCCAGTTGCCGCGATGGGCCGTGAAATCCGCAAGGCGCAGATCGCCCCCGATGCGCCTGAAATAGGCGTCCATCGTTCTGGCGATGGTCCCCTTGTAGAAGGCGTCGCGTCCGCTTGTCGCAAGTTGACGGTAGGTGCGCCCGAGGTCGGGGTTGCGGAAGATCTCGCCGTGCGCCGGCGCCACGCCATTGATGAGGTAGGTCGCCCGCGCGTTGGCTGTTTCCTCGATGTCGGCGGCGTTGCGTTCGAAGGACTTGAAGTTGCGCTTCCAGTACTCGGCGACAAGCTGCGAGACGGGGAAGCCTTCGTCGGCGTAGCGGATCGCCGGATCGAGCACTTTTGCCATCGGCAGCTTGCCGAAGCGCTGGTGCAGGGCGAACCACCCGTCGACCGTGCCGGGGACCGTCACTGTGAGTGAACCGTGCGAGGGCATCTCCTTGCGCGCGCCCAGTTTCTTGCGGAGGTCCTCGAGGCTGCGACCGGCGGGGGACCGGCCCGAGCCGTTATAGCCGTAGAGCTTGCCGGTCTTCGGGTCCCAGACAATGGCGTAGAGATCGCCGCCAATGCCGCAGCCGACCGGCTCCATCAGCCCGAGCGCTGCGTTCGCCGCGATCGCTGCGTCGATCGCGCTGCCGCCAGCCTTCAGGATGTCGATGGCTACCTGCGTCGCCAGTGGCTGGGCTGTTGCGGCCATGCCATGGCGGGCGATGACGGGGGCGCGCGTGGCGTATCCGGGGCCGGCGTAGCGATCGCCGCCGCCCGGGGCTGCGGTTGAAGCGGGTTCAGCGGATGCATTCATCGTCATCAACACACATCCAAGAATGGCGGCAGCGACCTTGTTCATGGGAGGTTACCTGTTCTCATTGTGCCTTTGGCGGGGGACACGGGAAGTCGCGCTCGAGTGTCTGCTGGGCCAGGCTTGGCGCTGGCAGGGTGAGTGCTTGCGGGTTCGCTTGTCCGAAGCCGACGATGCGTTGAGCCATGTCCGTGTAGGAAAGGAAGTCGGGCAGGCGCACGCACTTTTCCTTCGAGGCGTAGGGCAGTCCCTTGACGAGGGCGTCGCGACGCGTGTTCTCCCGCTCGATCAGGGACACGAAAAAGCCTTGCAGAAAGGTGCGGCACGGGTGGGGGGCACGGGCGACGTTGTTGTCCTGTGCCGCGCCGCGTCCCAGATAGTCCGCGCATTCGGTAACGAGTTGCTGGCCGGTGTCGATCCTGGCGGCGTGTGCCGGCATGGAAAGGGTGGCGGCAGACAAGGCTGCCATCATCAGCATGCGCATGTTAGTTTCCTTCCGATTTGTGCCAGGACCCGGGGCAAGCGTAGGCGGTCGCCGGGGTTTCGACAACTGATATCGGTCGGGGTTTTTCCGCATGTTTGACGCCATGATCCGTCCCCACATCGACAAGCCCCTGGCGCATATGGCGCGGTATCTGGTGCGCTGGGAGATATCGGCCAATGCGGTCACGGGCATGGGATTCCTGCTGGGCATGGGCGCTGCCGGTTTCGTCGCCAGCGGGCAGTTCCTGGCGGGACTGGCGCTGTTTCTGACCAGCCGGCTGCTTGATGGACTGGATGGTGCCGTCGCCCGGCAGACCCGGCTGACCGACCTTGGCGGCTATCTCGACATCACGCTCGACTTCATCGTCTACGCAAGCATGGTGCTGGCGTTCGGGCTTGCGGATCCGGCGGCGAATGCGCTGGCGGCGGCTTTCCTGACCACAAGTTTCATGGCGCCAGCGTGCACATTCCTGGCCTACGCGATCTTTGCTGCCAAGCGCGGCATTACCACCGAGATCCGGGGCCGCAAGTCGATGTATTATCTGGGTGGCCTGACCGAGGGGTTCGAGACCATCGTGACCCTCAGCCTCATGTGCGTGCTGCCCGGATGGTTTCCGGTCATCGCGGTCGTCTACGCCCTGATGTGCTGGGTCACCGGCGGGACGCGGATTGCTGCTGCCGTGCAGGCGTTTTCCGGCGAGGGGCAGGCACCATGAGCGATACGCAGGCGATCATTGAGGCTGTCGGGCGCTTCTGTGACAGGTTTGACGATGGCTATTGGCTTGCCTGCGACAGGGACCATCAGTTCCCCGAAGCGTTCGTGAGGGCCATTGGCGAGGCTGGCTTTCTGGGCATTGCCATGCCGCCGGACTGCGGTGGCAGCGGCCTTGGTGTCACTGAAGCTGCGGCCATGATGCACCGGATCGCATCGTCGGGGGCGGGCATGGCGGGTGTTTCGGCGGTGCATGTCAATATCTTCGGACCGCATCCGGTGGCCGTGTTTGGCACGCCGGCGCAGCGCCAGCGCATGCTGGTTCCCCTGATCCGGGGAGAGACGCGCTGCTGTTTCGGCGTCACCGAACCTGACGCAGGCCTCGATACCGCGTCGATCACGACGCGTGCCGAGCGCGACGGCGACACGTGGACGGTCAATGGGCGCAAGATGTGGACGACGACGGCGCAGTCGGCGAGCCACATCCTGCTTCTGGCGCGAACCTCGCCCCGCGGGCGCAAGCCGACGGATGGACTGAGCCTGTTCTACACGGCTCTCGACCGGCGGCATGTGGAGGTGCGCGAGATTGCCAAGATGGGGCGCCATGCGGTGGACACAAACATGCTGTTCATCGACAATCTTCCAGTGCCGCAGGACGACCTGATCGGCGAGGAAGGCCGGGGGTTCGATTATCTGCTCCACGCTTTCAATCCGGAGCGGATCCTGATTGCCGCCGAGGCGATCGGCATCGGGCGGGATGCGCTGCGCCGTGCGTCGGCGTATGCGCGCGAGCGCGTGGTCTTCGGGCGCCCGATCGGGCAGAACCAGGCGATCCAGCATCCGCTGGCCCGTTGCTGGGCCGAGCTTGAGGCTGCCTGGCTGATGACCATGAAAGCGGCCGAGCTCTATGACGCAGGCAAGTCCTGCGGTCTCGAAGCCAATGCTGCAAAGTACCTCGCGGCGGAGGCCGCGTACCGGGCGTGCGAAACCGCGGTCATGACCCATGGCGGCATGGGTTATGCGCGCGAGTTCCATGTCGAGCGGCTGTTTCGCGAGGTGCTGATCGCGCGCATAGCGCCGATCAGCCGCGAGATGATCCTGAATTTCATCGCCGAGAAGGCGCTGGGCCTGCCGAAGTCCTATTGAAATCCGGCAGGCGGCCTGTGCGGCTCAGGCGATGATCGCGCGGTCGAGCCTGTTGCGGATGAGGGCCTCTGCCTCGCGGACGATCCGCTCGACCAGGTCCTTGCAGGTCGGGATGTCGTTGATCAGGCCCTGGACCATGCCCGCCGACCAGATCCCGTGGTCCGGATCGCCCTGCTCGTAGACCACTTTTCCGCGCTGGCCCGAGACGAGGTGCGCGATGTCCTCGATCTTGGCGCCGCCCTTCTTCTCGATGGCCACGACTTCCTGGCTGACGGTATTCCTGGCCACGCGCGCGGTGTTGTGCAGGGTGCGGAAAATCAGGTCTGTGGCGCGTTCGTCATTGGCGACGATCTGTTGCTTGACCTTCTCGTGGATGGGGCTTTCGACGGTGCACATGAACCGGGTGCCCATGTTGACGCCTTCGGCGCCAAGCGCGAGGGCTGCCACCAGGCCGCGCGCGTCGGCAAAGCCGCCGGATGCGATCATGGGGATCTTGACCTTGTTCGCCGCGGCCGGGATCAGGATCAGGCCTGGAATGTCATCTTCACCGGGGTGCCCCGCGCATTCGAACCCGTCGATGGAAATGGCGTCCACGCCCATGCGTTCGGCTGACAGGGCGTGACGGACGGCGGTGCACTTGTGGATCACCTTGATGCCGTGCTGCTTGAAGTGGTCGACATGTTCCTGCGGCTTGTAGCCGGCGGTCTCGACGATGCGGATCCCGCCCTCGATGATGGCCTGGCGGTATTCGGCATAAGGCGGGGGCTTCAGCGCGGGCAGGATGGTGAGGTTGACGCCGAAGGGCTTGTCCGTCATCTCGCGGCAGCGCTTGATCTCCTTGCTGAGGTCCTCGGGTGTGGGCTGTGTCAGCGCCGTGATGAAGCCCAGGGCGCCGGCATTGGCAACGGCGGCTACGAGCTGCGCGCGCCCGACCCACTGCATGCCGCCTTGCACGATCGGGTGCTGAACCCCGAACATTTCGGTGAAGCGTGTCTTCAACATGGCTCTTTTCCTGCTGTTTCCTGATGATGTCGATGGACGCAGAGTGCAGCGGCTCATGTGCCGGCGCAAGGGGTGACGGATGGGGCTCAGGGCCCTTCCACCCGCACACCCTTTGCGCGCAGCAGGTCGATCACGCTGCCCTTGCCGACCAGATGTGCGGCGCCGACGACGATCACGTGGTCGCCCCCCTCGCGCATGAGCGCCTCGATCTGGGGCATCCACGCGGCATGGCGATCGTCGAAGAGCGCTTTTCTGAGGACCGGAAACTTGTCCATGTCGCGGTTGAGCAGATCGTCCAGCTTCTTGACCTTGCCCGATTTCCACGCGGCCAGCAGCTGGTTGATGATGATGGAGGCCTGCTCTGTCTGTTGCAGCGTGACCACGAGAAACTGGAGTTCCTGTTCGCGGCTGAGATCGGCGAAGAGCTGGATCTGGCTTTCGGTGGTCTCCAGCGCGCCGCGCGGCTTGCCATTGGCCTTGGCCCAGTTCCACAGCCTGGCATCGACGCCACCCGTTTCCTTTGGATTCTGCGTTTCGCCGCTGCCGGATCCCGCCATCTGCTGGGTTGCCTGCAATGTTGTCAGCGTGATGGCGGCCAGCCAGGGCCGCATGCGGTCGATGGCTTCGACCGGCAGTCCGACCTTGCGTGCGGCGGTTTCGAACTTGCCGCGATACTCGACGGCAAGCAGCTTGCGCAGGGTCGTGCCCTGGGGGAGGTAGCCATACCGGTTGATGAGGTCGCTCATGACGCCGGGATCCTGCGCCTGGTCGAGGTCGATCTCGAAATGCACTTTTTCCGCTTCCGTCAGCGCGCGGTCGAGTTCTGGGGTTTGCCAGGCAAGGTTGGCAGGCAGGATGTGGATCGATCCAAAGAAGACGATGTCGCCGCGCTCGCCGTCAATTTTCCATAGGGCAGGGCTGGGGGCTGTCTCGCGCGCGCTGGTCGGTGACGTTATGACAAGCAGTGTGATCAGGGTGGCTGCCAACATGGCTTTAAGGCGGCTTGTCAAATTCCTGATCCCCATCGGTGGTCGCTCCCTGCGCTTGTTCATCGGTCTGTTGATGATCCACGGCACTGAAGGCGCGTGGCATCGCATGTCATGCTATCATGGGCGTGCGCCCAATCAGAGGGTGGCTGTTGCCCGTAGACTGCAGTCCACATTTGGTTAACACAAAGAGGCGTCGTCAGGGTGCATGACGTCTTTCCGGGAGCCCTTCGCATGACGGAATTCACGCCTTTATCTGCCCTTGCCGGTGGCGCTTTGATCGGTATCGCAGCCGTGTGGCTGATGGCGGCCAATGGCCGGATCGCGGGTGTCAGCGGGATGCTCAATCGCTTGATGCCGCCCGACCGCGATGGCTCTGCGCTTGAGCGGCTGGCCTTTATCGTCGGGCTCATCGCGGCGCCGGTACTTTATGTTTCTGCCGGTGGCCTCGTGATGCAGACCGTTACCGACAATGTGGCCGTGCTCGTCGTGGCGGGATTGCTCGTCGGCTTTGGCAGCACCGTCGGTAGCGGATGCACCAGCGGGCATGGCGTGTGCGGGCTGTCGCGGCTGTCGATCCGGTCGCTGGTTGCCACGGGCGTCTTCATGACGGCTGGAATCCTGACTGTTTTTGTCGCGAGGCATGTGCTGTGAGCGGGGTGTGGCGAACCCTTGCGGCGCTGGTCGCGGGTGTGGTGTTCGGTATCGGGCTTATTGTTGCGGGCATGACTGATCCTGCCAAGGTCCAGAACTTCCTCGACCTTGCCGGGATCTGGGATCCCAGCCTTGCGTTTGTCATGGGTTCGGCCGTGGTGGTTGCGTTTGTCGGGTACAGGCTGTCGTTTGCAGTCGGCGCACCGCTGTTCGCCCCGCGCTTTCTGCTGCCCGTCTCAACGCAGATCGACCGGCGCCTTGTGGGCGGGTCGGCGCTGTTCGGCATCGGGTGGGGACTGGCGGGGTTCTGTCCGGGTCCGGCGCTGGCCTCACTGTATCTTGGTGCTGCCGGTAGCTGGATTTTCGTGGTGTCGATGGGTGTCGGCATGTGGGCCGCCCGGCGCGTCCTCGAGCGGCATTAAAGCCGGTTTGACGCGGATCTTGGCGGTTTCGCTGTGGGGTGGAATCCTGTAAAAGGCCGCTTCATTTTCGAGGCTCGCCCATGACGGAAACGCAACCCATCGTCGATCGTACGCCGCGCGAGGCGGCGCAACGGCGGCGCACGTTTGCGATCATCTCGCATCCGGACGCGGGCAAGACCACATTGACGGAGCATTTGCTGCTGATGGGTGGCGCCATCCACCTTGCCGGCGAGGTCAAGGCCAAGGGTGATCGCAGGCGCGCACGATCGGACTGGATGAAGATCGAACAGGAGCGCGGCATCTCGGTGACCACCGCCGTCATGACATTCGAGTACCAGGGGCTCATCTACAACCTGCTCGATACGCCTGGCCACGAGGACTTCTCGGAGGATACTTATCGAACGCTCACGGCTGCAGACTCCGCGATCATGGTGATCGACGCCGCGAAGGGTATCGAAAGCCAGACGCGCAAGCTGTTTGAAGTCTGCCGCATGCGCGATATTCCCATCATCACCTTCATCAACAAGATGGACCGCGAGGCACGGGATCCGTTCGAGCTGATCGACGAGATCGCCGACCAGCTGCAGCTGCATGTCACGCCGGCCATGTGGCCGGCCGGGTCTGGCCTGAATTTCCGCGGCGCGATGCACTTCCAGAGCGGCAAGTTCCTGCCGTTTGCCAAGGATGCCGCGGGGGTCGATCCGGACCAGATCGACGGATTGATGCGCCCGGACGAGCTGAAGCAGTTCCGTGACGAGATGGAGCTGGCGCGGGGCGGCTATCCGGCGTTTGCGCTGGACACGTTTCGCGAAGGGCATATCACGCCGGTGTTCTTCGGGTCGGCCCTCAAGCATTTCGGGGTGAAGGAGCTGATCGAAGGCCTGGGCCAGTGGGCGCCTGGCCCGCGTGCGCAGAAGGCGGCTGAACGCATGGTCGAACCGGCGGAGCCGAAGGTCAGCGGTTTCGTGTTCAAGGTGCAGGCCAACATGGACCCCAATCACCGGGACCGGGTTGCGTTCATGCGTGTCTGCTCGGGTCAGTTCAAGCGCGGCATGAAGCTGAAGCAGTCGGGTACCGGCAAGGTGATGAGCGTGCACAACCCGATCCTGTTCTTCGCGCAGTCACGCCAGACCGTCGATGAGGCATGGCCCGGCGACATCATCGGCATTCCCAATCACGGCGTTCTTCGCGTGGGCGACACACTCAGCGAGAGCGAGGACCTTACCTTCACGGGTATTCCGAACTTCGCGCCGGAAATCGTTCGTCGCGTTCGTCTTGCAGACCCCTTGAAGGCCAAGCACCTGCAGCGCGCCCTGGAATCGCTGGCTGAAGAGGGCGTGACCCAGGTGTTCAAACCGCGGATCGGCTCGCAATGGTTTGTCGGCGTGGTGGGGCAGTTGCAGCTCGAGGTGCTGGCCAGCCGCATCGCGGCCGAGTACGGGCTTGATGTCGCGTTCGAGCAGGGCATGTTCGAGACGGCGCGCTGGGTGACATCGGATGATCCCGCCGAGCTCAAGAAGTTCCTGGACGCAAACCAGGGCAACCTTGCCGAGGACCGTGATGGTTCCCCGGTTTTCATGGCTAAGAGCGGGTGGGAGCTCAGATATACAGCTGAACGTTGGCCAAAGGTCACGTTTACCGCGACCCGAGAGCGTCACCACTAAATTATTGCAAGGAAACGCTTTTCCCTACTGATCTAGCGGTTATCATGGCGCGTAAGTTCCGCGTGCGCAACAAGGTCCGTTCATGTCGTCCAGATCAATAGCCGTCATTGGTAGCGGGATCGCCGGCCTTTCTGCTGCGTGGCTGCTGTCGCGATCGCACGACGTCACCCTGTTCGAGCAGGACGATCGGCCTGGCGGCCACAGCAACACCTTCACGGTGCGCGAGCCCGGCGGCGCAGAGGTTCCCGTCGACACGGGCTTCATCGTCTACAATGTTTCCGCGTATCCCAACCTTGTGGCCCTGTTCGACCACCTGCAGGTCGATACCTACCAGACCAGCATGGGCTTTGCCGTGTCGATGGGGGGCGGGGCTTACGAGTATTCCGGCAATGACGCGGCCAGCCTTGTCGGGCAGTGGCGGAACCTTCTCAGCCCCGGCCACTGGGCGCTCATGCGAGACCTGGTCCGGTTCTTTCGCGAGGCGAGTAAGCTTGATGGCGCAGGCCTGCCGGCGGACCTGACGCTGGGCGCATTCCTGAGGCAACGGGGATACTCGGACTGGTTTGCCGCGCGTCACATCCTGCCCATGGCGGCGGCGATCTGGTCGACCCCGACGGCGCAGGTGATGGATTTTCCGGTCGCAAGCTTCATCAATTTCTTCTCGAACCACCAATTGCTGCAATTGGTGAACAGGCCTTATTGGCGCACGGTGCGTGGGGGCAGCCGCGCTTATGTTCGCAAGTTGCTCGATGCTTTTGCCGGCAAGGTCGAATTGAGCGCGCGCGTCGAGGGCGTGTCGCGCCGCGCCGGTGTCGTGGATGTGCATGTCAATGGCCAGACCCGCAGCTTCGATGGCGTCGTGATGGCCTCGCATGCGGATGAGACGCTGTCCATGCTGCGGGACGCCGATCCTCTCGAGACGCAATTGCTCGGCAGCTTCCGCTACTCGCCAAACCGGGCCGTGCTGCACCGGGATGACGCGCTCATGCCGCGGCGGCGGCGGCTCTGGTCGGCGTGGAACTATCTGTCGGCTTCGGCTGAAAACACCGATGACCTCTTCGTGACCTACTGGATGAACAAGCTGCAGGAGCTGGACACGAAGCGTGACTATTTCGTGTCCCTCAACCCCTCGGTCGAGCCGCGCGACATCGTTGCCTCGATCAATTATGCGCATCCGGTGTTTGACGGGAAGGCCAATGCGGCCCGGGCGCGGCTCTGGGAAATCCAGGGCCGCAGGAATGTCTGGTTCTGCGGCAGCTATTTCGGCTTCGGCTTCCATGAGGATGGCATTCAGTCGGGCCTGGCTGCAGCGGAGGCCGTGGGTGGCGTTCGCCGTCCCTGGTCGGTTGCCAATGAGTCCGGTCGCATCTTCATCGGGCCGGGTGTGGTTCCCGCGGTGCGGGCCGCATGAGCATGTTGAGCCGCGTCTACGAGGGAACCGTGTTGCACCAGCGGCTGCGTCCGCAGGGTCACAAGTTCACCTATCGGGTGTTCTCGATGCTGTTCGACCTCGACGAGATCGATGCGCTGGACACCTCGCTGAGGCTGTTCTCGCGCAACCGGTTCAACCTGTTCAGCTTCCATGACAAGGACTATGGCGGGGACGGGTGCACGGACGTGGCGGTGCATGTGCGCGGGATGTTGCGCGAGATGGGCTTTGGCGATGCGTGCGCGCGGATCAGCCTGCTCTGCTATCCGCGGCTGCTTGGCTATGTCTTCAATCCGCTCAGCGTGTATTACTGCCACGATGAGGCGGGTGCACTGAAACTGATCGTCTATGAGGTGACAAACACCCATTACGAGCGCAAATGGTATGTCATCCCGGCTGAACCGCGGGGCGAGGGCACCTATGCGCAGACCTGCGAGAAGGAGCTCTACGTTTCCCCCTTCACGACGCCGACCGGCAATTACGAGTTCCGCATGGTTGCCCCAGGGCGTGAGGTGTTCGTGGGCGTGAACCTCGTGGAGCAGGACGGGCGGACATTGCTGACCTCGTTTCGGGGCGAGGAGCGGGCAATCACGGACCGGACGCTCCTCGGGCTCTGGCTGCGCTATCCGCTCATGACGCTGAAAGTGACGGTCGCCATTCACTTCGAGGCGGCGCGGCTCTGGCTCAAGGGGGTCAAGGTGCAGGACCGCCTGCCGTCGCCCCGCTTCTCGTTCTCGATCTACAAATCCCAACCATCAGATGTGAACCATGTTCGATAGCTCGGTTTCAAAGTCCCGCTCCTGGCTGATGCCGCGGGTGGTTTCCCGGCAGGTCGGTCGCTCGCTCGACAAGGCCATCCTGCGCGTCCTGCGGGGGGCGTTGTCGGGTTCGGTCCACGGGAAGCTGTGCGTGGAGCTGCCGTCGGGTGTTGCCGAGACATTCGGTGACGCGGACAAGGGGGGCGAGGTTCGCGTTGCCTTGCGAAATTATCGCATCGTGTCGCAGGGCATGCGCCGCGGGTTGCTTGGTTTTGCCGAGTGCTACATGGCCGGCGACATCGATTGCGATGACCTGGGTGGCTTGTTTTCGTTCTATTTCCTGAACGAGAAGGCGATCGACAGCATCGGTCGCGGGATCCTGAAGACGGGGGTGATGGATCGGCTGATCCATGCGCTGCGCTTCAACTCACGCCGGGGCAGCCGCCGCAACATCTCGGCGCATTACGACCTGGGCAATGCGTTCTACGAGACGTGGCTGGGCGAGAGCTGGTTCTACAGCTCCGGCATCTATGAAAGCGAGACGGCGTCGCTCGAGGATGCGCAGCGCGCAAAGTGCGACCATATCGTGAAGGCGCTTGAGCTCGATGGTTCGCAGACCCTGCTCGAGATTGGCTGCGGCTGGGGTGGATTTGCGCTGGCGGCGGCGCCGCACACCTCGCGCATCCGCGCCATCACGATCTCCGAGGAGCAGCTGGCGCATGCGCGCCGCACGGTGCAGGCCCAGGGGCTTGGTGACAGGGTCAGCGTGGTGTTCGAGGATTACCGTGATACGCGCGGGCAGTTCGACAGGCTGGTGTCGATCGAGATGATCGAGGCGGTCGGCGAGGGCAATTGGGGCCGGTACTTCTCGGCGCTGAGCGAGCGGCTGAAGCCAGGCGGCGTGGGCGTGTTGCAGGCCATCACGATCGATCCGGCCTATTTCGAAACCTATCGGCGTACGCCGGACTTCATCCAGCGCTACATTTTCCCTGGCGGCATGCTGCCGACGGTGGGCAAGATGGAAGAGCGTGCGAAGGCGGCCGGCTTGCGGTTCGAGACGGTCGAGACATTCGGTCTTTCCTATGCGCGTACGCTTGCGGCGTGGCGGACGCAGTTCCTTGACGCCTGGCCCCGCATTGCGGCACAGGGCTTCGATGAACGCTTCCGGCGCATGTGGCTCTATTATCTGGGCTACTGCGAAGCGGGTTTCTCGCGCGGCACGATCGACGTCGGCCTCTACCGGGTGCGCAAGCCCGCCTAGGGCGGCTTGCAGCACTCGGTTACATGTTGAGCGTGCGGCGCAGAAGCGGGAAGAAGATCCTGTAAGGCAGGATGCGCGCGATCTTCAGGATCGTGACCAGCTGCCAGGGGAAGGCGATCTCGAACTTTCGGCGCCGCAAGCCTTCAACGATGCGCTCGGCGGCGTGGGCGCTCGAGACGATGAAGGGCATCGGGAAATCGTTGCGCGCGGTCATCGGTGTGTCGACGAACCCCGGGTTGATCACCGACACCGCGATGTCCCACGGATGAAGCTCGAAGTTCAGCGCCTCGGACAGGTTGATCAGCGCGGCCTTGGTCGGCGCGTAGGCCAGGGCCTTGGTGAACCCACGATAGCCCGCAACCGATGCAACGATGGCGACGTGGCCGCTGCGGCGCTGCTTCATGGCCGGCAGGACAATCTCGAGTGCCGTGCACACGCCGCCATAATTGACCTGCATCGACTTGATGGCGCGGGCGGCGCTGTAGTCGTCGGCGCTCATCGGATCCCAGATGGCGGCGTTCAGGACAACAAGATCAGGTACGCCGATCGATGCGACGATGCTGGCGTGGGCGGCTTGCATGGCCTCGGGTGAGGTTGCGTCGGCTGCGTGGGCGAACAGGTTCTCGTGCAGGCTTGCCGCTTCGGCAAGCGGGCCGGGCGAGCGGGCCGTTATGGCCGTCTTGACGCCCGCCTGCGCCAGCCTGAGCGCCAGGTCCTTGCCGATGCCAGTGCTGCCGCCGACGATCCAGGCTGTGCGCCAGGGGAGCGGTGCCGTCCCGGTCACAGGCCGGTCCAGGCTTGGACGATCTTGCCCACGACGCCCCTGAACCGCGCGCGCTCTTCGCTTGCGATGAGGCAGATGCAGCCGGTAACCCGGTCGGCAACGGGGCAGTGCTCGGTCTCGTCAGCCACTTCCTGGATGTCTCCCGGCAGGTATTCGCCCGTGGAGTCCGAGAAGGCCCCCTGAAGGACCAACGTCAGTTCCGTGCCGCCGTGGCCGTGCTCGAGCATGCGATAGCCGGGCGCGATGCGCAGGAGCCGCAGGTCACCGGCGCCAGCGCTGCCCAGCGGCAGACGGAAGTGCCAGACGCCCGGCGCCAGCGGCTGCCAGCGGATGTCCTTGGCCGTGATGCGGAAACGCCGGCGGATCGGGGTCGGGATCGCAATCGTGTCATCGTCAGGGTCGAGGGCGTGCGATGTGCCGTGCGAGGCCGCGGACACCTGGGTGGTCGGGCGCTCGGGCACGGCTACCGGTGCTTCGTGCATCTGCACGGGCATGCCGGCCAGCATGGCGCTGCCGACCATGTCCATCGCCTCGACCTCGCGGGCGCAATGGCTGCATGAGGCAACGTGGGAGGCGACCACGGCCGATAACGCGTCGTTCAGCGTCCCGGCGGAGTAAGCAAGAAGGGTGGCGGTGTCGATGTGATGGCGCATGGTGTTGTTCATCTCAGGTCCTCCAGGGCCGACCTGATCTTCTGGTAAGCAAGTCGAACGCGTGATTTGACGGTACCCAGCGGCAGCGACAGCCGGCGGGCGATTTCGGAATGGGGAAGGGCTTGCACGTAGGCGAGGACCAGGACCTCGCGCTGTTCTTCGGGCAGGGTCGCCAGGGCGGCCTGCACGCGCTGCTGGCGCTGGTTGAGAGACATGGCGTCATCGGGCGCCACTGTCGGGGCCTCGATGGTCTCGGCATGATGGTCGGTCAGTTCCTGCCAGGGCGTCTCGCGCCGCAGGCGGTCGATGCGCAGGTTGCGGGCGATCGTGAAGATCCAGTTGGCCGGCGACCCCTTCTCGCGCGAGTAGAGGCCGGCCTTGTTCCAGACGGTCAGCAGCGTTTCCTGCGCGAGTTCGTCGGCCATTGCCGCGTCGGCACCCTGGCGCATCATGAAGGCCTTGATGCGCGGGCGGAAATCCTTGAACAGCGCGCTGAACGCCTCGCTGCTGCGATCAGATGCAATGCGCAGTATGAGGTCCGACATGCCCCCCCGCTGTGCTGGCAAGGGGCGAAAGCCCCTTGATACTGTATGGTTTGACCAAGTCATCCTACCGCTTTCCGGTTATGGAAGGCGATACGGGCGCGCGCGCGATCTGGATCAGGCGACCGTCACGGGCGAGGCGCCCTTGTTGCCGGATTTCGGGCGGTCAGAAGGTAAATTCGGTTCCCTTCGCCCCGTTCACGGGTTCGGCGCGGTTGCGGTCACGCAACGAGCCTTCGCTGCCGAAGTGGATCCGCATGCCGACCCCGACGCGCAGCGTGTCCGTTTCGTCGGTGCCATCGGGGTTCTGCGAGCCGAGGCCCAGGGTCGCGTAGACCGAGGTTCCGTATTCCGGGATCAGGTATTCGGCTTCTGCCGTCAGGTCCCAGGTATCGACGTCGGTGACGTTGTTGTCCCAGGCGCCGTAGCCCAGTCCCGCCCGCCAGGCGAGGTTGGGTGTGGCGTAGTAGGAGCCCTTGGCGCCGAGTTGCCAACCGTCGATGTTCAGGGCGGCCCCGTCATAGGACGAGTGGCCGATATTCGCTGCGAGCGTGAAGTCCTGCCAGTATTTCTCGGCGAAGGCTGCGATGGCGACGCCGTCGTTTTCCACGCCGTTGTCGAGCGACTGGTAGTAGAGCTGTCCGCCGGCAGCAAAGTCACCGGCATCGCGCCAGAACAGGCTGCCGCCGACCTTCAACTGGTCCACTGTCAGGGGGCCGTCATAGCGATAGCTGGAGAAGCTGTAGTCGGCCTGGACATTCCACATGTCCGGGAATGACCAGAGGGCCGAGGCCGCGCCGTGATACACGTTGATGTCGTCGCTGGCGGGACCATCAAGGTTGAGATAGCTGATCCCGAATTCGCCCAGGCCGGTCAGGCGAGGATTGTCGGCAAGCGATGTGCTGGCCAGGACAAGGCACGATGCTGCTGCGCGCAAGCAATTCCGATACATCCCACTCTCCACCATTGGCGCGACGTTGCGCGCGAATCATTTTTTGTTTGGAGAGAGAATGAAGGGTCTGGCGCACGATTCAATATCGCGCAGAGAAATCCACAGCCGGCAGTGCCGTCGTCACGCCCTCAGGCGCTGACGGCCTGGTCCGCAACCTCGCGGCGGACGCGCCAGAAGCGCATGACGCGTTGCGCCGTTTCGGAGGCGACCTGGTCATAGAGGTCGAGAACCTCGTGGACCGAGCGGCTCGCGTCGCCCTCGGAGGGGAGGATCGAGACCGCAATCGTCGAGAAGGTGCTGCGCTCGAAACGAAGCGAGCGCGCGATGATCGCGATGCCTTCGAGGTTGCGCGCATTGAACAGGCGCTTGATCGTCTTGACGTCGACCTCGGCGATGCGGGCAAAAGCGTGGATGAGCTCTGCCATCTTGCCGGCCTTGACCAGCTGGATCAGCAGGCCTTCGTTGAGCTTGCGCTGCTGGAACATCTCGCCCACATAGACCATGGCCTTGCGGTCGTTGACACGCATCTGCTTCAACTCGGACAGGACTTCCTTTTCGGCGTCCTTCAGTGCGCGCTCGAGTTCCTCGGGCGGTATGGCTTCCATCCGCTGCTGGACCTGCTCGCGCAGTTCCGCCTTCACGAACGTGAAAAGCTCGGTGACCATGTCGGCGGGCAGATCCTGGCGGTTGACCAGTGGCGCCTGCAGGACCGTGCTGGTCTCGGCGCGTTCCATGACCTTGCGGAAGGTCCCGCGGGAAACCTTGGCGCCCGTGTTGGAGACGAGGGCCGACACGGCGGTATCGTCGCCGTGCTCGACGATGGCCTCGGACACGATCTCGGGGATGCTGCTGCGCTGGGCGATGGCGCCGATCTTGTCCTGGTTCCCGGTTTCGGCCACCGAGATGAGGTCGTCATCCTTCAGCACGGGGCTTCTGGAGAGAACTTCGCGCGCGATCTCGGCCTCGTCCATCGCAAATCCCTTGATGAGGACAAGCGGGGCGTTCGGATTGTCGGCGAGGCGTGCGGCGAGGTGCTTGCGCACGGCCACGTCCATGCCTGTGGACACCTTGCTGATGATCTCGCCGAAATAGCTCTTCTCCGCGTCCGAGCAATCATGGGCGCTGTCGAGGAATACGTCCGTTACCTCGCGCAGCAACTCCCGGCGTTTGTCGCTGGAAGATTCCTTCGCGAGGTCCACGAGGCGGTTCAGGCGCGAGGATGCAGGCTGCATGTCAAGGCTTCCCCAGGAGGCAATGGTCGCTTTCGGCCGCAATTCTGGCGGACAAGGATAAAGATTGGGTCACCGCCAGTGGTTAGCGATCCGTTAAATCCGTTCTATTTGCGCTGCACCGAGACGAAGGTGTCGGGATAAAAACCGTTGAAGGCCGTGCGCAGCGCGCACGAATAGGCGCCGGTTTTCTGGAACTCGATCCAGTCGCCGGCGGCGATCGTGTCGGGCAGGTCGATCAGGTAGTGCAGCACATCGAGCGAGTCACAGGTGGGGCCGTAGACCTTGAAGGCGGCTGCCCTCGACTTCTTCTCGCGCACGCGTCCATTGGGTGCGGTGGTGAAGACGCGCGCCGGGTAGCGGGCAGGCCAGTTCTGGAGCGCGTATTCGTTGAGGCTGCCGTAGATCCCGTCATTGATGTAGAGCGTGTGGTCCCGGCGCAAGGATACCTGCGTCACCACCGACAGCCCGTCGGCGACCAGAGCGCGACCGGGTTCGCACAATATCGTGCAATCGGGGGCTAGGTTCAGGTTTGCGAGCCCGGTGCGGATGGTGGCGAAGAATTCGTCGAGCGGCGGTACCGTCACATTCAGGTAGGTCGCCGGAAAGCCGCCGCCGACGTCGATGGCAGCGATGGAGGTGCCGGACTGGCGTATCACCTCGCCGCACCGGCCGAGCGCCGTGCGGTAGGATGACGGAAACAGGCACTGCGAGCCGACATGGAATGTCAGCGCCGGCCTGGCGCCCGCAGCAACGATCGCGCCGATCAAGGTGGCTGCGGCGCTGACACTGACGCCGAACTTGCTCGACAGTTCGAGCAGGGCCCCGTCTGCTGGAACCTGAAGGCGGACATAGAGGGTCAGCGTCGCGGCCAGGGACCTGTCATTCGCTGCGCCGGTTTCCTCGAGGACAGCCTTTAGTTCCTCGTGGCTGTCGAGCGCGAAGTGGCGCACGCCGTAAAGGCGAAAGGCCTCTCCGGCCGTGCCGCGAATACGCACGGGTGCCATGAAGTTCATCGCGGCACCGGGGATGCGCTCGCTGACCATGCGCACTTCGGCGATCGAGGCGACGTCAAAGCGGTTGATGCCGGCAGCGTGCACCATGTCGAGCACGGGCAGCGCGTGGTTGGCCTTGACCGCGTACATGGTCTCGCCCGGGAAGCCGCTGGTGAAGGCTGCCGCGACCTGCCGGAAGGCTTCCGGGTGGAGCGCGTAGATGGGCATGTCCGGTTGCAGGGTCTCGATAAGCTCCTGAACCGAGGCGTAGCGGGTCACCGGCAAGTCAGAGGCGGCTGTAACCGTGTGCGATGATCCCGGCATTATGGTGCGGTCCTTGCGTGCGGTGTCACAGGCCCAGTGTCGATCGGGCGAAGCTTGATGCCTGCTTGTAGTCGGCCTTGCCATTGGGGGCGCGGAACATCTGCTTGACCTCGAGGATGCGCTTGGGCGTCTTGTAGCCTGCGAGGCGGGCGCGGACATGGGCCCGCAGCGCGTCTTCGCTGAATGCGGCGCCGGGTGCCGGTTGCACGATGGCGGTCACGGCCGATCCCCATTTTTCGTCCGGCACGCCGACGACGAGCGCATCATCGACGCCGGGGTGCAGCTTCAGGGCCTCCTCGACCTCTTCAGGGTATACTTTCTCGCCCGCCGTGTTGATGCAGGCACTGCCGCGGCCCAGCAGGGTGATCGACCCATCCTCGTGCAGCATGCAGAAGTCGCCGGGCATGGACCAGCGGCGACCCTCGATCACCGGAAAGGTCTTGGCGCTCTTCTCCGGGTCCCTCCAGTAGCCAAGCGGGATGTTGCCGCCGCGGGCGATGAAGCCGGGTTCCGACGCGCCGGGCGTGACGCGCCGGTGGTCGGGCGTGAAAACCGCCACGTCTGTTCCCAGCATGAATTTCGCAGTCGCGACCTCGCCGTCCCTGGTCGTGGCGGACATGGCGAAGCCGACGGCCTCGGAGGCGCCGAAGCTGTCGATCAAGGTCACCTGCGGCATGTGGCTGATCATGCCCTGCTTGACTTCCTGGCTCCACATCACGCCCGACGACACGATGATGAGCATGGACGAGAGGTCCCAGCGGCCGCGGTTTTCATCGAGGGTGCGCAGCATGGGCTTGGCGAAGGCGTCGCCCACGATGGCAATCTGGGTGGCCTTGTGACGGGCGGCCACCTCCCACAATTCGACCGGGTCGAAATTGCGCTCTTCCAGGGTGATCACCGAGCCACCCATGCACAACGTGGAGAACGAGGTCAGCAGGCCGGTTCCATGCATCTGCGGACAGGCCGGTATGAAGCGGTTGCCGGGACCTTGCGCGCGAACGATGTCGACGTGCTCGTTCAGGTTCGTCGGTACGACCGGCATCAGGGCCGGATTGAGCTGCGTCTGGCGCAGGTCTCCCTGTCGCCACATGACGCCCTTGGGCATGCCCGTCGTGCCGCCCGTGTAGATGAACAGCATGTCGTCGGGCGAACGCTTGTTGTCGAGGTCCCCGGTTGGATGGCTTGCGATGAATGTCTCGTAGTCGCGTGCAAAGGCGGGACGGGGCGTTTCGTCGAGCTGGACCTGCAACCAGGTCTTCACGCCCGGCAGGCGCGGCTGGATGGCCTGCACCAGGGGCGCGAACTCGCTGCCATAGATCACGATGCGCGCGTCTGCGTTGTCGAGGATGTAGTGAAGCTCGTCCTCACGGTAGCGATAGTTCACGTTGACGTGGACGAAGCGCCCCTTGAACGAGGCGATCGTGCCTTCCATGTAGGCCGGTCCGTTGCGCAGCAACAGGCCCATCTTGTCATCCGGGGCATGGCTGTGCGCGATGAGGCCGCGGGCAAGCGCGTTGGTGCGCGCCTGGAATTCGGGCCAGGGGATCACGCGGCTTCCATGGATGAGGGCAGGCGCCGTCGGTGGCATCACCTTCGCCACGCCATCGATGATGTCGCCGATATTCCAGTGTGACATAAGCTGGCGCTCCGAAATTGACGCAATCCCCTGTTCTGGGTTGGGGACGTTATCTGCTAAGGTCAGGGCCTTCAAGCGGAGGAGGGCTTCATGACGGACCGGATCCTGTTCCATGGCACGCTCGCGGGGTTGATCGTGATCCTGTCTATGATCGGCATGCTGGTGGCGACCGGTGGCGCGCCGGAGATGACGGACATGTCGATCGTCTATGGCTATGTGACGATGCTCGTCGCCCTGTCCTGTGTCTTCTTCGGAATTCGAAGCCATCGCGATCGTGCGCTGGGCGGGTCGATCGGTTTCGTCGCGGCGCTGCTGATGGGACTTGGGATCAGTGCGGTCGCCGGTATCGTCTACGTGCTTGTCTGGGAGGTCTATCTGGTTGCCACGGACTTCACGTTCATCGGCGCCTATGTCGATGACTACATCGCGCAGCAGAAGGCGGCGGGTGTTTCGGGCGCGGCACTGCAGGCGCTTGTGGCCGAGATGGAAACGCTGAAGGTGCAGTATGCCAACCCGTTGTTCCGCATGCCCATGACCTTCCTCGAGATCTTTCCGGTTGGTGTGCTTGTGTCAGTCATCAGTGCAGCAGTGCTTCGTCGTGAGGCTGTGGCGTCTTACAGGGTCGGGGTTTAGCATCTGCGAAACAATCGGGAGGAAACAATGAAAGTCACAGGTGGTTGTTACTGCAAGGCCCCGCGGTATGAGGCTGAGGGCGAACCCCTGATGAAGGCGCAGTGTCATTGCCGTGAGTGTCAGCACATCACGGGCGGGTCGCCGAATGTCTTCATGGCGATGCCGATCCCCGGCTTTCGCTATACTCAAGGAGCTCCAAAGCAGTTTACCCGCAGTGATCTCGAGCGTGCCGTCACGCGCGCGCCCGGGTTTCCTGCGGTCATCATCAAGGTCGGATCGATGGATGATCCCTCGCTGTACGGCGGGCCGATGCTGGCGATCTATACCTGTGACAAACAGGCCTTCCATCGTATCCCCGAGGGGATTGCCACGTTTGAGAAATTGCCCGGGTAGAGGCGTGTGGCGCGCGCGCCCGGCCATGCAGAGTGATTGGTTTCAATTTTTTCGCTCGTCATGGCCGGTCGCGCGGCAGCGCGTGCCGGCCACCCAGGGATCGTGGGCGCGGGAGGTGCTGCCGTCTGCCGTGCGGCTGGTTTTCGTGCGCTGAGCGCTCTGCCGTGATGATGAGGATGTTCTGGGTGGCCGGTTCGCGCTGCCGCGCGCCCGGCCATGACGGGCGGGATTTAAACATGGATTGGCTCTCGCGCCCGGCCATGACGGGCGGGATTTAAACATGGATGGGCTCCCGCGCCCGGCCATGACGGATGAGATTCAAACATGGATTGGCTCCCGCGCCCGGCCATGACGGGCGGGATTCAAACATGGTTTGGTGTGCGTGGCGGCCTTGGTACTTGGGTGAATTGGCAGGGTCTGGTCAGCGTGGGTTGTTGTGCTAACCTCTCGCAAAACAGAACCGCGGGAGAGGAAATCCATGAAGTTCGGGGTCTTCTACGAGATGCAGTTACCACGTCCCTGGAACCCGGGTGACGAGAGGCGGCTGTTCCAGGATGCGTTGCGGCAGGTCGAGCTGGCGGATCGCCTGGGGTATGACTATGCGTGGGAGGTCGAGCATCATTTCCTCGACGAATACTCGCATTCCTCGGCGCCGGAAGTGTTCCTGGCCGCGGCGGCGGCGCGGACGAAGCGGATCCGCCTCGGGCACGGGATCCGGCAGGTCATTCCGAACTACAACCATCCGGCGCGCACGGCCGAGGCGCTGGCAACGCTCGATATCATGTCGGACGGTCGCGTGGATTTCGGGATCGGCGAGGGGGCGACGCGGCTGGAGCTGGGCGGGTTTCATATTCCGGCCCGCGAGAAGCGCGCGATGTCGCTCGAGGCGGCCGAGCAGGTCGCGAACATGATGGTGATGGAGCCCTATCCGGGGTACGAGGGCAAGTATTTCAAGATGCCCTGTCGCAATGTCCTGCCGAAGCCCGTGCAGTCGCCGCACCCGCCGATGTGGATGGCCTGCACGAACAGGGACACGATCAAGGTCGCGGCGTCGCTGGGCGTGGGGGCGCTGGCTTTTGCTTTCGTGAACCCCGACGAGGCGCGGGCGTGGAGCGAGATCTATTACGGGATCATCAAGTCGGATCAATGCGTGCCCATCGGGCATAGCGTGAATGCCAATATCGCGATGGTGTCGTCGTTCTCGATCCACCATGACCGGGCCGAGGCGATCCGGCGCGGGCAGGAGGGTTTTGAGTTCTTCGGCTATGCGTTGAATGCGCTGGTTGCGCGGGATACGGTTCCGGGGCGCACGAATTTGTGGGGCGAGTATCTGGCGCTGCGCGGCAACCGGACGGAGGAGCTTGCGGCTGCGGCCAATCGGGCGCCGCAGGGATCGGGCATCGGGACGCCGGATGACATGCGCCTTCACCTGCGTGCGTTCGAGGCATCGGGTGTCGACCAGGTGATCTTCATGCAGCAGGCCGGGCGCAACCGGCACGAGGATATCTGTGCGTCGCTGGAATTGTTCGCTGCCGAGGTGATGCCGGACTTCAAGCAGGACGTCGAGGCGCGCGAGGCCGAGAAGGCCCGCATGCTGGCCCCCTTCATCGAGGCCGCGCTGGCGCGCAAGCCGCGCATGAAGGCGCTTGCGGATCACGAGATCCCGGTGGTGCGGGCGTCGGTTGCCGAGGCGCAGGTGAACAAGGGGCGCGCGCTGCAGGCTGGTGAATAAGCGTGGCAATTTGTGCCGTTGCGCCGGGGCTCATGTTCGCCGTATGTTCGGGGCGTGCGCTTGAGGTCTGTTTTGGCTTTGGCGGGTGGCGCGAGACACTGCAAAACGCATGACGAAAGTGTCTCTCGTGTCACAAACCAGGCCCGAATTTTCCCGGTTTCGCAACAAAGCGATGGTAAACGCAGCCGGGGCCGGGGGAATTAGCGGCTGAACTTCGCTCGCAGGTTGTGCTAGGTGCTCTGGGCCCTGCAGCAGGAGGTCATTCCGACATGGGTGAGCCAGAGTTGATCTCGACGTCACCGTCGGGCGGGGCAGGATCGGGCGATGCGCCGCCCGGGCGCGCGACGCAGGCGTGGTTCCTGCTCATGAACCTCGTGCCGGTAGCGGGCGTGCTGTTCCAGGGATGGGACGCGATGGTGCTGCTCCTGTTCTACTGGATCGAGACGCTGGTGATCGGGCTGTTCAATGTCCTGAAGATCGGCGCCATCGGACTTGTGGCGGGGCGCCTGGGGATGGCGATCTGTGCCGGGGTGATCGTGTTCTTCCTCCTGCACTATGGCCTGTTCTGCAGCGGGCATGGTGCGTTCCTGATGCTGATGATGCAGTTTAGCGGGGACATGATGCGGCCGGACAGCGCCTTGTTCAGCGAGTTCGGCGCCTTCTCCGTGGCGTGGTCGCTTGTGAGCGCGGATGCCTCGCTGTGGTGGAGCGTGGTGGCGATGGTGGCCCTGCAGGCTGGTGCCTTCGTCCTGTTCTGGCTGTGGCCCGGCACGTGGCGCACCACCAACCCGTTCCGTCAGATGTTCGAGCCTTATGGGCGCATCGTGGTGATGCACATGACGATCATGCTGGCCACGATCCCCGTCCTGCTGTTTGGTGCGCCCGTGCTGGCGGTGCTGGCGCTGGCGGTGCTGAAGACGGGGCTAGATCTGGGCAGGCCTGTGTTTGGCTTTGATACGAAGGCGACGGACAAGGCGATGGCTGCGGCCGATGCGTATTGGCCGCCGCGGTCCCTATCGGACTAGCGAGAACGAGAACTCCCGCTCGAGGATGACCTTGCCGTCGCGCTTCAAGGTGTAGCGTGCCTTGTAGTTGCCCAGTGGCCAGGACGGCGTCTCGCGCTTGCGGCCGGCATAGCTCAGCCATTGGGCCTTGTGGCGCTCGAGCGTCTTGGGGCCGCTTGAGGCAAAGGTGGCGTTGAGCGGGTCGGTGATGGTGAGGCTCTCGATGTCGCCGGCGCGCGCGCCGAGGATGCGGACCCATGCCAGGAGTGCCGGTGACACGCTGGTCGGCTGGGGTGGCATGGCTTCCTCGATGCCCTGCACGGTCGGCGGCGATGACGTGAAGGCCGCGTCGACGAGGGTCACGGGCTGCCAGGTCAGGCTGGCGGCGGCCCTGGAGGTCCACAGCACGGCCTTGGGCTTGCATCCCGGCGCGGCAGCGCCGACCACGGTCTGTGCGGAGAACGGGTCGATGACGCTTTCGTTGTGACGGACCTCGAAGTGCAGGTGCGGGAACTCGGTCATGCCCGACAGCCCGATCAGGCCGAGCGGCGTGCCCGCCTTCACGGTGTCGCCCTGGCGGACTTTGATGGAGCGGCTGCGCATGTGGCAGTACTGCGTGACCCAGCCGTCGCCGTGGTCGATGACGACGCCGTTGCCGCATTCCCGGCCCTTGATGGCCTCGGTGCCGGCATTGCGGATCGACACGTCGGGAAGGCCGTCGCGGACACCCTTGACGGTTCCGCGGGCTGCCGCCAGCACGTTCACGCCCTGCTCCATGGCGGTGCGGTCGCGCAGCCTGATGTCGGTGCCCTTGTGTCCGTCATAGGTCTGGGCTGCGCAGCGATGATCGCGCGCGGCACTGCCGGCATCATGGTCGACATAGTTCTGGAGGAAGCAGCTGGTACCGGGCTTGCAGTCCACGGGAAGGGCAAGCCTGGGCGCGGCCGCGGCTGCGCCTGAAGCCAGGGCCATCGCAGCAAGTGCGAGCAAGGGGGCTGGTCGCCTGTTACCGGCCTGGCGCAAGAGGGCACCTTCTCCATGCAAAAGAGGCCGCCTGTCTATCACATGATTTGACGGGCGCGCTGGAATTCTTCATGCATCCTGCTTGCTGCGCCGTTGGAGGGGACCTTGCTGGAGCGGTTGAACCGGATCGGAATCGGCACAGGCGGCGCACCGGTGCCTGTGCTGTTCTTTGCCTGCGCGGCGCATTTCATGCACCACGTGCTGGTGTCGCTCTTCCTGACCCTGGTCATCACGCTGGTGGTGGAGTGGGAGCGCGGCTATGCCGAGCTCATTGCGCTGTGGACGCTGGGGTCGCTCATGATCGGCGCGGGGGCGCCGGCGGCGGGATGGCTGGCGGATCGCTGGGGCGAGTCGCGGGTCATGGTGCTGCTGTTCTTCGGCCTCGGGCTTGCCAGCATCGCCTGCGGGCTGTCGCAGTCCCCGTTCGAGATGAATGTGGCGCTGACGGCGCTGGGCCTGTTCGGGGCGCTGTATCATCCGGTGGGCAATGCCTGGGTCGTCAAGCATGCGCGCGAGCGGGGCAAGGCGATCGCGGCGGCGGGCGTGTTCGGCTCGTTCGGCGTGGCGGCCGGGCCGGTGGTGGCAGGCGTTCTCAACGATGCCATTGACTGGCGCTGGGCCTTCATCCTGCCAGGGCTTGCGACGATGGCCTTCGGCGTGGGGCTGGTGGCGATGAAGATGCTCAGGCTCGTGCCCGAGCGTGACGGGGATGCCCACGAGGTCCATCACGAGGCGCCCTCCGCGCGGGACCGGCGCAACATCATCCTGGTCCTTGGTGTCACGATGACGCTGACCCTGATCGTCGTGACCGCGTTCGTGACGGCGCTGCCCAAGCTGGTCGAGACGCTGGACCTTGGCTCGACGGAGGGCCTCACGCGGGTGGGCCTGCTGACCGGCGCCATCTATCTGGCGGCCTCCGGGGCGCAGTTTGTCGGGGGACACCTTGCGGACCGGGGCGCGGCGCGGCTGACCTACCTGCGGTGCTTTGCGATGCTGGCGGCGGCGCTGGTGGCGGCGGCGCTGACCGACACGTGGCTTCTGGTGCCACTCGCGATCGCCGTCATGTTCCTGTTCGAGACCATTGCGCCGATCGAGACGGTGTTCGTCGCGCGCTATGCGCCGGCCGGACAGCGCGGCCTGTTCTTCGGCATGCGCTATGCGATCTCGGTCGTAGGCGGACCTGTCGGCGTGTGGCTGGTGTCGAGCCTCTATGATCCGGCGCAAGGCTTTGCCGTGCTGCTGGCGGTGCTGGCGGGGATGGCGGTGGTGACGGGCGGGATTGCCGTGCTGCTGCCGCGGGACCGTCCGCTGGCGCGCCCTGCTTCGTGATGTCGGCAAAATGAAAGAGCGCCCGTTGCGGGGCGCTCTCCAGCATGTTGCGGTGAGGTGCGGTGCTTACCAGATGCGGACGCGGTCTTCCGGCTTCAGGTAGAGCTTGTCGCCCGGCTTCACGCCGAAGGCCTGGTACCATTCATCGACATTGCGCACGACGCCGTTGCAGCGGTATTCGGCCGGCGAGTGGACGTCGCTGGTGACCTGGTTGCGCAGGGCTGCGTCGCGGATGTTCGAGCGCCAGACCTGGCACCAGCCGAGGAAGAAGCGCTGTTCCGGCGTGAAGCCTTCGATCACCGGCGCGGGCTTGCCCTTGAGCGAGAGCTTGTAGGCGTGCAGGCCGACGGCCACGCCGCCGAGGTCGCCGATGTTCTCCCCGGATGTAAAGTCGCCATTGACCCTGACGCCTGGCAGCGGCTCGAACTGCGAGTACTGTGCAGCCAAGGCCTTCACCTTCGTGGCGAAGCGCTGCTCGTCCTCCGGCTTCCACCACGAACGCAGGATGCCGTTTTCATCGGACTTTGCGCCCTGGTCGTCGTAGCCGTGACCCATCTCGTGGCCGATCACGCCGCCGATCGCCCCATAGTTCACTGCCGCGTCGGCGTTCGGGTCGAAGAAGGGGGCCTGCAGGATCGCGGCCGGGAACACGATCTCGTTCCAGACCGGATTGTAGTAGGCGTTCACCGTCTGCGGGGCCATGCCCCATTCGTCCTTGTCGGTCCGCTGGTTGATGCGCGCGGCCTGGCGATTATAGTCCCAGACGTTCGCGCGCTTGCGGTTGCCATAGGCATCGGCTGGCCTGACCTCGAGGCCCGCGTAGTCGCGCCAGCGATCAGGGTAGCCGATCTTCACGCGGACGTTCTGCGCCTTGCGCATGGCGATCTGGCGTGTTTCCGGCGACATCCATTCAAGGTTCTGGATGCGCTCGCGATAGGCCTGGAGCAGGTTGTCGACCAGCTTGTTCATCTCGGCCTTGGCCTGCGGGGTGAAGTGCTTCTTCACGTAGAGCTGGCCGACGGCCTCCCCCATGGGCGCGAGGTATGTCTGGCCGGACAGGGCGATGGTGGCGCGCTTCCAGCGGTCGCGCTTCTGGGGCTGGCCGGTCAGGGTCTTGCCGTTGAAGGCGAACGACGCGTCGTCGAAGGCCGTCGGCATGATGTCAGCCTGGGCGTTCACGTAATGGAACGTCTGGTAGGCGCGCAGGGTTTCGACCGGCGTGGCGCGGAAGAGCCTGGCGAGGGCTGCGACCGCATCCGGCGAGCCGACGATGAAATGGTCCTGGGTTGCAAGCCCGCCGGCGGCAAGTGCTTCGTCCCACGGGAACTCGGGCGCGAAGGCCTTCAGCGCGGCGCGGTTCTTGGCGTTGTAGTTCGCGTCGCGGTCGCGCAGCTTCTCGATCGGCCACTGCAGCTCGGCGATCCGCGTTTCAAACGCCATGACGGCCTCGGCGGCAGCCGGGGCGTTCGGGTACTTCACCATGCCCAGCATCTGGGCGACGTAGGCCTTGTAGGCGGCGCGTGTCTCGGCGAACTTTGCGTCCGGTTTCAGGTAGTAGTCGCGGTCAGGCATGCCGAGGCCCGACTGCACGATGTTCAGCGCATAGCGGTCGGGGTTCTTCTCGTCGAGGCCGATGTAGAGGCCGACCGGCGAATTGGCAGGCACGCCCGGTTGGCCGGTGAGCCTGGCGAAGTCCTCGTGCGTCTTCATTCCTGCGATCGCGGCGAGGTCGGCCTCGAACGGCGCGAGGCCGAGCTGGTCGATCTTTCCGGTGTCCAGATAGGCATTGTAGTAGTCGGCGACCTTCTGCTCGATCGAGCCGGTGCGATTGGAACTGCGGGCGACGCCTTCGACGAGGTTCTTGACGTCTTCCTCGGACTTGGCGGCCAGCATGTTGAACGAGCCCCAGCGCGAGCGGTCCGCGGGGATCGGCGTGTTCTTCATCCAGGTGCCACCAACGTGGCGGAAGAAGTCGTCGCCCGGCTTCACGCCCTTGTCCATGCCGGCAATATCGAAACCCCAGGTTCCGATCGAGGTGCCGCCGGTGGCGCCCGCATTGGTGCCGATGGCAAGGTATGCCGCCGTGGCTGTTGCGCCTGCCAGCAGGGTGGCGGCCAGAGTCCGTTTCAAGTTCATATTCACAAAGTCCCTTTGCGTCGGAAGGCGTTCACAGTGTTCCCATGCCGCGCGGGAAGCAATGCGCCATCAGGCGATGTCCCATCACATCCGCGCGAGGGCCAGGCTTCCTCCCCGGGGGCTCGCGACGATAGGGCGCAAGAGCGGCGCCGTCGTTACGCAGGTGCAGCATGGCGCAAGGGTTGGAATGAGCTGGGTTTTCTGGTCTTGTGGCAGCTTGAGTCAAGGGGTGTAGCTGAACATGGGGCGCATACTGGGCCTGTTGCTTGTCGCAGTGCTTGTCGTGGCAGGGGCGGGCGGCATTTACTGGGTTGGCGCGCGCGAGGGTTGGTTCGGCAGCGAACGCGGGACCGGGACCATCCAGGGCGCGCGTATTCCCGATGCGATCATCAGCGAGCGAACCCGACAGATCGAGGCCGCGGGCCCCGAGGGCGCGAGCGACCAGATCCTGTTCGGTGACCTGCACGTCCACACGACCTACTCGGCCGACGCGTTCCAGTTCTCGCTGCCCATCATGGGCGGCAAGGGCGTGCATCCTGTGGCGGATGCCTGTGACTTTGCCCGGTACTGCTCTGCGCTGGATTTCTGGTCCATTACCGACCACGCCGAGACGGTGACGCCGCTGCGCTGGAAGCGCACGAAGGAGGCCATTCGTTCTTGCCAGAAGGTGGCGGGTGACGGACCCAATCCGGACCTGATGTCGTTTCTGGGGTTCGAGTGGACGCAGGTCGGGCGCCTGCCTGCGGACCATTGGGGCCACAAGAACGTGATCTTCAAGGATCTCGACGATGACAAGGTCTCGCCGCGCGCGATCGCTGCTGGCGGGCTTGCCTCGTCGACGTTGCGCGGCAGCCTCGGCCTTCCGCCGGCCGTGCCGCTGCTCGACTTCAAGAACCGCCAGAACTATTTCGACTTCAACAAGTTCATGCGCCTGACGCAAGGTGTCCCCGAATGTGCGGCTGGTACGCCGTCCAACGAGCTTCCGGGGTCCTGTTACGAGGCCGCCGAGACACCGGGCGACCTGGTGCGCAAGCTCTATGACGAGCTGAAGCTGCAGCCTCTCATCATTCCGCACGGCTCTTCGTGGGGCTTCTATACGCCGCCGGGCACCAACTGGAACAAGGCGCTGCTGCAGAAGGAGCGTCCCGAGGCCTTCAAGCTGGTCGAGCTGTTCTCGGGGCACGGCAACTCGGAGGAGTATCGCAGCTGGAAGGACGTGGAGCTGTCGGCCGATGGCCAGTCCGCTTCGTGTCCGCAGCCGCAGGGCGCGTTCAAGCCAAGCTGCTGGCGTGCCGGCGAGATCATCCTCGAGCGCTGCCTGAAGGCCGGCGTGTCGATGGCCGATTGCGAGAAGCGAGCGGCACAGGCGCGTGAGGACTATGCCAGCATGGGCGTGGCCGGACATTTGTCGGTGGGCGGAGAGAGCCCGGAAGAGTGGCTTGACGCCGGGCAGTGCACCGACTGCTTCATGCCGGCGTTCAACCATCGGGCTTCCAATTCGGTCCAGGCGGGGCTTGCCACGTCGAGCTTCGAGGGCGACAGCGGGCAGGCTGGGCGCTTCCAGTGGGGCTTCATTGGCTCGTCCGACAATCATCGTGCGCGTCCCGGTACCGGCTACAAGCCTGTCGACCGGCGGCAGAATACGGAGGCCGGCGGGCCCATCAGCGAGGCCTGGCGCAATCGCCTGTTGCCGGAACAGAGCAAGGCCGAGCCGGTCTCGCGGCGCATTCCGCGCGAGGAGCTGTTCACGATGGCCGGGTTCCAGCTGACCGAGTTCGAGCGCCAGTCGTCGTTCTGGCTGGCCGGCGGTCTTGCGGCGGTGCATGTCAAGGAGCGCTCGCGCGATGCCGTGTGGGATTCGATGCAGCGCCGGGAGGTCTATGCGACCTCGGGGCCGCGCATCCTGCTGTGGTTCAACGCGGTCGACGATCAGGGCAATCGTGTTCCCATGGGCAGCCGGGTCGAGAGCGACAAGCCCGTTGCCTTCGAGGTGAAGGCCGTCGGCGCCTTCAAGCAGAAGCCGGGCTGCCCCGACTTTGCCAAGGCGGGGCTCGACGAGGGGCGGATCAAGGATATCTGCTCCGGCGAGTGCTACAATCCATCGGATGAGCGCCGGATGATCACCCGCATCGAGGTGGTCAAGATCCGGCCGCAGGCATCGAAGGGCGAGGACATCGGACAGCTGATCGAGGATCGCTATCTGGTCCATACCTGCAAGCCCAGCGCCGATGGGTGCACGTTCAGCTTCATGGATCCGGACTTTGCCAAGGGCAAGCGCGACACGATCTATTACGTCAAGGCCATCCAGGAGGCCGAGCCCGCGATCAACGCCGAGCCGGTCAAGTGCGAACGCGATGGCAATGGCAAGTGCATCAAGGCGACGCTTTGCTATGGCGACTATCGGTCGGGTGAAGACGGGTGCACGGCACCGGCCGAGCATCGCGCGTGGTCGTCGCCGATCTATCTGGACTACCGCGTGAAGGCGGCAGGCGCGGTGCCGCAGGCGCCGGCGGCTGCTGCCAATGGAGGCTAGCATGGCTTTGTCGCGTGCTGGCCTGCTGGTCGTTGCGGGGGGCGGGCTTGGCCTGGTTGCGGCCATGTGGTCGGCGCTGGGTGTCGGTCCTGCCGTCGCGACCCACAGGGACGCAGTCGCAGTCGTGGATGGCACGCCCATCCAGCGGTCCGTGTTCGAGGGCGCCCTCGAGGGGCTTGCCGCCGCCAAGCGCACGGCGCTGACCGAAGCGGAGAAGCGCGAGGCGCTCGACCGCATCATCGATGAAGAGCTGTTGCTGCAGCGGGCGCTTGCCCTTGGTCTGGGAGACAGCGATCCGCCGTCGCGCAAGGCGCTGGTCAATGCGATGCTGCAGTTCTCGATCGCCGATGCCAGCCGGCGCACGCCGCGTGATGCGGACCTGGCTGCCTTCTATGCCGAGAGGCCCAAGCTGATTGCGCCGCAGCCCTTGCTGACCGTGCGCGGTGTGTCGTTCGGGCTCAAGGATGAAGCGAAGGCGGTTGCGTTCAAGGCTGTGCTCGACAAGGGTACTGCATTCGATGCGGCCGTGCGTGCGCAGGGCGCCGAGGGGTTGTTGTTGCCGGGTGGTCCCGTGATCCCGAGCAAGATTGCCGAGTATGCGGGCGCCAGCGTCCGGGATGCGGCGCTGTCGCTGCAGTCGGGGCAAAGTGTGGGACCGATCGGGATCGGCAGCCGGCTTGTGTTCGTGCATCTCGTCGCGCGCACCGAGACACCGCCGCCGCCGCTTGAAGCGGTGCGCGATGTCGTGCTGGAGGAGTGGCAGAAGCGGGAAGCCGAAAAGGCCTTTGCCGCCTATGTCGACGGCCTGAGGCGGAAGGCACGCATCTCCTATGACGCCTCGGCGCCGAAGGGCGATGACGGGCGATGATGCGTCGCCTGCTGCTGTTGCTTTGCCTGTTCGTGGCGGTGGCGGGACCGGCGGGCGCGCATGTCCGCAGCCAGAGCTTCTCGTCATGGACGGTGTCGGGGAACGTGGTCGAGGGCGTCTATCAGGTCGACGCCTACCGGGTCACGCAGCTGAGCGAGACGCCCGAGGACCTTGCGCGGCTGCTGGTGGCGCATCTCGACAGCCGGCTCGGCGCCACGCAGGCAGGGTTGGCCTGCAAGCGTACTGCGTTTCGGCCGCTGGCGGCGCCCCGCGGTGACATGCGCGTCGAGGTGGCGTTCACCTGCGCCAGACCCGTGAGCGAGGCTGACGTCCGGTTGACGATTGGCGGGTTCTTCGACGTCTCGGTCAGCCATGTCCATTATGCGCGACTGGCCTATCCCGACGGGCGCCTTGACGAGATCGTGCTCACGCAGGGACAGCATGAGGTGCTGGCGGGGGCTGCGGGGGCGGACAGTCACAACAGCTTCTGGAGCCTCGCCGTCCTCGGGTTCGAGCACGTGCTGAGCGGGCCTGACCACATTGCCTTCCTGCTGGCGCTCATGATGCTGGCCGGAAGCTTGCGGCAGACGGCGTGGGCGGTCACGGGTTTCACGCTGGGCCATTCGGTCACGCTGGGACTGGTTGCGCTGGGGTTGTTGCGGCCCGACACCGCTGCCATCGAGGCGATCATCGGGTTCACCGTCGCCTGGGCGGCGGGCGATGCACTGGCGCGGGCGCGGGCGGTTCCGCCGTTGCTCGGGGTGGCGGGCGCGGCGGGGATCGCGCTCGTGGCGTTGGTCGCGGCGGGTGCGGGGATGCTGCAGGCGCCGCTGATGGTGATGCTGGGGCTTGCCCTGTTTGCGGGGTCCATGGCGGTGGCGCGGGACCTGAGGGGCGGCTGGGTTGCGCCTGTCGTGGCGACGTTGTTCGGGCTGGCGCACGGCGCGGGCTTTGCCGGGCCGCTGGTCGAGCTGGAAATCGCGCCGCAGGACCTTGCCTGGACCCTGCTTGCCTTCAACCTGGGTGTCGAAGGTGGTCAGTTGCTGGCGGTGGGCATCGCTGCAAGCGCGCTTGGGGCCCTGCGCTTCCTGCGGGTCGGTGTGCCTGCCGTTGCCTTCGAGCTGGCCGGGGCGCTGCTGTTTGCGCTGGGCACGTTCTGGTTTGTCTCGCGCGCCGTCGGATAGCGCTGCACGCCTCGCGCGCCCGTCTTCGGGTCATGACGGTCATTACCTGCGAGGTCATTGCCTGCGCCCGGGGCGTGCTGCACCATGCTCGAAAATCCGTCAGGACAGGGCGATGATGCAAGGTCAGGCAGGAACAGGGGCGCGATCGACCTTTCCGGATCTGCTGCGCGGCTGGCGCAGCCGGCGACGCCTGTCGCAGCTCGAGCTTGCGCTGGCCAGCGGCGTCTCGCAGCGCCATGTCAGCTTTCTTGAGTCCGGGCGGTCGCGACCCAGCCGGGCTATGATCCTGCAACTCAGCGAGGCGCTGGACGTTCCCTTGCGCGCGCGCAACGCGCTGCTGCTGGCGGCGGGGTTCGCGCCGATGTTCCGCGCGCGTCCCTTCGATGATCCGCAGATGGCGCAGGTGCTGGCTGCGGTTCGGATGATGCTGTCAAACCACGCGCCGTTCCCAGCCATTGCGGTCGACCGGAGCTGGAACATCCGCATGAGCAATGAACCCTTCGAGCGCCTCGCCGCGCTGTTGGGCGCCGACTTGTGGACGCGCATCGGCGGGGAGGAACGCAATCTGATGAGCCTGTTCTTCCACCCGGAAGGGCTGAGGCTCTTCATTGCCAACTGGGACGCGATCGCACCTTTGCTCTGGCACAGGGCGCGGCGCGAGGCCGAGGCCGCTGGCGGCGAGGATGTGGGGGCGCAGCTTGCCGCGCTGAGCCAGTACCAGAGTGCGAACACCCTCTGGGCGGGCGAGGCAACGACACTTGTGCCGGTGTTGCCGGTCGAGATCTGCAAGGATGGCCTGCGGGTCCAGCTCTTCACCGTCATCTCGACGTTCGGCACGGCGCAGGATGCAACGGCCGACGAGTTGCGGATCGAAAGCTTCTTTCCTGCCGATGCCGAGACCGAGGCCTTGTTTCGCCGGATGGACGCCGAGGCGTCAGGCTGAGAGGCGTGTGCTGTCGGGTACGGAAGTCGCGCTGTCGGCCTTGTCGTCGTGGCTGGCCTCGATCGCGTCGCGAATGGCCTTCAGGAGGTCCATGGCCGACCTGTTGAGCTCGGGCAGGTGGGTCTGCTGGCGCCGGCTGGCGGCTGCAGCCAGGTTTTCGCGGTTGATCAGCTCGATCAGTTGCGTCACCGCGTCCATCCGGTCTTTCAAGGTGTCCCCGATACTCTGCAACCTGTCCGCGGCCATCCCCGCGTGGAGCCTTGCCTCGGCGAGGGCTGCTGCCAGGGATTGAACGCGACCACGCAGGTCTTCACGTTCCGCCTCGGCGGCGTTCAGGCGCGCGAGTGCGTCGATGATCGGGCCAAAGGTTGGCTGGCCGCGGCGGGCTGGTGGCGAGGCGTGGCGCTTGCCGGATGGAAGCGGATTGATCGCGGCGGCAGCGCGGGCGAGCGGTGCAGCCCATCGCCAGGCCATCAAGAGGGCGGCAAGAGCTGCAAGACCGGTGACGCCCAGGAAAATGTCGGAGACCTTGCTGGCCGTCGCGAGGACGGCGGCGGTCGGCTCGAAGGCGATGGCCACGAGTTCCGGATCCTGCTCGAGCGCCCTCGATCCGGAGCGGGCGATCACGACGGATCCCGGTTCCCCGGCAAGGGACAGGTCGCGTTTCTGGCCGGGCCTTGCCTGCGCGAGGCTGCGGGTGAGCGGAGCGATCAAGTCCAGGTGACGGTTGGCGAACACGACCGTGTTGTCATCCTGTCGAGCGAGGACGAATACCCGACGCTCCTGCAAGAGCCTTGATTGAACAAGGCTGCCTGTCGCCAGTTGCCCGAGATCGATCACGCCCGTGATGGTGCCGATCACCGTCTGCCGGTCATAGACGGCGACCAGCGGTGCCGTGTAGCGAATGGCCTCTGCGGTGCCTGCGCGCAGGCGGTCGAAGGTGCTCTGCGTGGCGCGGCCGGAGATGGCTTCCTGGATGCCGGCGGCATCGGTGAGATCGGCCTTGCGCAGTGCGGCATCGGTGGTGGCCACGACGAGCCCGCGGGCATTGGTGATGGTCAAGCTTGCGAAGTCGGGGTAGGCGCGGTTGAGATCGACCAGAACCTGTGCGAGCTCGCCGCCGTCGTCGTCGATCAGGACCTCCTGCATCATGGGCATGGAGCTCCATGCCTTGAGGTGGGTCAGGTTCGAGGAGAGCCGCGTTTCGATGCTGGCCATGACGGCGCGCGTCTCGGCCTGGAGGGCATCGGCGGCCTGGTGCCTTACCGTGTGTTCAGCCGCGAACCACAGGGCGCACCAGCCGGCGGCCAGCGGCAGGGCAATGCAGGCGGCAAAGGTTGCCGTGATGCGTGATCTCATGGACATGGGGTGTCCTGGTCGCGCAGGCAGGCCCTGGTTTCATCGGCCTGCTCGATGGCGTAGGCGGTCCATCCGTCGGCCGACTGGAAGCTGACCCGCAGGTTGCGACCGTCCTGCGCGATCACGCCGGTGCCCTCGTTTCCGGTGATCCCCATGCGGGCGCGCAGTTCGTCGGGTGTGAGGCCGGCAATGCGGGCGGGCGTACCCGGCGCGAACGTGCCCGCGCTGTCGGTGACGACTTTTCCCTTTTCGTCGACGATCACGATGTGCAACGTTCGCGCCAGCCCGTGCATGAGGACGCGTTCATAGGCGTCGATGCTCTGTTCGATGGACAGCACGAATTCCTTCTGCCCGTTTCGCTCGACCGCGGTCACGTAAGTCAAGGTGTCCCCGCTCATGATGGTCGATACGTCGCCCTCGTCCTGGGCGAGTGCGCGTTGAAGGACCTGGCGGTTGCGTTCGGCCTTGCCCGCCGTGGCGGCTGCGTCTTGTCCCACTTCCGCGAGCAGGTCGCCGTCACGCCAGACGATGCGAAAGCCGGTGAGGCCATAGCGGTTCTGGAGCGACTGAAGCGAGGAGATGATCCGCGCCTTCAGGCGGTCGCCTTCGCTTGCGTTGGATGCCGACAGGTAGGCCTGCAGCAGGCGTCCGTTAGCGAGCGCCATGGCATATTTGCGAGCCTTGGTGCGTACGATCGAGACGGCGGCCAGTTTCTCGCGGACAACGGCGTCAATGTCTGTCGCGGGCGTGGCGGCGTGCGCGGGACCCAGCGCAATCGCTGCGGCCCCTATTGCCGATGCCAGACTGATCCTTGCCCCACGCATGCGCCCGTCCACACTGCGCGCGCTGCCGGTTTACCGTCTGTTAGGGACGTGTTTCCGGCAGTGCTCTTTGGAGGGATCCTACGACAGGGGCTCTAAGAATGGCTGAACGCCCCAGCCTTTCGGCCGGGGCGTTCGCACGAAATCAGCTCTGCCAGGGCGATCCTAGAAGGACCGCGGGCGGTTCTGCATGACGTCGATGCGGTTGCCGTCCGGATCGAAGAACGAGAACCACTTCATGCCGCCCGTGTCGCGCAGCGGTGCCACGTGGACGCCAAGCGCCTCGAGCTTGGCATGCGTGCCTTCGACGTCGCCCGTGCGGAAATTGGGGAAGGCTGCGGCCGTCGGCGCGGTGGCCAGGGTTTCGTCCACGGCCAACTGCCAGAGGCACAGGTTGGCGCCGCGACCGAGGTCGAGGACAACCGTCTGGCCGGCGGCGTTTTCTTCCACCACATGCAGTTCAAGCACGCGCTCGTACCAGGAGCGTGCGACCCGCAGGTCCTTCACGCGCATCACCACCATGTTGAGGGCGTCGAAGATGCCTGCATGGGGACGCGGGCCTGCACCGGGGCCGGCGCCAGGGCCCGAGCGCTGGCCGAAGCCGCGACCGCCGCCATCGCCGTTCTGGCGTGGGCCGCGCGGTCCACCGAAGCCGCCGCGATCACCGCGATCACCGCGATCACCAAAACCACCGCGGTCGCCACGGTCGCCACGGTCGCCGAAGCCGCCACGGTCACCGAACCCGCGGTTGCCGCGATCACCGCGATCACCGCCAAAGCCGCCACGGTCACCGCCGAAGCCGCCACGGTCACCGCCGAAGCCGCCGCGTCCCGATGGGGCGGGCGCCGGGCCTTCGAGCTTGAGTTCGGAGGCCATGGTCTTGCCACGGTCCTGGGCGATATCGAAGGACACCCTCTGGCCTTCGCCGAGGGACTGGGCCCCTGCTGCAGAGACAGCGGAGACATGGACAAACACATCCGATCCACCGCCATCAGGCAGGATGAAGCCAAAGCCCTTGGCCTCGTTGAACCACTTAACCGTTCCCGTCTTTCGCATCGTAATCCGTCAGTCCTTGCGCAAATCAATCCTGGTACCGTCGGGCGCTTCGATGCGATCGACGATTTCTGTTGACAGTCCGATTCATAGCGCGGCCCGCGCGATATGCAAAGCGCAGATGTGTGCGCCGGTCGTGCTTAACGGCACAGTATGAAGCTTTGGTTTCACCATCATGAATCGGAAAAATCAGGGTCGAGACCGCAAATCCTGCGCCTTTACGGCTTCATGGACCTGCGGGGTGCCAGCCGTTAGGCTTGATCCCTAACCATGTTCGGGGGCGTGATTTGGACAGGGCAGGCAAGGGCGTGGCGTTGGTTGTCGGGGCCGGAGACGCCACGGGCGGTGCCATTGCGCGCCGTTTCGCGCGTGAAGGACATGTGGCCTGCGTGACGCGGCGCGAGCGCGGGCGGCTTGAACCGCTGCTGCAGCAGATCGCGGCCGAGGGTGGGGTGGCGCATGGCTTCGGGTCGGACGCCCGCGACGAGGCGGCCGTGGTCGACCTGTTCGAGACGATCGAGCGGGACATCGGACCCGTCGAGGTGGCCGTGTTCAACATCGGGGGCAATGTCCGCTTCCCGATCACCGAGACGACGGCACGGGTCTATACCAAGGTCTGGGAGATGTGCGCGCTGGGCGGGTTCCTGATGGGGCGCGAGGCTGCAAAGCGCATGCTGCCGCGCAAGAAGGGCACGATCCTGTTCACCGGGGCGACGGCAAGCCTGAGGGGCGGGGCCGGGTTTGCGGCTTTTGCCGGCGGCAAGCATGCGCTGCGGGCGCTGGCGCAGAGCATGGCGCGCGAACTGGGGCCGCAGGGTATCCACGTCGCGCATGTCGTGGTCGACGGGGCGATCGACACGGCCTTCATCCGGGACAATTTCCCGCAAGCCTATGCCCTGAAGGAAAACGACGGGATCCTGTCACCCGACCACATTGCAGACATGTACTGGATGCTGCATGCGCAGCCGCGCGATGCGTGGACGCACGAGCTGGACCTCAGGCCCTGGATCGAGAAGTGGTGACAGGGGATTTCTCAGGACGCTTTCTTCTGGCGGATGGCGTAGGTGCAGCGCCGGGCGCCTGCGATGATGTGCTCGGTGCGCTCGATGCTGACGTCGGGCCCGAGCGTTGAGCGGAAGACGTCCTGTTCCTGCCGGCACAGGGCGTTGCAGGCACGGGCCGCGCGGCAGATCGGGCAGTGGTTCTCGATCAGCAGGAAGCCGTCGGCGGCTGTCTTCATCTCGGCCATGTAGCCCGCGTCGGTGCGCAGCCTGGCGAGGCGGCGAACCCTTTCCTTCAGCGACGCTGCGCCCTGCATGGCTGCCTTGTAGGTGGCGGCCTGCTGCGTGGTCCTGGCCTCGATCAGCCGGGTGAGGCCGGTCTCGCCGAAGACCTCGCGTACGTTGGCCACGAGTTCGACCGACAGTTCTGCATGCGTGTCTGCAAAGACGGCGTCTGCGAGCGGGGTGAGACGCCAGGCGGCGGGCGGCCTGCCCCGTGCGCCCTGCTTGCGGGCCTCTTCCATGACAACAAGGCCCGCCTCTTCCAGGGCGGCGAGGTGCTGGCGCACGGCGACAGAGGTCACGCCAAGCGTGGCGGCGAGGGCCGTTGCCCCCGCGGGGCCATTGCGCTTGAGGTGGTCGATGATGTTGCGCTGGGCGGCGGTGGCGGTCACGGGGCTCATGGGTATTTCATAAATAAAGTGCTTGCGTAAATCAATGGGCGGGATCATATTTATGTAAGCAAATGCTTTCTTAAAAGGAGATGCCGTGGGGAACTGGGTCGATGCGGGGAGCCTCGAGGACCTGTCGGCACGCGGGCGACGCGTGTTCAAGGCGGGTGGACGGCAGCTGTTGCTCATGAAGGCCGGCGACCGGGTTGTTGCCTGCAACAATCGCTGCCCGCATGAGGGCTATCCGCTGAGCGAGGGGACGCTGGGCGGAGGGGCGTCGGGCGACGCCTGTACGCTCACGTGCAACTGGCATAACTGGAAGTTCGACCTGGCGTCGGGTGAGGCGCTGGTGGGCGGCGACAAGCTCAGGCTTTATCCGGTCGACGTGCGAGACGGGCGAATTCTCGTCGATGTCTCGGATCCTCCTGCAACGGAAATGCAGGCGCTGGCGATCACGCAACTGCTTGCAGCCGTCGAGGACGATGACCGCGGCCGCATCGCGCGCGAACTGGCGCGGTTCCTGAAGGCCTGTGGCGATCCGATGGTGGCCCTGCGTGCCGTGGTCGCTGCTCGCGCTGACCGCCACGAATACGGCATGGCGCACGGGTTCGCGGCGATGGCGGACTGGATCGGCCTGCACCGGAATGCGTCCGACGATGCGCGACGCCTGGTCGCCCTGTCCGAAACCGTGTCGCATGTTGCGTGGGATACGTTGCGCCAGCCTGCCAAGCCGTTTGCTGCCGACAGCAGGCCATGGCGCCTGGAGGGTTTCCTTGATGCGATGGAGCGCGAGCAGGAGGATCTCGCCGGGTCCTATGTGCGCGGGGCGCTGGCTGCCACATTGCCACTGGCCGAGCTGCAGCGGGCCTTCGGCAGGGCGGCGCTTTCGCATTACCAGGACTATGGGCACTCGGCGATCTATACCGTCAAGGCGTTCGAACTGATCGGCCTGCTTGGCACCGAGGCCGCGGAGCCTGTCCTTCTTTCGCTTGTCCGCAGCATTGTCCATGCGAACCGCGAGGACCGGATCCCGGAGTTTCGCAGTTATGCGCCGGCCCTGGCGCGGTGGGAGGCGGCGGTGCGCCGGCCGGGTCTTGAACCCTGGGACTTTCTGCACCTCTCGGTGCCCGCGACGCTGGAGCGTGTGCTGGAGCTCGGCGGTGATCCTGCAGATCTCTATCGCATCCTGCTGGCGGCGAGCGCCATGGCGATGCTCCGCTTCGACCTGACGGTCAGCGTGCATGTCGAAAAGCCGGTGTCGCACAATGTCGGCTGGCTTGATTTCACGCATATGCTGACCTTCGCCAATGCGGTTCGGCGCATTTGTGACGAGGATCCGACGCTCTGGCCGCAGGCCCTGCTTCAGATGGGGTGTTTCCTGGGACGTGTGTCGCCGTTCATCGGGCGCGATGCCGAAGCAGGGTGGGCGGTGGGCGACATCGGCGATTTTCTCTCGCGGGAACGAGCGCAGCTGCATGACCACGGCATCCGGGATCCGATCTTTTCCTGCCATCGCGTGAAGGTCCTGTCTGCCGTGGCCGAGGAGATCGCGTGGGTCGGGCAGGGGCCGCTTGCCGATGTGCTTGCGGCTGCGACGAACCGCTATCTCAACACCGAACTGAAGCAGCACCATGGTCTTCGGATGGCGACGCAGGCGCTGGCCTTCGTGGGTGCAGAGGGGTAGGGGCGTGTCCTGCGGGGCCTTGGCTTTGTGACCACGCGCATTGCGGGCCGGGGCTGGATGCTGCAGACTGCGCTTCGGTTGCGGCGCCTGTGCCGGCCAGGCTTTCAAATGGTGACATGATGACGAAGAGTGTCGAGTTCCTGTTCGACTTTGGAAGCCCAACGACCTTTCTCGCCTACAAGCAGTTGCCGAAGATCGCGGCGCGGCATGGGGCGCGGATCACGTGGACGCCGATCCTGCTGGGCGCCGTCTTCAAGGCGACGGGAAATGCCTCGCCGGCGATGATCCCTGCGAAGGCGCGCTACATGAACAGCGACCTTGCGCGCTTTGCGAAGCGCTATGGTGTGGTGATGAACTTCAACACCCATTTCCCGGTCAATACATTGCCGCTCATGCGCGGGGCGGTTGCCTATCAGCAGACGCCGCTGTTCGACATCTATGTGAATGCCATGTTCGATGCGATGTGGGCGCATACGCGCAACCTGAACGACCAGGGTGAGATCGCGCATGTCCTGCGCGACGTCGGCATCAAGCCCGAGGACTTCATGACCCGCATCGAGCGGGCGGACGTGAAGGAGAAGCTCAAGGCAAACACCGAAGGCGCGGTCGCGCGCGGCGTGTTCGGGGCGCCCTCGTTCTTCGTGAACGGGGAATTGTTCTTCGGGCAGGACCGGCTCGACTTCGTCGAGGATGCCCTGTTGCCCTGACGCCCTCAGGCCGCGGGAAAATGCGGCGGGCGGGCTTGCGATCCTCACGTTTTCGCCTGGCAGGGGAATTCCCGGGCGGTCGGGCACGAGCTTGGCCATTGCCCTTTTCGGCGATTGTTGGCTCTATTCAGGGGCGCGGTGCGGGGTTGGGGCCCCGGGCTGCCGGTGCCTGGCGCGCGTGCGCGCCGTGGTGCCCTTTGGGGGGAATGGGGACAGATGACGTCAGAGGTCATGCTGCTGAACGTGCAGGGGGCTGCGCTTGCGGCCGACAGCGCGCTCACGGCCATCGAATATCATCCGGACGGGACGGCGACGGTGCGCTACCAGAGCGGCGTCGACAAGGTGTTCCTGCTGGACGAGAAGATGCCGGTCGCGGCCAGGATCTTCGACGTCGCGGAGTTCTATCGGTATCCGTGGGGAACGGTGTTCGAGACGTTCCGCTCGACCACGGCTTCGCGCGGGACTTCCGTCGCGCTGGTGGCGGAGGCGATGGTTCGCTTCCTCGGGCGCTGGACGTCGGGCGCCGACGCCAAGGCCAACAAGCTGCTTCCCATCGACGAGGGGCAGGAGCGGCTGCACTTTGCCATCTATGTCGCCGCGATGCTGCAGCGCTACCAGCAGTGCATCGAGCTGGCGGCGGACCGGAAGGGCCGCGCGGACGAGGCGGCGCTGAGCCGCGGGCTCGACATGCTGCGCTTCGAGACGCAGTACGCCGGCACGTATTTCCAGAACCTGTTCCTGCCGCATGGCACCCCGCCGCAGAAGCGTCCGCTGATCGGTGAAAGCTCGCCGCGGCTCGTGCAGCTGATCGAGCAGTACCTGCCGAAGCTGATCGAGGGCATGACCGATGCGCTGTTCGGACCGGGCGTGCTTGCGGGCGAATTGAAGACCCAGCTTGCTGAGGTTGCCGTTGCGTCGTGCCTGACGGACTGGATGGCGCCGGGTGTGCCGCAGACCGGCGTGGTGCTGACCGGCTTCGGGACCGATGACATTCGTCCTTCCTATGTGGATTTGCGCATCGGTTCGGCGTTTGGCGGTATCGTGAAGCACCAGCTGGTCTCGGCGGGCATGCCGTCCAATGCGGAGCCGGCGATCATACAATCCTATGCGCAGGCCGACCTGATCGATGCGCTGCTGCGGGGCGCGCAGCCGGGCTACAAGTACCTGATGTTCCAGCTGATGCGGCAGGGGATCGACTCGCTGCTGAACTCGGTGTCGGCGGAAGTCTCGAAGAAGGATGCGGGGCTGGGCAAGTCGGTGCTGCAGACGTTCTCGCAGGCGCCTCTGGCCCTGTCGCGCGCGATCCTGATGGCGGGAGATGACATTGCGCGCCATGCCATGGAGATGCGGGTTGCCGAGGTCGTCAACTCGTCTCCGCCCGAGCAACTGGCCGAGCACGCGACCAAGATGATCGTGCTGTCGGTGATCGAGCATGAACTGACGGGCAGCCAGTCGGTGGCGCAGCCCATCCTGGCGATCCGGTTGACCAAGGGGCGGGCCGAGTGGCTGCGCCACAGCATGTGAGGTGATCTGACCATGTCCACGACACACAAGAACGGCGCAGCCGTCTCCGAGCTGGTCAACAAGCTGGTCGCCGAGGCGAAGGCGCGAAAGACCGATGGGCCCGCTTCCTCGCTGCACGGCGCTCGGGCGCAGCTGGCATCGACGCTGAACCAGGCCGGTACGCTGCTGGCGCAGATCGAGAGCGCGGCGCCGGCGCGCAAGCCGTCGTTGCTGAACACGGTGCTGGGGCTGTCGGCGAAGCGCGCTGCGCCGCGGCGTGGCTGGTTCTCGCTGCGGCGGGCGGAGGATGGCCCGACGCTGTCGGCCGGCCGGATCGAGAAATTGCTGAAGGCAACGGCCAAGGACGGCGTACGCCTGTCGCTTGCCGATGCCGTTACGCGCGCGACGGAAGGCGATGTCGGCGTGGAATGCGTCCTTCCCGAAGGCGCGAGCGACCCGGTCTGCAGTCCGCGGCGCTGAGGCGCCTATTCCCCGCCACTGCGCACGGCGTGCATCGACAGGCCGGACGTGACCATGTTGGACCAGATTTCCTCGGCGCTTTCGGCATAGCTGAACAGCTTGAGGTCCTCTGCCACGATCATGCCCTTGTCGACCAGGACGTCGAAGTTGACGAGGCTTGTCCAGAAGCTGCGGTCGAAGAGCACGACCGGCAGGGGCGCGATCTTGTCGGTCTGGAGGAGGGTCAGAATCTCGAACAGTTCGTCGAGCGTGCCGAAGCCGCCCGGGAACACGACGAGGCCGTTGGCGCGCATGGCGAGGTGCATCTTGCGCATGGCGAAGTAGTGGAACTGAAAGGTCAATTCGGCGGTCGAGTAGGGGTTGGGCTCCTGCTCGTGGGGCAGGCGGATGTTGAAGCCGACGGACAAGGCGCCGGCATCGGCTGCGCCGCGATTGGCGGCCTCCATGATGCCGGGTCCGCCGCCGGTGGCGATGACATTGTCATGCAGGCCTCCATTGCGAATGAGGGCACCGCCGCGCTCGGAAGCGATGCGGCCGAAGACGCGGGCGTGCTCGTAATGCTGGGAGCCGGGTTGGGCGCGTGCCGAGCCGAACACGACAATGGTGGAGCGGATGCCTGCCTGGCGCAGCGTCTCTTCGGCCTTTGCGTATTCGAGCATGAAGCGGACACCGCGCATCGAATCACCCAGCAGGAAATCGGGGTCGAGGGCCGGCAACCGGTAGCTTGGCGCCAATTTGCGCTTGCGGTTGTCGATGCTGGGGTTGCGAGGAGGCATGCGCGCGCTCTTTCCTGCGGAAGAAGATGAAACCAATGCCTACCACAAGTAGTGACGGGAGAGAGTTGACGAAGCCTTTCGGGGTCGTCAGCCTTGGTGCAAAGACGCAACAAGCCGGGTGTACGGGGCCATGGAAGCAGCAGCCATCATCATTGTAGCCGTTTCCGCGCTTGCTGCGGGCGCCCTCGCCTGGGGGCTTTCTTGGGCTTATGTGCGCTATGTGGGGCCTGCCTGGCCCACGTTGCGCCTGGCCGGCCTTGGCGGGTTGGCGGGTGCGCTGATCGCGGTGATGGTGATCACGGGCTGGCCGCTCAGCGCCATGCGCTTTTCGGCAGAGGTGCCGGTCAACGCCGTCAGTCCCTATATCGAGGCGCTGAAGCCGGTGGGTCGCATCAGGCCGGCGGAAGATGCGCTCTATGAGCGCCTTGTCACGCTGGTGCAGCGTGACCGCGAGGAAGGTCGCAGCGAGGATGAAGTGAGGCGCAACGCGGTCTCGCAGGTGCTGTCGCATGCGGCCGACAAGGTGGCGTCGATGAGCGACGAACTGGTCCGGGACTATTATGCGCTGCAGCGGGATGCGCTGTCGCACCTGGAGGTCGCGGGCGATCCGGCGACGTGCCGGGATCTGGCGCTGGGGCGTATCCGCGGCGACATCGAGGAGAGGCTCAGTCCCGAACTTGTCGCGCGCCAGCAGATGCTTGTGATGGCCATCATTCGCACGCCGTCCGATCCCGATGTGCCGCGGTTGGCGCAGGAGCCGTTTCAGGTACTCGCCGCGCAGATCTTTGCGCTGGCGTCGCAATCCTCTGGTGTCTCGCCGAACGAGATCGAAACGCTGCTGTCAGGCAGCGGTGATGAGGATACCGGGGCGGCCCAGAAGACCTGCCGCCTGATGAAGTCCTTCTTCGACATCATCCTGGCCGAGCCGCTTGAAGTCCTTGCGCCCGCCCTGCGTGCGATGGCGGCGGGAGAGCGGGGGACACCGTAGATCGCCGGTCAGGGATTGCACGACGGGTTCAGCTGGAAGCGCTGGCCGTTGACGTCGAGTTCCATCTGGCTGGGGCGCGGCGGGGCCAGGCTGACGCCGGGGCTCGAGAAATCGAATGTGGGCGCGCCGCACTGGCCGGTCTGGAAAGTGCCGCGCTGGATCCAGGTGCCGCTGGGTTCCTGACCGAGGGCGATGATGGACCAATGGTTCTGGCGCAAGAGGACGTCAACGCGCCCGTCGCTGTCGATGTCGGCCAGAAGAGCCTGGCAGCCTTGCGGCTTGGTGGCATTGCGCACGCAGTTCTCGAGCGGATTGGCGCCCTTGGCGGTCCAGTCCTGCGTCAGGAGGCTGTCGGGCAGGGTGCTGCCCGCGGGAAACACCGTGATGCCCTTGCGCAAGGTGTCGGCGGTCATCGCGTCTTCGCTGGGCTTGGGTACTGGGGTCGTCCGCTTCAGGGCGGCTGCGGCGCCATCGGCGATGACGACGCGCTGCGGTGAGCCGCGGTCGGCGGCAAGGCGGTTCAGGGCGTCGAGGCCGTAACGGCCGGTGTTGAAGCGCAGCAGGTCGAAGTCGAACTTGTCGGGCAGCGTCGTGCCCGCGAGGAGACGGCTCACCTGGTCGTTGACCGACAGGCGCGTCGGGCTGGCAAGCGGGGTGATCATGCCCACGATCAGGCCGACCCATGCAAAGGCCGCGAGGATATTGGTGGGTTGCAGCGGCTGCATCCAGCGTCCGGGCCAGAGGGCTGCCAGCGCATAACCGGCGGCGTAGATGCAGCCCACGCCGACGATGGCGAGGCCGATGACGCGCTCCGGCGTCAGGCCGTACTGACCCACGCGCAGCCAGATCGAATAGAAGGCAAGGCCCGCGATGGGAACGAGCGCGAGGGCGGCGGCGCGGACCGACAGCTTGAGCACGCCCGGCGGCAGGCGTTCGTCATCGCCGTCCTGGTAGTTCGCGTTGATTAGGATCACGAGGGCAGCGCCCGCCGTGACGAGAAGCGCCGTGGCCCGCCCGGTGGCCCAGAGCGGGGCGAGCCCCGTGAAGAACAGGCTGGCGAGGAAGGCCCAGGCAAAGAGGGCGAGCAGGGGGAGCAGCCAGCTCAGCAGGATCAAGGCAATGGTGCGGGCGCCGATGACCAGCGACATGCGCGTGTCGGTGATGTGGACGGCCAGCGCGAAGACCGAGGCCGAGGCGAGGAACACGAAGGGGCGCTTGGTGATCAGTTCCTCGATGAAGGTGATGCCGATCAGGTCGAACAGGCTGGCGCCGAGCCAGAGCAGCAACCAGAAAGCGCCAAGGAAGGCCAGGCTGAGTGCCAGCTGCACGCCGTCCTTCCAGCCCATGTCGAAATAGCTGGCGTAATTGGCGACAAGCCTGCGATCGCGGTCGGCGGCGGCGACGAGGTGGTGGCCAATGAAAAGTGCGGCAGCCAGGGGAAAGAAGAGTGCGAGGTTCTCCGAGCCGTCCTTGCCTGTGTCCATCCATGCCGCATGATGGCTTGCAGCGGTGATCGTGGCGATGATGCCCAGGGTCCAGGCGACGAGCGTGGTGATGCGCATGGTGCCGTAAGAGGCGAGCCAGGCGAAGGGCAACAGGGCCGCCGTCAGGACCAGGGCCGTGTAGGGCCAGGTGCGCGTGAAGGCGAGCTGCTTGCCGTCGAGCATGTCGAGCAGGAAATAGAGCGCGGCACCTTGCGCCAGGCCGATCGCGAGGCGGCTTGCAAGGAGTGTTGTGCCCGAAGTGTCGTGACTGTTGCTCATTACTGCCCGCTCCCTGAGACGCGGGCAGATTACACCAGCTGTCGCGGGGCCACCATGGGCTGTTTACGCGCCTTGCCGTCAGACGGGCTTCAGGGGTTCGTGCGGGTGAGCTGGCAAGCTTATCGTGATCGGGTCGTCGGCCTTCACGGCGCCTGAGGCGACCACGATGGCCATGACGCCGGACTTGCGTACGAGGCCCGTGGACCTGCGCTCGAGTACGGCTTCCATCAGGCCTTGCTGGATGCCGTCGATCTGCGAGCACGGGTTGCGCAGGCCCGTGAGTTCCACGACCGCCTGTTCGCCGAGCCTGAGCCTGGTGCCGCGGGGCAGGGACAGGAGGTCGATGCCGGCCGTGGTGATGTTCTCGCCCATCTGGCCGGGATCGACCGAAAAGCCCTTCGCCTTGAGTTCGTCGAAGAGTTCGGTGTGGATCAGGTGGACCTGCCGCAGGTTGGGCAGGGTGGGGTCCTTGGCGGCGCGGGAGCGGTGCTTGACGGTCGCGCCTGCGTGGGCGTCGCCCTCGATGCCGAGGCCTTCGATGAGGCGCACGCTGTCGGTGCGGGGCTTGGACATCGTGTGGCCGGGGCTCTTGCAGACGGCGAGGACGCGGGGCTGTGTCATGATCCGGGCAACCTGTGGGAGCGGGCGCGGGCTTGCCGGTCGGGGATCTGCGCCTTGCGATCGTCGAGCGCAGCCATGATGGCGCTGCGCGTTTCCGGTGGCAGGCTGGACCAGCCCGCAATCTCGCGCATCGACCTGCCACAGCCCAGGCACCAGCCTGTCGTAGCGTCAATCGCGCACACCTTCACGCAAGGGCTTTCAACCGATCCAACCATGCGCGCCTTGTTAATGGACGCGCTACTGCGCCACAAGATGCTGTTTGAATCCTCAGGGCGCGACGCTATCATCCCGCGCAATTCGGGCAGTTTTGCAAAGCAGGAAACAGCAACATGCATATCGCCTTCACACCGGCCGACGAGGCTTTCCGGAAGGAAGTTCGCCAGTTCATCGCTGAGAGCTACCCGCAGGACCTCAAGGGGAAATCGCGCGGCGAGTTCAAGACCAAGGAAGATTTCCTGGCCTGGCACAAGATCCTGTTCAAGAAGGGCTGGGTGGCGCCGTCGTGGCCGCAGCAGTATGGCGGCACCGGCTGGACAGCGACGCAGAAGTACATCTTCGGCGAGGAATGTGCGGCCGCCGACACGCCGATGACGCTGCCCTTTGGCTTGGCCATGGTGGGGCCCGTGATCTACACGTTCGGCACCGAGGAGCAGAAGAAGGATCATCTGCCCAAGATCCTGTCGGGCGAGCGCTGGTGGTGCCAGGGCTATTCGGAGCCGGGTGCGGGTTCGGACCTTGCCTCGCTCAAGACGACGGCGGTGCGTGACGGCGACCACTATGTCGTCAACGGCCAGAAGACCTGGACGACGCTGGCGCAATATGCCGACTGGATCTTCTGCCTCGTGCGCACCAATCCGGGCGCCAAGCAGCAGGAAGGCATCTCGTTCCTGCTGATCGACATGAAGACGCCCGGTGTCTCGGTCAGGCCCATCATCACGATGGACGGCGCGCATGAGGTCAACGAAGTGTGGCTGGACAATGTCCGCGTGCCGGTCGCCAACCTGATCGGCAAGGAGAATGAAGGCTGGACCTATGCCAAGTTCCTGCTGGGCCACGAGCGCGCCGGCATTGCAGGCGTGGCGCGGTCCAAGCGCGGCGTTGCACGCCTCAAGCAGTTGGCCGGTGCCGAGCCGGATGGCGAAGGCCGCAAGCTGATCGGTGACGAGTTCTTCGCCCGCTCTGTTGCGGAGCTGGAAGTCGACCTGCTGGCGCTGGAGTACACCGAGCTGCGCACGCTGGCCAATGAATCAAAGGGTGGGCACGGGCCGGAGGCGTCGATCCTCAAGATCCGCGGTACCGATATCCAGCAGCGTCTGACCGAGCTCACGCTCGAGGCGATCGCCTATTACGGCAATCCCTATCGTCCGTTCGCCCATGACAAGGCCACGAACGAGTACGTGCCGGGACCGGACTATGCGCATGGCGCGTCGCAGAACTATTTCCTGACGCGGCGGACGTCGATCTATGGCGGGTCCAATGAAATCCAGAGGAACATCATCGCCAAGATGGTGCTTGGCCTCTGAGCTGCCCGACAACATACAACAGCAAACAAGCCGGAACCCCACATGGACTTTTCATTCACTGAAGAACAGAACCTGTTGCGCAACAGCGTGCAGAAATTCGTGCAGAACGACTACACGTTCGATGGTCGCCGCGGGATCATCCGCAGCGAGGCGGGCTGGAAGCCCGAGAACTGGGCGACATTCGCCGAGCTGGGCCTGCTGGCTGCTCCGTTCGCCGAGGACCATGGCGGTCTTGGCGGCGGGCCGATCGAGACCATGATCATCATGGAAGAGTTCGGCCGTGGCCTCGTGGTCGAGCCGTTCCTGGGCACGATCGTTCTGGCTGGCGGCTTCCTGCGCCATGGTGGCAGCAAGGCGCAGCAGGCTCAGTACATTCCCGAGATCATCGAGGGCAAGCGCGTCTGCGCTTTCGCCTTCGCTGAACCGCAGGGCCGCTACAACCTGGCCGACCTTGCCGTGACGGCGAAGAAGTCAGGTGCAGGCTATGTCCTGAACGGCCACAAGGCCGTTGTCATTGGTGCACCGTGGGCCGATACGCTGGTCGTGACCGCGCGCACGTCGGGTGGCCAGCGCGACGCGAAGGGCGTGTCGGTGTTCATCGTCGACAAGAAGGCGAAGGGCGTTTCGTGCCGCGACTATCCGACGGTTGACGGGTTGCGCGCCTCGGAAGTGACGTTCGAGAACGTCGCGGTGGGCGCTGATGCCGTGATCGGCGAGGTCGATAACGGGCTGCCGCTGGTCGAGCGCGTGGTGGATGAAGGCATCGCTGCCCTGTCGGCCGAGGCGATCGGCGCGATGAAGGTGCTCAACGACACCACCACGGAATACTGCAAGACGCGCAAGCAATTCGGCGTTCCGATCGGCAAGTTCCAGGTGCTGCAGCATCGCATGGTCGACATGTTCATGAACTACGAGCAGTCGGTGTCGACAACCTTCATGGTGACGCTGAAGCTTGATGCGTCCGACGCCGAGCGCCGCAAGGCTGCATCGGCGGCGAAGGTGCAGGTGGGCAAGGCTGGTCGCTTCATCGGCCAGCAGGCTGTTCAGCTGCATGGTGGCATGGGCATGACCGATGAGCTGAGCGTCGGGCACTATTTCAAGCGCCTGACCATGATCGACACGATGTTCGGCAATGTCGATCACCATCTCAGGCGCTACGCCGCAGCCGCCTGAGCTGCCTTGTCCTGATGCTGGCGCCGGTTCCGGTTTTCGGGGCCGGCGCCTTTTTCGTGCCTGCTGTCAGTGCGTAGGCGCAAGGCGTGCGGGTGCCGGCTGTGATGCAGTGACCCGCTCGCGCGGGAAGCGGCATGTGATCGTCGTGCCTTGGCCGACGTCGCTTTGCAGCAGCAGCTTGCCGCCATGCGCCTCGACCAGGCCCTTCACGATGGGCAGGCCGAGGCCCGCTCCCTTCTTCTGCGCCGTGATGTCATGACGTCCGCGGCCGAAGCCGGCGAATACGGCCTCGACGTCGGCCGGATCGATGCCGCCGCCGGTGTCCCGCACGCCGATGTCGAGTTCGCCGGATGGCAGAGGCCGCGCGAAGACCGTCACCGTGCCGCCTGCGGGCGTGAACTTCACCGCATTCGACACGAGGTTCAGCAGGATCTGGTGGGCGCCGCGCTCGTCGGCATGCAGCAGCGGGAGGTTTCGGTCGAATTCGCTTTCAAGGCGCACATTCTTCTCGGCGGCTACCAGTTCGAACGCGCGCAGGGATGTGCGCACGCATGCGCGAATGTCGAGGTCGACGGGCCTGAGGATCACGCGGCCCGATTCGATGCGGGCGAGGTCGAGGATTTCGTTGATCAGGCCAAGAAGGTGTCGGCCGCTGTCGTTGATGTGGCCGGTGTACTCGACATATTGATGGGATCCGAGCGAGCCGAAGATCTGCTTCTGCATGACCTCCGAAAAGCCGAGGATCGCGTTCAGCGGCGTGCGCAGTTCGTGGCTCATGTTGGCGAGGAATTCGGATTTGGCGAGGCTTGCGGCCTCGGCGCGCTGGCGGGCTGTGTCGGATTCGAATTTGGCGGCAGCCAGTTGTTCGATCAGCTCGTTCTTGTCTTCCCGCGTCATGAACAGGTCGCGGGCGCCGCGGTGGATGTTGCCTGCGACGTGGGCGAGGTAGATCGAAAGGCCAAGTCCAAGTGCGGCGAGGGCCAGTTGAACCGGCTCGCCCTGCATGAGCGGCGGAATGGTCATGGCGCTGCCGATCGGCATGATCGTCGCCCAGAGCATGCGCTCGCTCGAGGCGACCATCACCAGCAGGCACGCCAGGCTGCAGCAGGCGATGAGGAACAGAAGCATCTGCCCGGTTTCGCTGCTCGCGTCGTAGAAGGCGAATTGCGGGAACATCCAGACCGTGTTTACGGCGGCGAGGGTCCAGGCAAGATCGTCATGCCAGCGCCGCACCTTGTCGGGCGGCAGGGTCTGGTGCTCGAGCAGTTTTTCGGAGAACCAGAAGCGCGCAGAAGCGCCGCAGAGGGCGAGGTACCAGGCGACCAGATGGGCGGGATTGATCCAGGCTGCGAGCAGAACGCCTGTCAGCGCCCCGATCACCGGGAGCGAGTAGAGCATCGGGCGCAGGTTGCGCTCGGCAAGGCGCAGTTGCTCGAATTCGAGCCGGGCCGCGCGCGCGGGCGACAGCGCGGCCTGAGGCTTCGCGCCGGTCCTTGCTGCCTGTTGAATGGTTGCGCTCATGCCTGGTGTCTGCTTCCGCTCGCTGACATTCTTGCATGAGAGCCGTTAAGGAATATTGGGTCGGTCCGGGTTGAAGCCCGCAGGTCTTTTCCGGGGCTTGTTTTCGGCAAGGCCTCGGTTACGGTCCGGTGAACAGGCGCGAAAACCAGGGGCCAGAGATGAACGAAGTGTTGCTTTATGAAACGCATGGACCGGTGGTGGTCCTGACCATCAACCGCGCCGAGAGCCGCAACCCCCTGGGCGCGGATGGTGACGGGGATGCGTTTGCGGCTGCGGCGGCGCGGATCAATGCGGATCGCGCGGTCAGGGCGGTCATCCTCACGGGGGCCGGGAAGGCCTTCTCGGCCGGCGGCGACGTCAAGGCCATGAAGGATCGCGCGGGGGCTTTCGCGGGGCCCGGCGTTGCCATTCGCGAGCGGTATCGAACGGGTATCCATCGCATCGTTCGCAGCGTGTGGAACATCGAGGTGCCCGTCATTGCCGCCGTGAATGGTCCGGCCATCGGTCTTGGCAACGACGTCGCGTGTCTCGCCGATATGCGGATTGCGGCTGATACGGCGATCTTCGGGGCGACATTCCTCAAGATCGGGCTTGTCCCGGGCGATGGCGGGGCCTGGCTGCTGCCGCGCGTCATTGGCATGGCGCGGGCGTCGGAGCTTCTCTACACGGGCGACACGATCGATGCGCAGACCGCGCTGGGCTGGGGGCTTGTGTCACGCGTGGTTCCCGGGGCGACCCTTGCCGACGAGGCGATGAAGCTTGCCCGCAAGATTTCACAACAGCCGCCTGACGTGCTGCGCATGACAAAGAAGTTGCTGCGCGAGGGGCAGGCGGTGAGCTTCGACAACATCATGGAACTGTCGGCTGCCATGCAGGCGCTTGCGCACCACACGGAAGATCACGGCGAGGCGATCGATGCGTTCTTCGAGAAGCGCCCGGGCGATTACAAGGGGCGCTGAAGGCATGCTTTCCGCTGCGTTCAGGCCGTTTCCGGGCGCGGCCTTGTCTTGCAGCAGAAGCTCTAGTCTATTGGACACATCTCACAACTTTCCATCCATCACGGGAGTGCAGCCATGACAGTCGGGATCCTCGCCACCATCAAGGTCAAGCCGGGCAAGGAAGCTGAGTTCGAGACCGTGTTCCGCGAGCTGGCGGGACAGGTGAAGCAAAACGAGCCGGGGTGCCTGCTCTATGACCTGTTTCGCTCCAAGACGCCGTCGACCTATGTGGTGATGGAGCAGTACGCCAATGCCGAGGCGCTGGCTGCGCATGGCAAGACAGCTCATTTCGTTGCGGCGGGGCCCAAGCTTGGCGCCGTTCTCGATGGTCGGCCCGTGATCGAGATGCTGGAGAAGGCGTAAGTCCCATGGAACTCGCTTTCAGCAAGCAGGATCAGGCCTTCCGGGAAGAGGTCCGCGCGTTCATCGCCGAGCGCTTCGACGAGGACCTGCGTCACAAGATGGCGTGTTCGAAGAACGGCTATCTGGACAAGGCGGGACAGGTGAAGTGGCAGAAGGCCCTTTACGACCGCGGCTGGGTGGCCGTGAACTGGCCCACGGAGTATGGCGGTGCCGGTTTCACGACCAACCAGAAATACATCTTCGATGTCGAGATGGCGGCCGCAGGTACGCCCGTGGTCAGCCCCATGGGACTGAAGATGGTGGCGCCCGTCATCATGGGCTTTGGCAATGAGGCGCAGAAGAAGAAGTTCCTGCCGCCGATCCTGTCATCGGATGTCTGGTGGTGCCAGGGCTATTCCGAGCCCGGGTCGGGTTCCGACCTTGCCAGCCTGAACATGCGGGCCGAGGACAAGGGGGATCATTACCTGTGCAATGGAACCAAGATCTGGACCACCCATGCACAGTGGGCTGACTGGATCTTCTGCCTGGTCAGGACGACGCCCGGCAAGAAGCCACAGGAAGGCATCTCCTTCATCCTGATCGACATGAAGACACCGGGCATTTCCGTGCGCCCGATCGTGACGATCGACGGGCCGCCGGACCATGAGCAGGAGGTCAACCAGGTCTTCTTCGACAACGTGAAGGTTCCCAAGGAGAACCTGATCGGCAAGCAGGACGAAGGCTGGACCTATGCCAAGTACCTGCTCGAGTTCGAGCGCGGCAATGCCTATGCATCGGGTCTCAGGCGCTCGCTGAAGAAGGTGCGAAGCATTGCCTCGGTCGAGGGGCATGATGGCGGCAAGCTGCTGGATGATGCGGATTTCCGGCGCAAGCTTGCCGAGGTGTCGATCCAGATCGATGCGCTCGACTATACCGAGATGCGGTTCTTCTCGCGCATGTCGGCGGGCCAGCGTCCGGGGGCGGAGTCCTCGCTGTTCAAGACGCGCGGAACCGAGTTGCAGCAGGCGATCTCCGAGCTTGCGGTCGAGGCCATCCAGTATTCGTCCATGCCCTTCGTGCAGGCGCCGTGGGAGAAGAAGAACGAGCCATGGCCGCAGCCTGACTATGCGGTTACGACGGCGCCCTATTATTTCAACCTGCGCAAGGCGTCGATCTATGCCGGATCAAACGAGATCCAGCGCAACATCATGGCCAAGATGGTGCTTGGGCTCTGATGGACAGAGGGAGAGCTGCTGCCCGACAAGGCAGCAGCTTTTCAATCGAGCTTTTCGTAGATCGCCGAGAACTGGCGGTCGAAGTCGCGGAACACGTCGAGGGCTTCATCGGCGTTCAGCGTGCTGCCGAGGTTCCTGCACCGGAACTGCCAGAACGACTTGATGTGCATGATCATGCCGAAGGCTTCACCGACCTCGAGGAAGCGTGCGGGTGAGTTCCTGAGAAATTCCTGGAACGTGCCGGGCTTGCCGTCGATCAGGTCTTTATAGGCCGAGCGGTAGAGCTCAACACCGTCATTGGCGATGCCGCTCAGGTAGGCCAGGCAGCAGGAGATGCGGCGGCGGATGGCGTCGATTTCCTGCATCTCGGTGCGGGTTGCGCCCTTGATCCTGGATTCGAGGAATTGCCGCTGTACCTCGGGCATGAACTTGGTGATCGCATCGATGTTCCAGCTGTAATAGAGGAACCCTTTCCAGGCGAAGACGCCGTCGCGCCATTCCTCGCCGGAGAGCTGGAGAACCTGACGCAGGGGTTCGAGGCTTGCATTGGTTTCGTCCGTCATGAGCTTGTGCGTCAGGACGGATGCCTGTTCGAGATGACCGTCCGAATGGGAGACGGCGAGACGAACGATTTTCTGGATCTCTCCCTGGACATATTCGCGCATGCGGTTTGCGTCGGCTTCGGAGAGGGCGAAGTAGCAGCGGGACACGACCAGGCCGTCACGCTTCAGTCGCTCGCGCAGCAGGAAGGGGTCGAATGTCGGGATCGAGTCCAGCACCCGCAGGATCTGCATGTCGCGGCGGAAGGGTTCGGACGAGATGTCGCCGCCGAACAGGGCGGAGATCGTCTTCTCCATTTCCATGTCATGAAGGAAGCAGCTGTAGCCGCCGAGCGAGAGATCGGAGGTGTCGAAGGGCAGGATCACCTTCGTTACCGACATGCGGTCGTAGGCCCCTTCCTCGCGTTCGTGGGCGCGCAGCGTATGCTTGAGGAAGATCGACTTGTTCAGCCGCGGGTTCTTGAAAAGCGGGGCCTGCGTGTATTCCGGCGTGTTGCGAAAGTCCTGATAGACCGTGGTCAGATTGAGGACGCGATCCGTCGATGAGCTGCGGCTGAGGTTCGCCAGGCTGTTCTTGGCTTTCAGCCTGTTGGCCGCTGTTGCACGCATGAAGTCGGTCCGTCGGGTTCAGGGGACAGTTTAGGTTTGATGGTGTAAGAGGTGACTTAACGGGGCGGTAGAAAGTGAAGCCTGAGGTGATTTAGCCACTGCCAGTTTTGACATTAACTTGCGGCAGTCATTGACCTACTCCAGCCGCTCGTTGATGCCCGCGAACTGGGTGTCGAAGTCGCGGAACACGTCGAGGGCTTCCTCAACCCGCATCGGGCCGTTGAGGTGCTTGAACCGGAAGTTCCAGAATGATCGCATGTGCATGATCATTCCGAAGGCTTCGCCGACTTCGATGAAGCGGGTGGCAGCCGTCTTCAGGAATTCCTGGAATGAGCGGGGCTTGCCATCGATCAGGTCGTTGTAGGCGGCGCGATAGAGTTCCACGCCGGCTGTCGTGACACCGTGAAGGTGCAGGAGGCATCGCGAGATGCGTCGTCGAATGGCGTCGATTTCCCGCATTTCAGGGTGGTTGGCGCCCTTGATCGTCGTGTTCAGGAGCTGGCGCTGCAGTTCCGGCATGAACTTGATCGTCGTATCGATGTTCCAGCTGTAATAGAGGAAGCCCTTCCAGGCGAAGACGCCTTCGCGCCATTCGTCGCCGGAGAGCTGGAGGACCTGGCGCAGCGGCTCGAGGCTTGAGGCCGTCTCGTCGGTCATGAGCTTGTGAGTGATCGTCGAGGACTGGTCGAGATGCTGTGCGTCGCTGGTGAGCGCGAGGCGGACGATCTTCTGGATTTCGCCTTGCACATATTCCCGCATGCGATTGGCGTCGGCTTCCGAAAGGTCGAAATAGCACTTCGCGACGCCTATCCCATCGCGCTTCAGCCGCTCGCGCAGCAGGAAGGGATCGAAGGTGGGAAGCATGTCCATGGTCTTCAGGATCTGCATGTCGCGGCTGAAGGTTTCGGAAGAAATGTCTCCGCCGAACACCGATGCGATCGTTCGCTCGATGTCGGGTTCGTTCAAGAAACAGCTGAAGCCGCCGAGGGAGAGGTCCGCGATGTCCACGGGCAGGATGACCTTGGTCACCGACATGCGGTGGTCGCGGGATTGTTCGCGTTCGTGTGCGCGCAGCGTATGCTTGAGGAAAATCGACTTGTTGAGGCGCGGGTTCCTGAAGAGTGGCGCCTGCGTGTATTCCGGCGTTGTCCGGAAGTCCTGGTAGACGCCAACCAGATTGAGCACCCGGTCCGTCGAGCAGCTATGGCTGAGGTTTGCGAGGTTGTACTTGGCTTTGAGCTTGCTGGCCGCATTCTGTCGCATGACGGTAGTCCAAGTGGGTCACGCGATACTCTAGAGTGGCCGCAGTAAATAGTGGGTTGTCAGGGCGGTAGGTTTTAATGCGAAATGACTGCCGGCACTTGCCATCTTCGTCAGGTTGCGCGCAGTGGAGCGCTCTGTGCCAGTCGCGATGCGCCTGGTCGTTGATCAGTCCAGCTTCTCGTAGATGGCGGCGAACTGCATGTCGAAGTCGTGGAACACGTCCAGCGCTTCCTCGATCCGCAGAGCGCCTTTCAGGTTCTTGAACCGGAAGTTCCAGAACGACCTGATGTGCATGATCATGCCGAAGGCCTCGCCGACTTCGAGGAAGCGGGCGGGGGCATTCTGCAGGAATTCCTGGAACGCCTTGGGCTTGCCCTCCAGCAGGTCCTTGTAGGCGGTGCGGTAGAGCGTGACGCCATCGGTCGCGACGCCGTGCAGATAGGACAGGCAGCAGGAGATGCGGCGACGAATGGCGTCGATTTCCTTCATCTCGGTGCGGGTTGCGCCCTTGACCTTGGTCTCGAGGAGCTGGCGCTGCAGTTCCGGCATGAACTTCGTGGTCGCCTCGATGTTCCAGCTGTAATAAAGGAAGCCCTTCCACGCGAAGACGCCATCGCGCCATTCTTCGCCCGAGAGCTGCAGCACCATGCGCAGGGGCTCGAGGCTCGAGGCGGTTTCGTCGGTCATGAGCTTGTGCGTCATCGTTGACGAATGCTCCATGAAGTTCGCTTCTCCCGTGAGGGCGAGCCTGACCATCTTCTGGATCTCTCCCTGCACATAGTCGCGCATCCGGTTGGCGTCGGCTTCGGAGAGGTCGAAATAGCATCGAGCGACGCTCAAACCGTCACGCTTCAGCCGCTCGCGCAGGAGGAAGGGGTCGAATGTCGGAAGTCCGTCCATGATCTTCAGGACTTGCATGTCTCGGCGAAACGGCTCGGAGGAGACGTCGCCGCCAAACTGGGCCGCAATCGTCTTCTCGATGTCCGGGTCGTTGAGGAAGCAGCTGAAGCCGCCGAGCCCGAGGTCGCCTGTGTCAAAGGGCAGGATCACTTTCGTGACCGACATGCGGTGGCCGCGTAGATTCTCGCGTTCGTGAATGCGCAGCGTGTGCTTGAGGAAAATCGACTTGTTGAGCCGCGGGTTCCTGAAGAGTGGTGCCTGCGCGTACTCGGGCGTGTTGCGAAAATCCTGATGAACCATCGACAGGTTGAGAACGCGGTCTGTCGAGCAGCTGCGGCCGAGGTTCGCAAGGCTGTTCTTGGCTTTCGGCTTGCTGGCCGTGTTTGCGCGCATGGCTTTGTTCCGGTCGATTGAACCGTCACATTAGCCTTAGTGCAGTAAACATTGGTTTATCGGCGCGGACCCAATCGATGGTTAGCTTCGGGTTAATCCCGCCGGTTGAGCCAAGGGGTTCCCGACAATGCATGACAAATCGCGGCAAAGGCGATGAGGATGACAGCGCCGACGAGGACAGGGGACAGGATGAAAAGCGGATCTGCCTTGGTGGCGACCATGATCATCGGGGTTATGCCGGCGGGCGGATGGAAGACGTCGAGGGCCTGCATCGCGAAGATGGCTGCTGCAATGGCGAGCGCTGCGACTAGGGGATCAAACCCGAGGAGAAGGGTGCAGACGACCCCGCTGGCGGCGCAGACGAGGTGTCCGCCCAGGATGCGTCGGGGGTGGGCGGCGGCAACTTCCGGGCTGCCCAGGACCATGACGATCGACGTCGTGAAGGGCAGCGACATCAGCGGGTGCCCGGTTGCGTCCGCGAGGGCGACCATGAGCGCGATGGCGGCGCCGCCGCAGAGGGCGCGCTGGATGGATTGAGGGACCACGATTACGCCTCGCGCGGGAAGGCGCCGGGTGCGGCCGCGCCAAGCGTGTGTTTACGCGCGTTTACCGGCAAGCTAGTTTTTTCGGGCGACAAGAGGACGTTCCGGACATGGTCAATGGGCATGGTGCTGTGCATGCAGCTGAAGGACCTTTCGCCTATTGGGGGCTTGTGCTCAAGGACTTTGCGCAGGCGTGGCTGACCTACGGTGTCCTGGCCATCCTGATTGCCGGTGTCACGCACGGGATCTATGGCATCCCGTTGTGGCAGGTCAGCGATGTCATCCTCGCCCTGTTCCTGTTCTTCATTGGCTTTGTCGCCAGCCTCAGCCTGATTGCCTGCTGCCTCGACCTGACGCGGGCTGAGGTCGTGCTGGCCCTGGGGCGGCTGATCAACATTGCGATGCTGCCGTTCCTGCCCTTTGGCATGGTTCTTGGTTTCCTTGGCTATGGCTTCATTTCCGGCGAGGCGTTCGTGAAGGAGTCGTTCGTCTACGCGGGGTATGTGGGGGTCTTTGCCGATGCCTATGTGCTTGCAAGCACGTTTGCCGGTGATTTTCTTGCCGTTCTCAAGCCTGACACTTCGGTGGCGGGGGCGACGGGGATGGTCGTGGACAGCGAGCGGCTCGTGTTCCTGGCGCAGATCGCAAGCGTGCTGCTGGCGATTGCCGGCTTCATGGTCGGCCGCGTCCGGGCAGCGCGTGTGATCGACCCAGGGGTTCGGACGAGCCCGTTTGCACTGCTTGAGCCCAAGGGGCGCGGCCAGGGCTGCTAGTCGTTCACATACTCGGCCCGGGGTCGGATGATGTTGCCCGCCGCGCGCTGTTCGAAGGCGTGTGCCAGCCATCCTGCTGTTCTGGCGATTGCGAAGAGCATGAGGGCTGTGCCGGGCGGCAGGCCCCTGGCGCGTTCAAGCGCTACAAGTGCAAAATCAATGTTTGGCTCAGTTCCGGACAAGTCACGGACGGCCTGTTCGACGGCGCTGGCGATCGGGTCAGGATTGATGTGTGACAGAAGCTCCCGAGCGCGCGGGTCACCTTCGCCGTAGAGGGAGTGACCGAAGCCGGGGACGTGCTCGCCCGCTTCGAGCTTTTCGCCAACAAGCCGGAAGGCGTCTGTCGCCGATGTCGCCTGGGCGACAAAGGACCGCGCCCTCTCGCTGGCTGCGCCATGACGAGGGCCGCTCAGGGCTGCGAGGCCACCGAGGATGCAGTTGGTCAGGCGCGCGCCGGTAGAGGCGACCACGCGCACTGCAAATGTCGATGCGTTGAGTTCGTGGTCGGCAAGCAGAACGAGCGCGCGGCGGATGTTTTCGGCCTCGCGTGGCTTGCCGAGACAGCCTGCAATGGCCTTGTGCACGGGGCTCGTTAGTTTTCCGGAAATTCCAGCGCTTGCGGCCGTGACGGCAAGCAACAGGCGGGCGGCAGCGCGGAACGCCGTCTGCCCTGCTTGCCCGGCATAGGGGTTTGCATTGAGCGTGAGAAGGGGGAGCAGGGCAGCGGCCCGGTCCGTTGCCGGTGCGCCGGCGAACTGGCTCGCGACGTCGTTCCATCCCGGGATTGTTGCCGTGTCGAACGACAGGCCTGCAAATGGATCAAAGCCCCCGGTGTTCCAGATGAGGCTGGCTGTGTCCTCGAGCGATGCAGTGCGTGACAGCTCGATGGCGTCTGTACTGCGGTAGAAGAGACGGCCGTCCTCGAAATGGGTCAGCCGGGTCTTGAGCACGGGCAGGCCGAAGTCGAGGGCGGTTGCTGCGGCTGTCCGCGGGCGGCGCAAGCGGGTCTTCCGGTCGACGAGCGCATGGAGGTCTGCAGCAGCATAGAGGCTGGCTTTCGGATTTTCAGGGTTCGCGGTCGCGCGCACGAGCCCGCGGCTCACATAGGCGTAGAGCGTGTTCCTGCTGACGCCGAGCAATCGCGTTGCAGCATCAGCGTCGAGAAGCGCTTCGCGTGTCTTCGGCGAATTCCTGCGGTGGCCTGGAGCTTTCATATTGATATGTTGATTCAAGATTGACGACTGAGGTCGACGTTCTCATATGATCCGGAGCGATGCAAGAAGGAAGGAGACGTTCCATGAAGGCCGGTCTGGATGATGTGATTGCGGCGGACACGGTTTTGAGCCACGTCGATGGTGAAGCCGGTCGGTTGATCGTCAGCGGGTACGATCTTGAGACACTCGTCGAGCGCTTCGGTTTCGAGGATGCAACGGGCCTGCTGTGGCGTGATTTTCACGATGGCAATGACCTGAGGGCTGACCTTGGTGCCGCGCGTGTCGAAGCGCACCGCCTGTTTTCGTCAATGTCAGCGCCCTGGACGCAGATGAAGGCCATCGAGGCGATGCGTTGCCTGCTGTCGGGCATTGCGGATGGGGTGCGCGAGCGGGAACCTGTCCTGATGCTGGCAGCATCCGGCACGGCGGCTGCCCATGCCTGCCGGCTTGTTTCGGGGCAAGCCATGGTGGTGCCGGATCCGTCCCGGGCGCATGCCGACGATGTCCTGCGCATGTTGCGCGGGCGCGAGGGTGATGCGTCTGAAGTGCGCGCGTTCGAGACCTATCTTGTCACGGTGATGGACCACGGCTTCAATGCATCGACGTTCGCGGCCCGAGTGGTGGCGTCAACGGCGGCAGGCCTGCCCTCGTCGGTGCTGGCCGGTCTCTGTGCCCTGAAGGGGCCGCTGCACGGAGGGGCTCCCGGGCCGGTCCTGGACATGCTGGACGAGATCGGTGATGTCTCGCGCGCAGAGGAATGGATATCGCGCGCGCTGCAACGGGGTGAGCGGCTGATGGGATTCGGGCATCGCGTCTATCGGGTGCGGGATCCCCGGGCGAATGTGCTCAAGGCTGTGGTGCAGAAGCTCAAGGGGCGCGAGAACCGGATCGCGTTTGCCGAACAGGTCGAGGCAGCGGCTCTTCGGGCTTTGAAGGGGTTCAAGACGCAGAGGCGGCTCGACACGAATGTCGAGTTCTACACGGCCCTGCTGCTTGAGGCGCTTGATATTCCGCGTGCTGCATTCACGCCGGTGTTCGCGGCCGGACGCGCGGTCGGCTGGATCGCCCATGTGCGTGAACAGGAGGCCAGCGGCCGGTTGATCAGGCCGCAGTCGCGCTATGTCGGCCCGATGCCGGGCGAGGCTGCTTGAACGGGTGCCTCCCCCCCGCCGGGCCAATGCCGGCTCAAGCGGGGGGTGGGTACGGGCGGTCAGTTCCCGCCGATGCGGGAGAAGAATTTCTGGGTCTGTTCGCCGCCCATGAAATAGGCCTTGGCGCCAGACATGTCGGAGATCCTGGCCCAGTTTTCAGCGACTTTCTCGGCTGACAGATCGTTGTGACCGAGGAATGCACCGTGTGACTCCACGATCTGCGCCACCGCGAAGGCGCCGCCGCCTGCCGCCAGGATCACGCCGTTCGGAGCGTCTTCGCTGACGAGATAGATGACGCCAGGCGTCACGTATTCCGGCTTGAGCGCCTCAAGGGCCTGCGGGGGCATCAGGTTCTCGGTCATGCGCGTGCCGGCGACGGGTGCCAGCGAGTTGACCTTGATGTTGTCCTTCTGGCCCTCGAGCTTCAGCGTGTTCATGAAGCCGACCAGGCCGAGCTTGGCGGCGCCATAATTCGTCTGTCCGAAATTGCCGTAGAGGCCCGAGGATGACGAGGTCATGACGATGCGGCCGTATTGCTGCGCCTTCATCGTCTCCCAGCAGGCCTTGGTGACTTTCACGGACCCGACGAGGTGGACGTCGAGGACGAACTGGAAGTCCTTCACCTCCATCTTGCTGAAGCTCTTGTCGCGCAGCACGCCCGCGTTGTTGACGAGGATGTCGATGCGGCCGAAGGCGTCGAGCGTCTGCTTGACCAGGCCGGCGACGCCTGTGTCGTCGGTGACCGATGCGCCGTTGGCAATGGCGGTGCCGCCGAAGGCCTTGATTTCCTCGACGACCTTGAGTGCCGCGTCGGACGAGCCGCCCGAGCCGTCGACTGAGCCGCCGAGGTCGTTCACCACGACCTTGGCGCCGCGGCGGGCGAGTTCAAGGGCATGGCTGCGGCCCAGGCCGCCGCCTGCGCCCGTCACGATGGCAACTTTTCCGTCAAAGCGTATCGACATGCTGAACCTCTGTTGAAAGGGAATGGGGTCGGGAGGCGGTGTAGCGCTTCTGCGGATGGGAAATCAACGCGAGGGGCCGCGGGCTGGTGTCTGCGTGCTGTCCCCCCAAATCAGGCGGGGAAGATGTGACCAATAATCATCAGTCCTCCGCCTACCGTGTGGTAGACACTTTTGACATGTCGCAATTGCTTTGTAATACAGGCTTCAGTGGTCCAGAGAGACGTTCGTGATTAATCCTGCCTATTGTGGCAATCGCCTCAAGGGTAACGGGGCCTTCGAGGGCGGCAGCTCTGATGTGCACCTTACGGAATGCGCCCAGCTGATGACGGATGACAAGACTGCTCTTAGAACCAAGAGCAAGGAAGACTTTCGAGGGCGGGTAGTCGAGACCGCGCGGAGGCTGTTTCTGGAGAAGGGCGTCGCCAAAACGTCAATGGCGGACCTTGCCCGGGTGATTGGCGTGTCGAAGCCCACTGTCTACGAGGCCTATCGCAGCAAGAACCACCTGATGGACGCCGTGTTCAACGCCGTCTCCGACGACGTCGACATGGGATGGATCGCGCATGGCCTGACAAATCCCAAGCCGTTTCCGTATTTCCTGGATGAAACAGCCAATGGGTACAAGCGTTTGCTTGCTGATCCGCGCAGCGTCGAGGCCTTCCGCCTGCTGATCCGCGAGGGTGGGCAGATGCCGGGGCTTACAAACGCCTTCGTTACCAAGTTGACCATCCCGGTGACAGAGGCGGGGCGCCGCATCATCTCGGCGGCGATTACCGCGGGCGAGTGTGCGCCCCTCGACGTTGCCGTGGTGCAGAAGATGGTCGATGCGCCGCTGATGCACGTTCTGGTCGATCGCACGCTGTTCGGTGCTGCGGGCATGAGCGCGGCGCAGGTGAACCCCTATATCGACCACTCGTTCGGGGCGCTGAAGACGCTGCTGTGCAACGGGAAGGCTGCCTGAGCCCTTCAGGAACCCGTTGCGACCACGATGGGCTTGCGATTGCGTATGGAGAGGGCGATGCGCCCGTGCTTCAGCTCCAGCGCCGCGTTTCCAAAGATATCCCGCCGCCAGCCTGAGAGGGCAGGAACGTCGGCGTTATCATCGGCCGCGATCAGGTCGAGATCAGACGACGAAGCGATGAGCTTCTGCGCCACGCCATGCTGGTCGCACAGGATCTTGAGCAGGACGCGCATCATGTCGCCGAGGATGGGGGGCACGGACACCGGCGTGCCCCGCTCGATTTCCGGGACGGCTGAGGGGGGCAGGGCGAGACCCGCCTTGACCGCGTCGATCAGGCCATTGGCCGCCCGCGAGCCCGAGAAACCCCTTGGAATGCCACGCAGGGCCTCGAGGTCACCCGTGGTTGCAGGCGCCTGGGAGGCGATCTCGAACAGGGCGTCGTCCTTGAGCACGCGGCTGCGGGGCACGTCTCGTTCCTGGGCGAGGCGCTCGCGCCAGGCGGCGACTTCCATCAGGACGGCCGTGAAGCGCCGGTTGCCGCTGCGCAGCTTGAGGCGGCGCCAGGAATCCTCGGGCTTCAGGTCGTAGGTCTCGGGCGCGCGCAGGATGCCGAGCTCTTCCTCGAGCCATTCCGAGCGGCCGCTCTTCTCGAGCTGGCGGGTCAGCGATTCGTAGACCCGGCACAGGTGGATCACGTCGGAGAGGGCGTAGTCGATCTGGCGATCCGTCAGCGGACGGCGTGCCCAATCGGTGAAGCGGGAGGACTTGTCCACCTGGACGTGGACCAGTTCCCGGACCAGGGTCTCGTAGGCGGCGGCATCGCCGAAGCCGCAGACCATGGCTGCGACCTGGGTGTCGAACAGCGGGGCCGGGATCACCCCTGCCAGGTGATAGAAGATCTCGATGTCCTGGCGGGCGGCGTGGAAGACCTTGATGCAGTCGGGGCGGGACAGGATCTCCATGAACGGCTTCAGGTCGAGGCCCGGCGCCAGCGGATCGATCGCGATCGCATGGCCGGGGATCGCCGCCTGGACCAGGCACAGCCGGGGCCAGTAGGTGGTGTCGCGCATGAACTCGGTGTCGATGGCGACATAGGGGGCCCCCGCAAAGCGCTCGCAAGCGGCTGCAAGGTCTTCATTCGTCGTGACCAGTCTTCCCATTTGCGATGCTTTAGCCCATGTTGCCCGGTCTTGACAGGATGTGGCCACGCGGCCACAAGGGGCGCCCTTAAACAGGCAATTTCTGAGAAACTCAAGGATCTTCCATGCATCGCTACCGTAGCCATACCTGCGGCGAATTGCGCGCAAGCCATGTTGGCAGCCGGGTCCGGATTTCCGGCTGGGTTCATCGCCGACGCGATCATGGCGGGCTGGTCTTCATCGACCTCAGGGACAATTACGGCCTGACACAATGCGTGGTGGAGCCCGACAGCCCAGCGTTCAAGGGGGTTGATGGCCTGCGGTCGGAGTTCGTTGTGACCTTCACGGGCCGCGTCGTCGCCCGGCCGGGGGATACGGTTAACAAGGACCTGGCCACGGGTGAGATCGAAATCCGCATCGACGAGGTGGCGGTCCAGGGTGAAGCCGGCGACCTGCCGTTGCCGGTGTTCGGGGAGCAGGACTATCCCGAGGACGTGCGCCTGAAGTACCGGTTCCTCGACCTGCGCCGCGACCGGATCCACCGGAATATCCTGCTGCGGTCGAATGTGATCTCGAGCCTGCGCCGGCGCATGATCGATCAGGGCTTCACCGAGTTCCAGACCCCGATCCTGACGGCGTCCTCGCCCGAGGGCGCGCGCGACTTCCTGGTGCCCTCGCGGCTGCATCCGGGCAAGTTCTACGCGTTGCCGCAGGCGCCGCAGCAGTTCAAGCAGCTGATCATGGTGGCGGGCTTCGATCGCTATTTCCAGATCGCGCCCTGCTTCCGCGACGAAGACGCGCGCGCCGACCGCTCGCCGGGCGAATTCTACCAGCTCGACCTCGAGATGAGCTTCGTGACGCAGGAAGACGTGTTCGCCGCCGTCGAACCCGTGCTGCATGGCGTGTTCCAGGAATTCGCCAATGGCCGGACGATCAATCCGGGTCCGTTCCCGCGCATTCCCTATGCCGAGTCGATGCTGAAATATGGCTCCGACAAGCCGGACCTGCGCAACCCGATCATCATCGCCGACGTCAGCGCCGAGTTCGCGGATGCCTCGGTCGAGTTCAAGGCCTTCAAGTCCGTCGTCGCGCAGGGCGGCGTCGTCCGTGCCATTCCGGCGCCCGGCGCGGCCGGCCAGCCGCGTTCGTTCTTCGACAAGCTCAATGACTGGGCCCGCAGCGAGATGAAGGCGCCTGGCCTTGGCTACATCACCTTCGAGGATGAAGGCGGCAAGCTTGTCGGCAAGGGGCCGATTGCCAAGTTCATCCCCGAGCCTGTGCTGGTGCGGCTGGCCCAGAAGGCCGGCGTGAAGGCCGGGGATGCGTTGTTCTTCTCGGCAGGCAAGGCGGATGCGGCGGCCAAGCTGGCGGGTGCTGCGCGCATTCGCATCGGCAACGAACTGGGGCTGAAGGCGTCGCCCCATTACGATTTCCACTTCTGCTGGATCGTCGACTTCCCGATGTACGAGTGGAACGAAGACGACAAGAAGATCGACTTCAGCCACAACCCGTTCTCGATGCCGAACTTCGACCAGGATGCGTTCCTGAAGCTCGACGCCAAGGATGACAAGACCATCCTCGGCATCACGGCCTTCCAGTACGACATCGTGTGCAATGGCATCGAACTGTCATCGGGCGCCATCCGCAATCACAGGCCTGACATCATGATCAAGGCCTTCGATATCGCGGGCTATCCGGCGGATGTGGTCGAGCAGAAATTCGGCGGCATGCTGAATGCGTTCCGCTTCGGGGCCCCGCCGCACGGCGGTACCGCGCCGGGCGTCGATCGTATCGTGATGCTGATCGCGGGTGAGGAAAACCTGCGTGAAGTCACGATGTTCCCCATGAACCAGAAGGCGGAAGACCTGATGATGGGGGCGCCTTCGGACGTCACGCTGAAGCAGTTGCGCGAATTGCACATCCGCATCGTGCAGCCTGAGCAGACGAAGGTCTGACCGGCGGGAGCGTCAGGAAGGGCTGCTGTTGACCTCGGTCAGGCCTTCCCATTTCCCCGACAGCACCGAAAGCATCACGCCGGCGGTCTCGTTGATGGCGTCGGCGAGGTCCGCGCGAAATGTGCCTTCGCGAATATGGTCGGTCCAAAGGGCGGGATCCTGGCTGACCTGGCGAAACCAGTAGGCAAGGGTCCGGCGAGCGCTGGCCGCATTCGCCCTTGAAAAGTCGACCACAAGGGGATCGCGTTCTTCCCGGGCGACCGTGCGTTGAGACGGCCATGTCACCAGGAGCGGGCCGCTCTTGTCCTGAAGCCCGGTTCGCGCGGCGATGTCCCGCGCCAGCTTGTGGTCGTACCAGAGCAGGAGGCTCTGGCAGTCCTGTGTCGCAAAGGCCATCCGGATGGATGCCGGGTTGATGTTGGAGACGGTCGGCCAATAGGTGGCAAGGACCTCTGTCGGGGTCACGTCTTCCGGCGCCACGAAGTCGAGGGATGCCTGCAGCAATTCGCAGAACTGCCGGTGGCGGGCTTTCTCGGTGGCATCGAGCGCCTTGCGGGGGATCACCACCATGCCGAAGGCATCGCGTACCTCGAGTTTCATGGTGCCTCTCTGGAAGTAGCTCAGCACCTGGACGCTGTTGGGCCCCGTCGCGCCGCCGTTACTCCAGTTGATGCTTGCCGAAGGCGGTGGTGATGCCGGTGACGGTAACCGAGGCGGCGCTGGTTGAACGACCGCTTCGCAAGGCTTCTGCCCGAGCGTGTCGTCCGTGCAGGGCGATGCCTCGTCCTTGTCTTCGGTGGATGCGGATGCTGGTGGGTTGCCTTGCTGCGCGAGGCCCGGGACCGCGCACAGCGCGAGAGCCAGAAAACCTGCCAGCACGGGTTGGCATTTCAGGGCCTTTGTCATCATCGTGGCTCCCGTCTGCAGGGCTGGACCGAATCGAAGAACCTGATGATGGATGCGCCGGAGACGCGCTGCAATGCCAGGTATTGCGGTCATTTCCACCAGGACAACGAGACAAAGATGCGGGTGTTGTCGATGGTGTTGATTGTGTCGCTGTAGGCGAGCGGCAGTGCCGCTTCGACTGTTGCTACAAGATAGGGCGTTATGAAAAGACGGAGACCTCCGCCGGCCGAGGTGGCGGTCAGTTGCTCGTATCCCGGGGTTCCGCTGAGCAGGTCCATGGACCGGCCAGCGTCGCCGAACACGAAGAATTGCAACTGATCCATCGCCATGAACGAGGCGTCGAGCGTGTAGCGGAGTTCGGCAGAAGCCGCCCAGCCATTGTCACCGCCAATCACGTTGTAGTCGTAGCCGCGGCCATAGCGCGTGCCGCCGAAATTGAACTCCTCGCCGGATGGCAGGGCGCCGTCTGCGTATTGCCCTGTGGCGGAGACGTTGATCGACCATTTGTCGACCAGTCTTGCGAAATAGGATGCCGTGAGCTTGACGCGGGTGAATTGCGGGCGGCTGTCCGAGCGGCTGAGGTCCGGGTCGCCGTTGTGCGAGGCACCAAGGCCGTCAATGCCACGCGATACCTGAAGTGTCACGTTGGCGCTGCTTTTCTGGCCGACGTCGCT
>JBEIHO010000003.1:0-98053 GCA_040381215.1 Alphaproteobacteria bacterium | reverse complement strand
TTCAAGCACTGCCTAACTGCTGTGCTAGTTAACGCGAAACTAGAGTACGAAACTAGGGAACTAACACACAAACTGCCTGTCCACCATGCCACAAACAGTGAACATCTAAGATCAAAGTCCTGCACTTCACAAGCTGATATCCAGGACATAAACAGAACTACCACATATTCAGAGCATTCTGTTACAAAACTAGCTACCGAATCAAAACTTTCCAATTCTACACACGGCAAGTAACATCTATGAGTAAAATGCTGGAATGCTACAGGTTGAAAGTCAACTTGGCCATAAACCATGTTTCCCTCAAGTGCACATGGCACCAGACATGGCTCGAGCTCCTCATGCTGAAAATACACCTGTGTGCAACCAAAACTGCAGGCCGCTAAACCTCGTCCTGCTCGTCGCCTTGCTCATTTTCATCGCCTACATTCTCTATGCAGACCGCAAGATCTGGGCCGCCGTCCAGTTGCGGCGCGGACCGAACGTGGTCGGGCCATGGGGCCTGCTTCAGTCCTTCGCCGACCTGCTCAAATTCATGCTGAAGGAGCCGGTCATTCCGGCATCCGCATCGAAGACGGTTTTCCTGCTGGCGCCGCTCGTGTCGGTAACGCTGGCGCTGGCCACCTGGGCGGTGGTGCCCGTCAGCGAGAACTGGGTGATCGCCAACATCAATGTCGGCATCCTGTACATCTTCGCGATTTCCTCGCTCGAAGTGTACGGCATCATCATGGCCGGCTGGGCTTCGAACTCGAAATACGCATTCCTCGGCGCGCTGAGGTCTGCGGCGCAGATGGTGTCCTACGAAGTCTCCATTGGCTTCGTGATCATCTCCGTCCTGCTTTGCGTCGGCTCGCTCAACATGACCGACATCGTGCTCAGCCAGAAGGAAGGTCTCGGAACGATGCTTGGCATGCCCGGCAGCTTCCTTGACTGGCATTGGCTGGCGCTCTTTCCGCTGTTCGTAATCTTCTTTGTTTCCGCACTTGCCGAGACCAACCGTCCGCCATTCGACCTGCCCGAAGCGGAGTCCGAACTCGTTGCTGGCTTCATGGTCGAGTATTCCTCGACACCCTACATGATGTTCATGCTGGGCGAGTATGCAGCGATTGTGCTGATGTGCGCTCTCACCACAATCCTTTTCCTCGGCGGCTGGCTTCCTCCCTTCGATTTCGCGCCGTTCACCTGGGTTCCCGGAATCGTCTGGTTTGTTCTAAAGGTCTGCCTGGTGTTCTTCATGTTCGCCATGGTGAAGGCATTCGTGCCGCGTTACCGCTACGACCAATTGATGCGTCTGGGATGGAAGGTGTTCCTTCCGATTTCCCTTTTCATGCTCTTCGTTGTCGCAACCGTGCTCCAGATTACCGGCTGGGCAGCGTGAGGAAGGAAGGAGGCCGTTCATGAGCTCCATCGCACAAGCTGCAAAGTCTCTGCTGCTGGCTGAATTCGTCAGCGCGTTCTTCCTGTCGATGCGCTATTTCTTCCGTCCCAAGGAAACGCTGAACTACCCCTTCGAAAAGGGGCCGGTGTCGCCCCGCTTCCGGGGCGAACACGCACTGAGGCGATATCCCAACGGCGAGGAGCGCTGCATTGCCTGCAAGCTCTGCGAGGCGATATGCCCGGCGCAGGCGATCACCATCGAGGCAGGCCCGCGCGGCAATGACGGCACGCGACGGACGGTCCGCTACGACATCGACATGGTGAAGTGCATCTATTGCGGCTTCTGCCAGGAAGCCTGCCCAGTCGATGCGATCGTGGAAGGCCCGAACTTCGAGTTCGCGACCGAGACCCGCGAGGAACTCCTTTATGACAAGGCGAGGCTCCTGGCCAATGGCGATCGCTGGGAACGCGAGATCGCCCGCAACCTCGAACTGGACGCCCCCTACCGCTAGGCGGGGACCCTGAACAACAAGGTCGACGCAACCAAGGAACGACAGACGTGCTGGCAGCCACCATCGCCTTTTACGTGTTTGCGACCGTGCTGATCGGATCGGCCTTGCTGGTCGTTTCGGCCAGGAACCCGGTCCATTCCGTGCTCTTCCTCATCCTGGCCTTCTTCAATGCCGCAGCCTTGTTCGTCCTCCTCGGCGCCGAGTTCCTCGCCATGGTCCTGGTCGTCGTCTATGTGGGCGCGGTGGCGGTGCTGTTCCTGTTCGTGGTCATGATGCTGGACATCGATTTTTCCGAACTGCGCCAGGGCTTCCTGCAGTACGCGCCCTTGGGTGGCCTTCTCTCCGCCGTCTTCTTCCTGGAACTGGCGGCCGTTGGCTTCGGTTGGGTCCTGTCGCCAACTGCCCAGGCTGTGGCCCGGTTTCCGACCCCGCAGGATACAACCAACACCGAGGCGCTGGGCCTCATCATGTACACGCAGTTCGTTCACGTGTTCCAGGGCGCCGGCATGGTTCTCCTCGTCGCGATGATCGGCGCCATCGTGCTGACGTTGCGACACCGCGAAGGTGTCAAACGCCAGAACGTCTCCGCGCAGATAGGCCGCACGCGCGAGCAGGGTGTCGAACTGCGCAAGGTGCGGCCGGGAGAGGGGCTCTGACCATGGATATCGGACTTGGCCATTACCTGGCCGTTGCAGCGGCGCTGTTCACCATCGGCATCCTTGGCATCTTCATCAACCGGAAGAACGTGATCGTCATCCTGATGTCGATCGAGCTGATCCTGCTCTCGGTCAACATCAACCTCGTCGCATTCTCGTCTTTCCTGGGCGACCTGACCGGCCAGGTCTTCGCCCTGCTCGTGCTTACCGTGGCCGCTGCCGAAGCCGCCATCGGCCTTGCCATCCTCGTCGTCTACTTCCGCAATCGTGGATCGATTGCCGTTGAAGACGTCAACATCATGAAAGGGTAGACAGCGTGGAATTGCTCTACCAGGCCATCCTCGTCCTTCCGCTCACGGGCGCCATTCTTGCCGGTCTCATGGGCAAGCGCCTCGGCGAACACGCCGCGGAATACACCGCCACCATTCTGCTGTGCGCGACCGCCATCCTGTCCGTCGCCGCCTTCCTGTTCGACCTGCCGACGTTCGAACTCGACAAGCCGCGCGTCCTGACCCTGTTCCAGTTCATTGATTCAGGTGCCCTGCAGGTGGACTGGGCCATTCGTGTCGATGCGCTGACATCGGTGATGCTGGTGGTGGTGACGGGCGTATCATCGCTCGTGCACGTCTATTCCATTGGCTACATGCACCACGACGAGCACCGCCCGCGCTTCTTCGCCTACCTGTCCCTGTTCACCTTCGCCATGCTCATGCTGGTGACCTCCGACAATTTCGTGCAGCTTTTCTTCGGCTGGGAAGGCGTCGGTCTGGCCTCGTATCTGCTGATCGGGTTCTGGTTCAAGAAGCCCACGGCGAACGCCGCCGCGATGAAGGCCTTCATTGTCAATCGCGTGGGTGACTTCGGCTTTGCGCTCGGCATTTTCGCTGTCTTCCTGACCTTCGGCACGCTGGATTTCGGCACCGCCGCGACCCCCGGGGTTTTCCAGCAGGCCAAGGAGTTCGCCGGGAAGTCGTTCGAGTTCGCGGGTTTCCAGGTCGATATCCTGACCACCACCTGCCTGCTGCTGTTCATGGGCGCCATGGGCAAGTCGGCGCAGTTCTTCCTGCACACCTGGCTGCCGGACGCCATGGAGGGCCCGACCCCCGTGTCGGCCCTCATCCACGCGGCCACGATGGTCACGGCCGGCGTGTTCCTCGTTGTGCGCTGCTCGCCGCTGTTCGAGCTCGCTCCCTTCGCCCTCGAGGTCGTCACGGTCGTGGGCGCAACGACGGCGTTCTTCGCAGCGACCGTCGGCCTGTTCCAGAACGACATCAAGCGGGTGGTCGCCTACTCGACCTGTTCGCAGCTGGGTTACATGTTCTTCGCCGCCGGCGTCGGTGCCTATCAGGCAGCGATGTTCCACCTGTTCACGCATGCCTTCTTCAAGGCGCTGTTGTTCCTTGGTGCGGGCTCGGTCATCCACGCCCTGTCCGACGAGCAGGACATGCGCCGCATGGGTGGCATCCGCAAGAAGATCCCGGTCACCTACTGGATGATGGTCATCGGAACCCTGGCCCTGACCGGCTTTCCGTTCCTCGCCGGCTTCTGGTCCAAGGACGCCATCATCGAGAGCGCCTTCGCCGCGCATACAGGCGTCGGCAACTACGCCTTTGCCCTCGGCATCGTGGCGGCAGGCATGACGTCGTTCTACTCGTGGCGCCTGATCTTCATGACCTTCCACGGCAAGCACCGGGGCGACCACCACGCCTTCGATCACGCCCATGAATCGCCGCCGGTCATGCTGGTACCGCTGTTGATCCTGGCCGCCGGCGCCCTGTTCTCGGGCATTCTCTTCCACGAGCAGTTCCTCGGACACCACAACATCGAGTTCTGGCGTGGCGCCATCGTCAACCTGCAGGAACACACGGCTCTCGACGCACGCCATCACGTGCCACTCTGGGTGCTTCTGTCGCCCGCGGCCGTCATGCTGATCGGCTTCACGGTCGCCTGGGTGTTCTACATGGATTACCCGGATGTGCCGGCGCGCATGGCAGCAAAGCGAGGCCCGCTCTACCTGTTCTTCTACAACAAATGGTATTTCGACGAGATCTACGACTTCCTCTTCGTCCGCAGCGCGAAGGCGCTTGGCTACTTCCTGTGGAAGCAGGGCGACGGCCGCCTCATCGATGGCGTGGGCCCTGACGGAGTGTCGGCCGGCATCGCCGAATGGACCAAGCAAGCTGTCCGCTTCCAGAGCGGCTACCTCTACCATTACGCGTTCGCGATGCTCGCAGGCGTGGCCTTGCTGGCCACCTGGTTCATCGTCGGAGGTGGCAAATGAACAACCTTCTTTCGATCACCACCTTCCTGCCGCTCCTCGGTGTCCTGCTGATCCTGCTGCTGACGCCAGCGGGCAAGGCCGGCGACACGATGGCCCGCCAGATCTCGCTCTTCACCACCACGATCACGTTCCTCGTGACGCTGGTGCTCTGGTCGATGTTCGATCCGACGGCCACCGGGTTCCAGTTCGAGGAAAACTACCCATGGCTTGGCGGTAACATCAATTACCACCTGGGGGTCGACGGGATCTCGTTGCCCTTCGTGATCCTCACCGCATTCCTGATGCCGCTCTGCGTCCTTGCAAGCTGGACGTCCATCGAGACGCGCGTGAAGGAGTACATGGTCGCCTTCCTCGTGCTCGAGACGCTGATGATCGGCGTGTTCGCGTCACTGGACCTGGTGCTCTTCTACCTGTTTTTCGAAGGCGGCCTGATCCCGATGTTCCTCATCATCGGCATCTGGGGCGGCGCACGGCGCGTCTATGCGTCCTTCAAGTTCTTCCTGTACACGCTGCTCGGATCGGTCCTCATGCTGATCGCGGTGATGGCGATGTACGTGACGGCCGGCACCACCGACATCCCGACCCTGATGGCCTATGATTTCCCGGTCGAAATGCAGACCTGGCTGTGGCTGGCGTTCTTCGCCTCGTTCGCCGTCAAGATGCCGATGTGGCCCGTTCATACCTGGCTTCCCGACGCCCACGTCGAGGCACCGACGGCTGGGTCGGTCATCCTGGCAGGCATCCTTCTCAAGATGGGTGGTTACGGGTTCCTGCGCTTCTCGCTGCCCATGTTCCCGGATGCATCGGCCTACTTCGCCGATTTCGTCATGGTGCTGTCGGTCATCGCGATCATCTACACCTCGCTGGTCGCGCTCATGCAGGAAGACATCAAGAAGCTGATTGCCTATTCGTCTGTCGCCCACATGGGCTTCGTCACGATGGGCCTGTTCGCGCTCAACCGGCAAGGCGTGGACGGTGCCGTGATGCAGATGATCAGCCACGGCTTCGTGTCGGGAGCGCTCTTCCTCTGCGTGGGCGTGGTCTATGACCGTATGCACACCCGCGAGATCAAGGCCTATGGCGGCCTGGTCAACAGGATGCCGCTCTATGCGGTGATCTTCATGGTCTTCACCATGGCCAATGTGGGCCTGCCGGGCACAAGCGGATTCGTGGGCGAGTTCCTCAGCCTCGTCGGCGCCTTTGAGGCCAACACGACGATCGCATTGCTTGCAACCACGGGCGTCATCCTCAGCGCAGCCTACGCGCTCTGGCTTTATCGCCGTGTGGTGTTCGGGGAACTCGAGAAGCCCGAACTCCAGGACATCGAGGACCTTAACGGCCGCGAAGCCTTTATTCTGGCGCCGCTTGTGGTCGCAACATTGTTCTTCGGCTTCTATCCCAAGCCAATCTTCGACATGACCGGCCCCGCGGTGCAGGCGACCCTCGATCAGATCGAAGGCAAGCTGCAGACCGCGGAAGCCGGCGAAGGAGTTGCACCATGAGTGGCGACATCGATCTGAACCAGTTCCACGCCGATGTGGCGGCCACCATGCCCGAGATCGCCCTCGCGGTAGGCGCCATGGCGCTCCTGCTGATCGGCGTGTTTGCCGGTGACCGTCGCCACGCGCTCGTAACCTGGGCCTGCGTCGCCCTGCTGTGCGGGGTGGGCTATCTCGTGGCGACAGGCGAAGAAGGCAAGATCCTTGCCTTCTCCGGCACGATGATCATGGATCCCTTTTCCAGGTTCCTGAAACTCCTCGTCCTCGGCGGGTCCGCCATCGCCATGCTGATGTCGCTTGAGTACCTCAAGGACGAGAAGCTGACCCGTTTCGAGTACCCCTTGCTCGTCACGCTGGCGACGCTCGGCATGATGGTCATGATCTCGGCGAACGACCTGATCGTGCTCTACATCGGCCTCGAATTGCAGAGCCTTGCGCTCTACGTGCTCGCGTCATTCGCCCGTGACAATGCCCGATCGACCGAAGCTGGCCTGAAGTATTTTGTGCTCGGCGCCTTGTCATCCGGCATGTTGCTCTACGGTTCGAGCCTGGTCTACGGGTTCACCGGCACGACAACCTTCGACGGAATTGCAGGGGCCGTCGCAGCCGACAGCACCCAATTGGGCACCACGATCGGCCTTGTATTCATCCTCGCCGGTCTTGCCTTCAAGGTCTCAGCCGTTCCCTTCCACATGTGGACGCCGGACGTGTACGAGGGCGCGCCGACACCGGTCACCGCGTTCTTCGCGGCAGCACCGAAGATCGCCGCCATGGCGCTGCTCATGCGGGTCGTGTTCGGTCCGTTTGCGGCCGCAGAGCAGGCGTGGATGCAGATCATCATCCCGGTCTCGATCGCTTCGATGCTGCTCGGCGCCCTTGCCGCGATCGGCCAGACGAACATCAAGCGGCTGATGGCCTACTCCTCCATCAGTCACATGGGATACGCCCTGATCGGTTTCGCCGCGGGCTCGCAGGCCGGCATCCAGGGCGTGCTGACCTATCTCGTGATCTACCTGGCCATGACGGTCGGAACTTTCGTCTGCATTCTCCAGATGCGGCGCGACGGCAAGCCTCTTGAGGCGATCTCGGACCTGGCCGGTCTGTCGCGGCGCGACCCGACCACCGCCTACCTGCTCGCCATCCTGATGTTCAGCCTGATCGGCATCCCGCCGCTCGCAGGCTTCATGGGCAAATGGTACGTGTTCCTCGCGGCTGTCGAAGCCAAGCTCTACGTGCTGGCGGCCATCGGTTTCCTGTCGAGCGTCATCGGTGCCTATTACTACCTCCAGGTGGTCAAGGTGATGTTCTTCGATGAGCCTGCAGCTGCCTTCGAGAAACCGATCGGCACGATCAATGCGGCGTTGCTGGCATTCTCTTCAGCATTCGTGCTGCTGTTCATCGTGTCGCCGCTGGCTGTGACCGACGCTGCCGGAACCGCTGCGCGAGCCCTGATCCCCTGACATGACCGCGCCGCAACTCCCGGCCGGTTACAGGTTGATTGAATACGACGAACTGGACTCGACCAACGAGGAAGCCCGTCGCCGCGCCGCAGCCGGCGACGTCGGTCCTCTCTGGATCATGGCCCGGAGCCAGACGGCGGGCAGGGGACGCCGCGGCAGGGAATGGGTTTCCCCGCGCGGAAATCTCATGGCGACCCTCTTGATGAAACCCGGCTGCGCGCCCGCAGAAGCCGCACGCCTGTCCTTCGTCGCAGCCCTGGCCGTGCATGATGCATTATGCGCGTGGTTGCCGTCGGAACGCGTTCAGCTCAAATGGCCAAACGACACACTGGTGAACGGCAAGAAGATTTCCGGGATCCTGCTGGAAACGGCGACCGCGGGCGATCGGCGGGAATTGCCGTGGCTGGCCATCGGCATCGGGATCAACCTCGTTGCGGCGCCGTCAACGGCCAGCTACCCCACAACGTTCGTTAACGAGTGGAGCCCCGCGCCGGACCCTGCCATCGCCCTCCGCACGCTCGCATCGGCCTGGGATAACCGCTTCAGGGCCTGGCAGGCCGCCGGTTTCGAGGTGATCCGGCAGGCCTGGCTCCAGCGCGCCGCCGGCCTTCATGGACCTATCGACGTGCGCCTCGCGGGAGAAACCATACGGGGAACTTTCGAAACCATCGGCCCCGATGGAACCCTTGAACTTCTGCTCCCCGACGGGCAGCGTAGGGCGATTGCAGCCGGCGAGGTTTTTTTCCCGGAAGCCCTGAGGTAGCCCATGCTTCTTGCCATCGACGCCGGTAACACGAACATCGTCTTTGCTGTCCTTGACGGCAAGGACGTGCGCGCGCAATTCCGGGCTGTGACCAAGGATAACCGGACAGCCGACGAATACTACGTTTGGCTCGCCCAGCTGCTTCAGCTCGAAGGCATCCAGGCCCAAGACATCACCGGAGCCATCATCTCGAGCGTGGTACCGCCGGCGCTTTTCAACCTGCGCCGCCTCTGCTCCAAGTATTTCCGCCAGAATGCGCTGGTTATCGGCGATCCTGACGTGGACCTGGGCATCGTCATCAACGCCGATCGCCCGCGGGCCGTCGGCGCCGACCGGCTCGTCAACACGGTCGCAGGTTACCGCGACTATGGCGGCAATCTCATCCTGATCGACTTCGGCACTGCCACGACATTCGATGTGGTAGGCGAGAAGTGCAGCTACGAGGGCGGCATCATTGCGCCCGGCGTGAACCTGTCGATGGAAGCGCTCCACCTCGCAGCCGCCCAATTACCCCGGATCGCGGTCGAGCGACCGGCCACCGTTATTGGTCGAGACACGATTCCGGCAATGCAATCCGGCATCTTTTGGGGCTATATCGCTCTCGTGGAAGGGCTCGTTGCCCGCATCAGGCAGGAATACGCAAAGCCCATGAAAGTTGTTGGTACGGGCGGTCTTGCCCATCTGTTTCGCCATTCGACGCCAGTAATCGAGGCGGTCGACCATGACCTGACGGTCAGGGGGCTCAGCTACATTTACGAACGCAACGCCGCCAAGGCACGAAAGCCGGTCGAATGACCAAGGCCAAAGGCAAGGGCAAGGCAGACGACGAGCTGGTTTTCGTTCCGCTGGGTGGCGCGGGCGAGATCGGCATGAACCTGAACCTCTACGGCTATGGGCCGGAAAACCGACGCCAGTGGATCATGATTGACCTTGGCGTGATGTTCGGCGGCGACGACACGCCGGGCATCGACGTCATCATGCCTGACCCGGGTTTCATCGAGGAGCATCGCCGAAACCTGCTCGGGATCGTTCTGACCCACGCGCACGAAGACCATATTGGCGCCATCGGCCATCTCTGGTCCCGTTTCAAGGTGCCGGTCTATGCCACCCCTTTCACGGCAGCCCTGGTGCGCGGCAAGCTGGAAGAGGCGGACATCCTCGAGGAAGTGCCGCTGCACGAGGTGCCTCTTGGCGGGTCGCTCAAGCTGGGCCCCTTCGAGCTCGAATTCATCGACATCACCCATTCGATCCCCGAACCCAACTGCATCGTCATCCGGACACCCCTGGGCAACGTTCTGCACACCGGCGACTGGAAGATCGATCCCAATCCGGTCGTGGGGCGCAAGACCGACATCGCAGCCCTGAAGCGCGTAGGCGATGAGGGCGTTCTCGCCGCCATCTGCGATTCAACGAACGTCTTCGTGCCGGGCCGATCCGGCTCGGAGGCCGACGTTGCCGCGCAGCTCGAAAAGGTGATTGCCGCCCGCCATGGCCGCATCGCTGTCAGTGCCTTTGCCTCGAATGTCGCGCGCATGAAGTCGGTCATCAAGGCTGCAACGGCGGCAAAGCGGCACGTGGCTCTGGTCGGACGCTCGATGCACAAGATTTCCAACGCGGCGATCGAGACCGGCTATCTCAAGGACATCCCCTCGTTGATCGACGAGGAATCCGCATCCGACCTGCCGGCCCACCGCGTCCTCTATCTATGCACGGGCAGCCAGGGCGAACCGCGCGCGGCTCTGACCCGCATCGCTGCCGGCGACCATCCCCACGTGACGCTGGGTCCTGGAGACAGCGTGATTTTCTCGTCGCGGGTCATTCCCGGCAACGAGCGCCTGATCTACGAAATGCAGAACACCTTCGCGATGCGGGGCGTGGAAGTCATCTCGGCTGATGATTACGACGTCCACGTGTCGGGTCATCCGGCACGCGAGGAACTGGCAGACATGTACGCCTGGCTGAGGCCGCGGATCGCCGTCCCCGTGCACGGCGAAGAGCGCCATCTGAGAGAACACGTGCGCCTGGCCAAGAGCCTGCAGGTGCCTGAGGCCATCCACGCCCCGAACGGATCCGTGGTAAGGCTCGCGCCGGGGCCGGCCACGATCATCGACGAGGCTCCCCACGGGCGCTTGCATCTCGATGGCAGCATTCTCGTGACGGGTTCCGACGCCGCCATGAAGGAGCGGCGCGGGGCCGCCTTCGCAGGTGCGGTCATGGTGACGATCGTCCTCGACGGGCGCAACAAGCCGGCGGCCGAGCCCGCGGTCATGTGCGTTGGCCTGCCCGATGACGTCGTCGAACGCGCCCGGGATGCGGCGCAAACCGCCCTCGACAACCTGCGGCGCAGCGATGATGACGCGCGCATGGCCGAAGACATGCGTCGCATGGTGAGGCGGGAATTGAACGATTTCTGGCGCAAGAAGCCGATCGTTAAAGTGGACGTGATCCGGATCTGAACGCCCCGCGTCGCGCGGCACCTCACTTTTCAATTGCACGTCCCCGCGCGTCCCGCCAAAGTTTGCATCACCAAGCAACACAGGGCGGGAACGTCTCGACATGGCCAGCAACATGAACGTGGCAATCCTGGGCGCGGGCCTCGGAGGCCTCGCCGCAGGGATAAAGCTGAAGGAAGCCGGTTTCGAGGATGTCGTGATCCTCGAGAAAGCCGACCGGGTCGGCGGTACGTGGCGCGACAACTCCTATCCTGGTTGTTGCTGCGACGTACCCGTCGCGCTCTATCAGTATTCTTTCGCCCCCAGCTTGAGCTGGAGCCATATCTTTCCGCGTTACAACGAGATCCAGAAATACACGGAAGACCTTGCCGACAATTTCGGCCTGAGGCCGCACCTTCATTTCAACGAAGAGGCGCGCACGGCGATCTGGGACGACCAGCGATCGATCTGGAAGATCACGACGTCGGCGGGCAGGACATACGAGGCCCAGGCCCTGGTCGCAGCCCTTGGGCAGCTGAACAGGCCCAAGCTGCCCGACATTCCCGGGCGCGACAGCTTCAAGGGGCCGGCCTTCCACTCGGCACGCTGGGATCACAAGGTTGACCTCGCGGGCAAGCGTGTCGGCATCGTGGGCTCTGCCGCCAGCGCGGTGCAGATCATCCCCGAAGTTGCCAAGGTTGCGGGTCACCTCACCGTCTTCCAGCGCACGCCGAACTGGGTCATTCCGCGCCTCGATCGGCCGATCACCGACGAGGAAAAGGCCCTCATGATGACGGCCCCGGAGCTGGCCACGATGGGCCGTGAACTAACGTTCCTGAACGCCGATCATCTGTTCTGGCAGGTGTTCAGCTGGACCAGGGAAGGGCGCGACGCCTACACGCGTGTCGCACTCAATCACATGGCCGAGCAGATCCCCGACGAAGCGCTGCGCCGCAAGCTGACCCCGGATTATCCGATCGGGTGCGCACGCATCCTCATCGCGGATGACTTCTATCCCGCACTCATGCGCCCGAATGTCTCCCTCGTGACTGAAGGCATTGACCGCATCACGCCATCGGGGATCGTGACAAAGGATGGCAAGGCGCACGATTTCGACGTGCTGGTTTATGCGACCGGCTTCGAAACCACGGGCTGGCAATGGTCTGTCGATGTCATCGGACGCGGCGGCAGGCACCTGAAGGACGAGTGGGCGCAGACCCCGCAGGCCTATCTCGGCATCACGGTCTCGCACTTCCCCAACATGTTCGTCCTTTATGGCCCGAATACCAACCTCGGGCACAATTCAATCACCTCGATGCTCGAACACCAGGTCGCCTACGCGGTGCACGCCCTGTCCGGCCTGCGACAGAAGGCGCGCCAGTCCATGGACGTGACGCCCGAGGCACAGTCACGCTTCAACTCGGAACTCCAGGCGGCGTTGGCGAAGACAACCTGGGCAGACCCCCGATGCCACTCCTGGTACAAGAACGACAAAGGCCACATCACGCAGAACTGGTCATCCCACGTGCGCGATTTCGGCAAGGCCACCGAGGCCGTCGCCTGGGCCGACTACGACGTGCGTTAGATCAGGACAGGAGTTGGAAATGCGGAAGTTCATTCTCGGTACAATCGCGGTTCTCGTACTGATCGGAGCTATCGCCGCCGGCATCGTCCTGAGCGGAAACACCATGACGGTGCTGGGGATGCTGGCGGGCCCGCCCAAGGTCTGGGATGAAGCCAAGCTAGCGCCGGCGCCAGACTATGCGCAGGCCTCGTCGTGGGCCGCCTGGCCCGGACGCGACGATCTGGCAGACCTGACACCCACGGGCACCACCGCGGCCTTGGGCGATGCTCCGGTCGACGTATTCTTCATCCATCCAACCGGCTACCTGAATGGCGCCAGCTGGAATTCGCCGCTGAACCCGGATAGCCGGACCGAGGAGAACACAAAATGGATGATGGCCAACCAGGCCAGCGCCTATAACGGCGTCGGCAGAGTCTATGCGCCGCGATACCGGGAGGCCTCGATCTTCCGCTATTTCTCTGCCACCGAAGATATCGCGACCCGGACGATGGACGTGGCGTATGGCGACGTCGTCAGGTCATTCGAGTATTTCCTGGCCAATGAAAGCCGGGGCAGGCCGTTCATCATTGCCAGCCACAGCCAAGGGTCTCAGCACGCCTTCCGCCTGCTGCAGGAAAAGATCGACGGCACGCCGCTCGCACGTCGGCTCGTGGCGGCTTACGTCATCGGCACGCGCATAACGAATGCGGATGCCGCGACCCTGAAGTCGCTGCCTGTGTGCGACGCTCCCACCCAGACAGGTTGTGTCGTCCATTGGGCGGCGATGGGCGAGGGCGGCTCTCCGCCACCCGACATGAGCGACCTCGTATGCGTAAACCCGCTGTCGTGGAAGCGCGATGGTGCCAAGGCTGCAGCTGAACTGCACCGCGGCGCCGTTCCCACCAGCGGCAGCTTCTCGGCACGCATGTTTGGCGATGACGCCGCGCAGGGTGTGACGTTTCCCCCGCTCGGCGCGCCACTGCCTGCCATGACATGGGCCGAGTGCAAGGACGGGTTTCTCTACGTCAAGGATCTCGCTGACAGCGTTTTTGCGGGCCTCATCCTTCCGGGCAAGAACTACCACGGCCTCGACTACTCGCTGTTCCACATGGACATCCGCCACAACGTGGAACAGCGGTTGAAAGCCTGGATGGCTGCCAACAACCCGCCAGCGTCTCCCGAGGCGCCTCAGGAGTAGTTGGGCGCCCGCTTCTGCATCTGCGACATGACAGCCTCGACCTGGTTGGGCTTGCCCATGATGGCCTCCTGCTCGCGCGATTCCGCCATCAGCGCTTCGGCGTCGCTGAGCAGGGGCAGGGCGTTCAGCAACCGCTTGTCCGCCCTGATCGCATCAGGATTCTTCAGGGCGATATCGCGCGCCAGCGCCAGCGCCTCTGCCCGCGGATCGTCGGCGACCCGCGTGGCAAGCCCCAGTTGAACAGCCTCCGTACCGGTGAGGATGCGCCCGGTATAGGTGAGTTCCCGCAGCACATCGTCGCGCAGAAGGTGGCGCAGGATCGCCGTTCCCGCCATGTCGGGCACCAGTCCCCACTTGATTTCCATGATCGACATCTTCGTATCGGGCGCAACGATGCGAATGTCGGCTCCCAGCGCCAACTGGCAACCGCCCCCCAGAGCAACGCCGTGGACCGCGGCTATGACTGGAACCGGGACCTCCCGCCAGACCCACACCGCATACTGGGGATTGTTTGCGATGCCGTGCGTGCGCGGAAGCAATCGCCCGGCCGGACGTGTTTCACGTCCCGCCGCCGCCGTGCGCGCGAAATTGCTGGTATCGAGACCCGCGCAGAATCCGCGCCCCTCGCCGGACAGAACCACGACCCGGACGCCCTTCTCCTCCTTGAGGCGGTTTCCGGCGGCGATGATGGCCTCGAACATGGCATCGTCGAGCGCATTCATCTTGTCGGCGCGAACAAGGCGCACGTCGGCAACGCCGTCAGTGATGTCGATGGTAACGCGATCGTTCATGGATACTGTCCCTTCAGCCAAGGCAAGGACAGGAACATTCCGGAGAATGGCCGGGGGCGCAAGGCAGTTTGCTTTGCGTCAAAAAGACATGCCCTTGGAAAGGTTAGGGTCCAGACCTATATCAGCCTCAGGTTTTCGCAGGGGAATGGACCATGGACATCGGCATTTCGACACCAGACCGGGCAAGCATCGCCGAAGCGCTTTCAAGAGTGCTTGCCGACACCTACACGCTTTATCTCAAGACACATAATTACCACTGGAACGTGACAGGCCCGCAGTTCAACGACCTGCACGCCATGTTCATGACCCAGTATACCGAGCTATGGACCGCCGTGGATCTGATTGCAGAGCGCGTGCGCTCGCTGGGTCATTTCGCGCCAGGGTCCTACAAGGCGTTCGCAAAGCTCACCAGTATCCGCGACGACGAGGACGTCCCGTCCGCCAATGCCATGATCGAAAACCTGCTGAAGGGGCATGAGACCGTGGCGAGGACCTGCCGCGAATCCTTCCCGGCCGCGGAACGGGCCAGCGACCAACCCACGATGGATCTGCTCACCCAGCGCCTGCAGGTGCACGAGAAGACTGCGTGGATGTTGCGCAGCCTCCTCGGGCGGTAATCCGGCTCAACGGGCCGCAGCGGCGATCGGCAGTGTTCGCCATCCGCGCCTGAGCGAATCGGAGGCAAGTGCGCGCGGCGCGGCGCTGCTTTCGCTCCGCCGGGCCGATAGGACCTGGAAGGGCGCGGCTGCCGGACCGTTGATGGCTTCGCACCGTCCCGCATACCCGGTCGCCGTGCACACCTGCCACGAACCGGCACCGTCGACAGTCAGGCTTGCCGCCCCGACATTGAAGCCCGCGCGGCCCAGGTCGGGATTGTCAGCCGAAACCACCTGTGCCTGCCCGGATTGGGATGCACGCGCGAAAAGTGTCAGCACAGAGGCCGTGCCTCCGGGAGCCAGGGCAACAAGCGGCGCAATTTGCGGGTCGTAGCTCGCGAAGATGGTTTCAAAGGCCGGACCATGCCGCGAAAACGACGCCTCTTCGGTGACGCACATCAGCGAGTGCATCGAACCGGGGATGAAGTGAACCTCCATCTTGCCCTTGCCTGTCTGGCTCTTTCCGTCCTCGACAGAGGTTCCCGTGAACACGACATTGTGGATCCGACGGGCATCCCGATCTCTCTTGCCGGTGGAAATCACCTTCAGCCCATCGTCACCGCCGGCCTGAAGCGCTGACTTCCAGAAGGCATCCGTCAACTGCCCCTCGACAACCGAGTTCAGCTCGGCCTGCGATGTCGATCGTGTCGAAGGCATGTCCAGGTAGAGCCCGATGCACGCGGCACCGGGCAGCGTCTCGGTATCCTCCTTCGACAGGACCACCGTGAAATCCGCGGCATTGGCAGGCGCCTCCGACGACCAGCCATCGGGTACGGCGACCGTGAACCGCCCCATGGTGTCACGGAACGAGGCCGCATGGGCCGGCAGCAGGCTCGACATCGCAACCAGGGCGATGGTGGCGGCAAGAACGCGCTTCATGGGTACACCTCTCCAACCTGTTGACGCCACGCTCTGCCGCGCAGCCGGAACCTAGTAGACGACGACACTGCGGATGGATTCTCCCTTTGCCATGAGATCGAACCCTTCATTGATCCTTTCCAGCGGCAGCCGGTGCGTAATCAGTTCGTCGATGCTGATCTTTCGGTCCATGTACCAGTCGACGATCCGCGGCACATCCGTCCGCCCCCGGGCGCCACCAAAGGCAGAGCCCTGCCAAACCCGGCCAGTGACAAGCTGGAAGGGGCGCGTGGCGATTTCCTGTCCGGCGCCCGCCACGCCAATGATCGTCGACTTGCCCCAGCCCTTGTGACAGCACTCGAGCGCCTGACGCATGAGCGTGGTGTTGCCGACGCACTCGAAGCTGTGATCGGCCCCGCCCTTGGTCAGTTCCACGAGATGCCCGACAAGATCACCCTTGATCTCCTTGGGGTTCACGAAATGGGTCATTCCAAAGCGGCGACCCAGCGCCTCGCGCGACGGGTTGATGTCGACGCCGACGATCATGTCGGCCCCCGCAAGCCGCGCGCCCTGGATGACGTTCAATCCGATCCCGCCAAGGCCGAACACGACGACGTTGGCGCCTGGCTCGACCTTGGCCGTGAAAATCACCGCACCGATGCCGGTTGTCACGCCGCAGCCGATATAGCAGATGACGTCGAACGGTGCGTCCTTGCGGACCTTCGCGACCGAGATCTCCGGCAGCACCGTGAAATTCGAAAACGTCGAGCATCCCATGTAGTGAAGAACCGGCTTTCCGTTGAGCCGGAAGCGACTTGTTCCATCGGGCATAACGCCACGTCCCTGCGTCGCGCGTATCTTCTGGCAAAGATTGGTCTTGCGGCTGAGGCAGTACTCGCAGGTCCGGCACTCCGGCGTGTAGAGCGGAATGACATGGTCCCCCGGTGCGACGCTTGTGACCCCCGCGCCGACCTCGCGGACAATGCCTGCACCCTCATGCCCCAGGATGGCCGGGAACATCCCCTCCGGGTCCTCGCCAGACAGCGTGTACTTGTCGGTATGGCAGATCCCCGTGGCCTTCAATTCGATCAGCACTTCACCGGCCTGCGGCCCGTCGAGATCGACCATTTCGATCGTCAGCGGCTTTCCGGCAGCATGCGCAACGGCGGCACGGGTCTTCATCGGCAGTTCCTCACTCTTCAGAGAATCCAGTAAACGGCGGCCAGGACGACAACGGCGATCCAGGCGGTCTCCGCCACCATGAGTGCGACCGGGCGCCATCCCACGGCGACGAGCTTGGCAAAAGACGTCTTCATGCCCAGGGCTGCAATCGCCGTGACAAGGCACCAGCGTGATACGTCGTTCATCGCCTGCGTCGCCGGTTCGGGAATCCACCCCAGTGAATTGACGCAGACCAGCACGACGAACCCGGCAAGAAACGTCGGCACCAGCGGCGGCCCCTTGCGGTCCGTGGTCTGTCCACGCTGCGAAAAGATGAACAGCAGGACAATCACGACCGGCAGCAGCATGGCGACGCGCAGCATCTTCACATAGGTCGCCACATCCCCGGCTTCAGGCGAAATCATGTAACCCGCGCCCACGACCTGCGCCACGTCATGGATCGTCCCGCCAAGGAACAGCCCCGCGTGCTGCGCATCGAACCCGAGTGCGCCAACCAGCATGGGATAGAAGATCATCGCGATCGTCGACAGCGCCGTCACCGAGACGACAGTGAGGATCGTATCCCGCTCGTTGGCGCTGTTGCGCGGCAGGACCGAGGCGATCGCCAGCGCCGCCGCGACGCCGCAGATGGCGACCGCGCCACCTGACAACACCCCGAAGACCCGCGACTGCCGCAACACGGGCGCCAGAAGCACGCCGGCGCCTATGGTCGTGGCGACGCCGAACACCACCATGAGAACCGGCCCCGCCCCGAGCTGTGCGATCTGGTCGAAAGTGATGCGCGCGCCCAGCAGCGCCACACCAAGCCGCAGCACATTGCGCGATGCGAACTCGATCCCGGCAACGCAGCGACCCTCTTCATGCAGGAAGTGGAACGCCATCCCGATCAGCAGGGCAAACAGCATCACCGGCGCGCCGTAGTGATCCGAGAGGAACGTCGACGCAAGCCCGATCGTCAGCGCCGCGAGCGCGCCCGGGTAGACGGCATGAACCACATCGCCCCGGGGAAGCCAGCGCAGGCCCGCAGGCGCAGTCGAAGCCTCCGCCCGCACAATCCCTTCCATCGAGTCGAGGTACTCGAGCTTCTCGAGTTCGTTCTTCATGGGCCCGGTTGTCATCGCCCGAGCCTAGGTGTTTCCTTTGACACAGGCCAAACCAAAATGGGAAATCCGGCAAATCCAATCCGGGACTATGCCATGCCAGCCACAATCCTTCCCATTGTCCTCCTTTGCGTGTCGAACCTTTTCATGACGCTGGCCTGGTATGGCCACCTGAAGTTCAAGGACTGGCCGCTGTGGAGCGTGATCCTCGTCAGCTGGGCCATCGCTTTCGTCGAGTATTGCTTCGCCGTTCCCGCCAACAGGTACGGGCACGCGGTCTACTCGGCTGCCGAGCTGAAGACCATGCAGGAGGTCATCACCCTGATTGTCTTCGCCGCCTTCTCGGTGATTTATCTGGGCGAGGCCTTGCGCTGGAATCACCTGGTCGGGTTTGCCTGCATCGCCGCAGGCGCCTTCTTCGTTTTTCATAAATGGTAAGGATCGGCACCGGGCACAGGTAACATCCCGCATCGGATCGATTCGTCTCGAGGCTGCGCTGAGGTGGGAATTCACATGGGGTCTACATATCTGAAAGGCGCCGTTCTGGGCCTGGCGCTGGGCTTGCTGTCGGCGTGCTCGTCCCTGCAGGCCCAGCAGAACCTGCCCTTGCTCGCCCCGAATGATCACGCCCCCTACCGCATCACCACGATCCCCGATGACACGTCCCCGGAACTGTTCATGGCGCTCGCGTTCTCCGGCGGCGGCAAAAGGTCGTCGGCCTTCGGCTACGGCGTCCTGACCGGCCTGCGCGAGATCACCATCGACCTCGGGGCCGGACCGCGGCGCCTGACGGGTGAAGTGGATGTCGTAACCGGTGTGTCCGGCGGCAGCTTTACCGCCTCCGCCTTTGCGCTGCATCGAGAGGCCATGTTCGACAACTATGTCGATGCGTTCCTCAAATATGATCTCAATGCCCAGATCTTCGGCATCTATCTCCTGCCATGGCACTGGGACTGGGCGTTCAACCCCAATTGGGGCTCCAACGACGAGATGGCCCGCGTCTATGACGACCTGCTTTTCGGCGGCAAGACCTATGCAGACCTCGCCCGCCTGGGCCGGCCGTTCCTTGGCGTGCAGGCAACGGATTTCGCCAACGAGCACCCTTTCATCTTCAGCCAGGACACATTCGACTGGATCTGTTCGGACATTTCCTCCATGCCCATCGCGCGGGCCGTGGCCGCATCAAACGGCTTTCCGATCCTGTTCTCGCCGATCAGCCTGAAGAACCACGCGTCCAACCCGAAAGCCAATTGCCGCAAGCCGCATTGGGTTGATGAGTATGCCGGCATAGAGGATGAACTGTCCCGCCGACGGCATCTGGCCGAATTGGCGCAGACCTACATGCAGAAGCGCGAAAGCGCCTATGTGCACCTGCTGGACGGCGGCGTTTCCGACAACCTTGCCCTGCGCGGTCTTGTGCAGTTGATGGCCCCCGCCACCGAGAACGCCGCCGGCGAATCCGAACGCATGAAGCGCGTGCGTCATGTCCTGATCGTCAGCGTCGACGGGCAGGCCGAGCCGGATCGCCGCCTGAGCGAGGTTCCCTACCTCGACAGCATCTTTCGCGTGCTCGGCGCCGTCACCTCCACGGCCATCGATCGCTATGGGTTCGAGACGTTGATCCACGCGCGGGAAATGACCGATCGCCTGGCAGGCGGCCTGGCGCGGCGGGATTGTCCCCTGGGCAGTAACGGTCAACCGCTGCCATGCCGCAGTGTGTCGCCGCACTTCGCCCACGTGTCGCTGGGAGACCTCGCGGACGGAGACGGCAGGTCCCGCCTTGCCGCCATCCCAACGGGCCTGACCATCAGCGATGAAGATGTCGACGCCCTCGTCGCCGCCGGTCGCGACGCCGTGCTCTGCGATAACGAAATGCGTCGCTTCTTCGCAAACCAGCCGGGCATCGTGCTGCCGCCGCTGCCCTCGACCTGCCGGCAGAAGCCAAGCCGGGGCTGAATGCAGCAAGGGCGCCGCTGCCAGGGCAGCGACGCCTCTTGCCTTGAGCCTCTAGCGGGCAAACACCGCAACTTCGGCCCGCGGGCCATAGTTGCGACCGGCGGTCTGGTAGGCGAGGTTCACCGACCGGATGTCGCGACCGTTGCCATTGAGGAAAAGGGGGCGCGTGCACTCACCCGGCCGCAGCACGTCGCGCACGCGCAGGTCCTGGCGTCCGCCGTTGCGGAACACCACGTCCACGTCATGGACGCGAACCGCGCGGTTGGCTGCGCAGAGCTTGACCTGGCTGTAACGCCGATAGCCGTCTGCGTTTACCCGGTCACGCTCGGCATAGTGGCTGACGACACGCGACCCGAGGAAATCCCACCCGCGTGCGCCATACCCGCCATGCGGGCCATGGCCGCCATGATAGCCATAGGCCAGGGCAGGGGCCGACAGGCCGACAGCAACGACAAGTCCGGCAAGTGCGAGTTTGATGCTCATGGGTTTTCTCCTTCCAGTGGGCTTGCCTGCTTCTGCAGGCAAGGGGTTGATCACGGTTGGAAGAATGCACCCCGCATCCTGAAGCCTCGCGGAACGCAGCATTCATTTCGCGTTCATGAACATGCCGACAGCCCATGAAAAAGCGCCGCGGAAAAGCTTTCCGCGGCGCCTTGGTTCAGGTCTGGATGTGACCGCTGCTACTTCGACACTTCCGGATGCGCAAGATAGCGCAGCAGCGGCGACAGAACGATCAGTCCCAGGCCAATCCCGATGCCCCAGATGCCGATCTCGCCAAACACCTGGACATAGGTCTGCAGCGCCTTTTGCGGATCGAGGACCTGGCCGGCGACCGTCTCCGTTGCCGTCATCTGCGCCACGAACCCGCCCAGGTACTGCGCCCAGGATGAAGCAAGGAACCACGTCGCCATGATCGTCGAACCCACGGCGATAGGTGCCAGGCGCGTCATCTGCGACAGGCCGACCGGCGACAGGAACAACTCGCCCGTCGTGTGCAGCAGATAGGTCAGCACCAGGAACATCAGCGGCACCTTGAAGTTGCCGTCGGCAAACTGGGTGCCCCAGACAAGAACGAGGAAGCCAAGCCCCGCCTGCACCAGCGCAAGGCCGAACTTGAGCGCCGGGTTCGGGTCAAGGTTGACCCGGCCAAGCGCCGCCCAGATGAACGAGAACACCGGCGCGAGGATCAGGATGAAGCCCGCGTTGAACGACTGCGTCTGCGCCGCAGTGATCGAGACGCCCATGATGTTCAGTTCCGTGTTGCGCTCTGCAAACTGGTTCAGCGACGAACCGGCTTGCTCGAACAGCGTCCAGAACACGGTCGAGGCCGCGATCAGGATGAGCGCCAGGATGAGGCGCTGCGCCTCAACGAAAGTGCAGCGCGTGAACATGAAGAACACCAGATAGAGCAGCACCAGCACCGATCCGAAGGCCAGGAATTGCCCGACCACTTCGTTGCGCTGGACCATGAGCCACACGAGGCCCACACCCGCGAAGCCAAGCAGATAGACCGCCCACTCGATATTGATGGGCCCCAGGGCCGGGCGCTTCAGCAGTTCGGGATTTGGCGGCTCGCCCTTGCCCTCAAGCCACGGCTTGCCGAGACCGAACACGATCAGGCCCAGCAACATGCCAAGGCCGGCAGCGCCGAACCCGGCCCACCAGCCATAGGTCGTCCCCAGCCAGCCGCACAGCAGCGAGGCCCAGAAAGCGCCCAGGTTGATGCCGTAGTAGTAAAGCGTGAAGCCGGCATCGCGACGCGGGTCGGACTGCTCGTAGAGCTGCCCCACGATCGTCGAGATGTTCGCCTTCAGGAAGCCGACACCCATGATGATGAGGGCCAGCGCCAGGAAGAACACGTCCTTGTAGATCGGGTCTGCCTGCTTGACCGACAGTTCATAGGTTCCCTTCGGCAGCACGGCCGGCAGCGAAGCGCCTTCCGGCAGGCCCTTGATCTCGAAGCCGCCCTGCGGGCTTGCCCCGAAGGTATAGGCGTTGCCATCGACGATGATGCGCGCGTCGCGGGCTTCCATGCGGCCCTTGACCTGGAACGCGTATTCCTTGCCCTCGTGTGTCAGCACCTGCTGCGAAGGGGCGCCCTCGACGCCCATGGTCAGGTGTCCCAGCACCAGCAGGATGGCGCCGAAGGCGATCGCCTTGCGCGTTCCCAGCAGGTGGTCGGCCAGGAGGCCGCCGATCAGCGGCATCAGGTACACCAGCGACGTATAGGCGCCGTACTGGCCCTGCGCGACAGTGTCATCGAACAGGAAGTGCTGCGTCATGAAGAAGATCAGCAGTCCCCGCATGCCGTAATAGGAAAAGCGTTCCCACATCTCGGCAAAGAACAGGATGAACAATCCCTTGGGATGCCCGCGGGTCAGTTGCCATAGAACAGGGATAGCCGTGAAGGCCGTGATGAACAGGCCTACCTGCCAGATGATATCCATTCGAATTACCCCAGTGAGAACGCAGCAAATCGGAAGAGACCACGGGGGAAGGGGATTCACAAGCCGCCGCGTGATAATGCTGGCCAGCCTGTGCGGCAGTGCATCACGTCTTGATTAATTCCTGCAGCGACGGGCAGGGGGTTCGCTGCATCGCATCAATATCCACGCGCGCATGGTGGAATTAGCCGTCGCCGCCGGCCCTTGCCGCGCGCGACGGCTGCCTCTAGCTTCCCGTCATGTTGCAATTGCACAAAGGCAGATCGCCATGCTTGGTCGTTTGAATCACGTCGCCATCGCCGTTCCCGACATCAAGGCGGCGGCCCAGGTTTACCGGGCAACCTTCGCGATGGGGGCCAAGGTATCCGGCGAGGTCCCCCAGCCCGATCATGGTGTCACCACGGTGTTTGTCGAATTGCCCAACACCAAGATCGAACTGCTCGAGCCGCTGGGCGAAAAATCGCCGATCGCCAATTTCCTCAAGAAGAACCCGTCGGGCGGCATTCATCATGTCTGCTACGAGGTCGATGACATCATCGCCGCCCGCGACCAGATGGTGGCGCAGGGCGCAACGATCACCGGCGACGGCCAGCCCCGGATCGGCGCGCACGGAAAACCGGTGATTTTCCTGCATCCAAAGGACTTCAACGGCACTCTCATCGAACTCGAGCAGGTCTAGGCCATGGGTATCGCGGGCTCCCTGGTCGCCATCATCGTCATCTGGTGGCTTGCCTTCTTCATCCTCCTGCCGATCGGCATAAGGTCGCAACTGGAGGAGGGCGTGGTTGAACCCGGCACGGTTGAATCCGCGCCAGCCATTCACAACCTCAAGTTCAAGGCGCTGATCGCCCTCGCCGTGGCCCTGGTCCTGTGGGCGGCGATATTTTCGATCATAAACCTCGAACTGATCACGCTCGAGGACCTGCTGGGCGCAAAATAATGGCGAGGTACGGTGTCCCGTACCCCGCCCGTCCATGACGGACCGGGCCGCCGGACTTGTCGCCGGCGTGGACCCGGTTTCCTCCCTTAACTGGACCACCTCTGAATTGAGGTCTTTCAGGGTGTACACACCAACGCGGCCCGTGTCAGCCACTTCCGCTGGGCAAAACCCTGTCCCCGCCGAAGATGAACCATGTTCGTTGCAGATCTGCACGCGCATTCGCCATGCCGCCCGATGAGGCCCCCGGACACCTTGACAGGCCGGGGCTTTGTCAATGTTGTTGGGGCAGGGTTGGAGGGGGTCAATGGTTCTGCGCCTGCTGCTGTCACTTGCGTTGCTGGTCGCCACCCTCCCCGGGGCGTGGGCGGCTGATACCTGGCGCATCACCAAGACCGAATGGACCGAGGAGGACGAGAAGGGTTACGCCGACTTCGTTCAGCGCATCGGCGAGAGCAAGTGCGACACGCCTGACGACTGCATCAACTCAAGCGCCAATCCCTACCGCCACACCGACGGGCGAGGCATCAACTTCAACGCCGACTGCGCCGACCTCGTCTACATGCTGCGCGCGTATTATGCCTGGAAGAACGGACTGCCGTTCTCCTATGCAACAGGGGTTTTCACCCGCGGCGGCGGAGACATCCGCTTCTCGCCCAAGGGCAATCGCATCGCGGGCCGACGCAACATCACCGGCGGCGAGAACGGTCGCTCGGTCATCTACGCCATCCGCGATGCCGTGTCCTCGGCCACCTATCGCATCGGGCCGGACGCAGACGAAAATCCGCTGACCGACCTCTACCCGCCGCAGATCCAGCCAGGATCGATCAGGCCCGGCACCGCCATCTACGACGTGAACGGCCACGTGGCCATCGTCTACAAGGTCGATGAAGTCGGCCGCGTCTATTACATGGACGCCCACCCCGACTTCACGCTCACCCGCAGCGTCTTCGGTCCCCAGTTCGGTCGCGACCTGCCGTCGCTGGGCGCGGGCTTCAAGAACTTCAGACCCATTCGCCTCGAGAAGGGGCGCATCACGCTCGCCAGGAACAGCCAGATCGCCGACTACTCGACAGAGCAGTATTTCGGCAACCTCGATCCCGATCCGAAGTCCGACTGGCGCAAGGCCCGTTACGCCTACAACGGCATGGAGATGGGCTTCTACGAATACGCCCGCACGTCGATGGCCGGCGGCAAGCTGTCGTTCAATCCCGTTGCCGAACTCAAGGCCACGATGAAGACCCTGTGCAACGATCTTTACGACCGGGCGCGCTTTGTCGACATTGCGATCGAGGCCGGCATTGATCGAAAGGCCCACCCGGAGCGGCTGCCGCAGAACATCTATGGCACCGACAACATGGAATGGGAGATCTATTCGACCCCCTCGCGCGACGCGCGCCTCAAGACTGCGTTCCGCGCGTTCAGGGACGACATGAAGCGCCTGACCGAAATGTGGCTCAACCGGGACGATCGCATCTCCTACGACGGCCTGAGCCTGAAGGAAGACCTCCAGGCCGCCTGGGCGCAGGGTGAATCCACATGCTCCATCTACTACATGAACTCGGCCAGCAAGCGGGTCAGCATCGGGTTCTCCGACGCGATGAAGCGCCTGTTTGCGATGTCCTTCGATCCGTATGACTGCGTTGAACGCCGCTGGGGCGCGACCAGCGAGGCCGAGCTGTCCACCTGCACCAACTCCAGCTCGAAAAACCGCTGGTATAACGCCATGCAGCGCCTGCGCAACCAGATCGACCGCACCTACGAGACCCGGATGGACTTCACCGTCAAGGAGCTCGAGGCGAAGCCCAATGGCTCTGGCGTGGACACGGCCCCGGACGTCGATGTAAAGGCTGTCATCGACAACATTCCCTACCGCACGCCCATCACGACGATGGCGCCGCCCGGCTACTGACGGGCGCTCGCCAGCCGGCGAGAGCGGAGAGGAACCCGGAGCCGCGACACTGAAACCAACCTCGGCCGACAATCTGCGCGGGATCGTCATGCTCCTGGTGTCGCAGGCGCTGTTCGTGTCCAGCGACAGCTTCGTCAAGCTTCTCGGCGAAGCCTTGCCGCCCGGCCAGATCATGGCCCTGCGCGGCGTGCTGGCGGTTTCGCTGGCCTTTTCGGTCCTGCTCGCCACGGTGGAACCTGCGCGCTGGCGCCTGGCGCTGACACCCATGGTCGGGCTGCGCGCAGGGCTGGAAGCAACCTCTGCAGCCCTGTTCATCATGTCCCTGCCGCACCTTGCCCTGTCCGACATCACCGTTTTCATGCAGTTCACGCCGCTCTCCATCACCTTGCTGGCAGCCATCGTGCTGCGCGAGCACGTGGGGTGGCGCAGGTGGTCGGCCATTGGGGTAGGGTTCCTCGGGGTGCTGCTGGTTGCACAGCCCGGCGGCACAGACTTCAGCCCCTATGCCATCTCCGCCATCATGGTGGCGCTGATCATATCGGTGCGCGATCTCATCACCCGCCGCCTCGATCCGGCGATCCCGACCCCCGCCATCACCCTGACGACCACGCTGGCGGTCTGCCTGCTGGGCTTTGCCAGTGCGCCCTTCGAGACCTGGGTCCCCCTGTCGTGGAACATGCTGGGGCTGCTGGCCGGCTCCGCAATCCTGGTGACAACCGCCAACGCCGCCATCATCCGCGCCTTCCGGGGCACGGACGTGACGGTCGTCTCGCCGTTCCGCTATTTCGGGGTTCTCTGGGCGGTCGCGATCGGCTTTGCCGTGTGGGGCGAGATACCGGACCCCCTGGCAATCTGCGGCACGATGTTGATTGTCGGCAGCGGCCTCTACACTATGCACCGCGAGCAAATCCGGATGCGCCAGCGACAATGAATTTCAGGATCGCGAACTTCAACGTTGAAAACCTGATCCTGCCGGACATCCGGTTCTACGATCGCATGATCCTCACGCGCGAGGAGTACGAGGCAAAGGCCAATTGGAGCGCCTCGATCATCAACCGCATCGAGCCCGACATCATCGGCATCCAGGAACTCTGGACCAGCGAGGCCCTCGCCGACGTGCTGGCCCGCACCTACCACTTCGCCGGTGGCGCCAATCTGTGCGCGCCCGGGGCATCCGTGGCCGAGAATGTGAAGGGCAGGTTGGCGCAACGCCCGCGCCTTGGACTTGTCTCGCGCTTTCCGATTTCGGGCGGCGAGGTCGTGCCGCTCTTTCCTGCTTCCCTGAGCCTGCAGATCCCGTTGCGGGTCGCCAACGGCACGATCCGTGAGGTGCCCCTGGCGATCGACCAGTTCCAGCGTCCCGTGCTCAAGGCCAGGGTCCATGTCGGCGATCTGTCGCTGATGGTCTTTGTCGCCCACCTCAAGTCGAAAAGCCCGATCATCAAGAACGGCGAGGACGGCGATGATCCCTTCATGTCGGCCATCGGCCAGGCGCGCGCCACCATCCTGCGCGCAGCCGAGGCCGCGGCCCTGCGTCATCTGATCCTGCAGGAGATGGCCTCCACGCGCACGCCTGTGATCGTGCTGGCGGATCTCAACGATACGCCCGATGCAGCAAGCACGCAGATCGTCTGCGGCGCTTCCCCGCACGAGGGCAAGGGCTTCGCCGAGAAAAAGGCGCTCTGGGACACGGTCCTCTATCCGACATTCCGCATTGCGGGCCAGCGCTCATCGAGCATCCACACCCACATCTTCAATGGCGACCGCGACATCCTCGACCATATCCTCGTCTCCGAGGAGTTCTATTCCAGGAACCGCCACCGCATCGGCACGGTCGTGCGCCATGGCGTGGTAAACGATCACCTGCTCGACAGTGACGCCCTGCCAAAGCCCCCCGGCGCATCGGACCACGGCATTCCATGGGCCGAAATCAGCCTGGCCGCCAGATGACCGGAATTTGATTTGAGGCAGGCCACCCTGATGTCCTAGCCTGCGCAGCCCTTGAGGAAACCTGATCGCATGACCAAGTCCCTGACCGCCGTGGCGCTCGTCCTGCTCGCCGCCGCCCTGTCGTCCTGCTCCGATACGTCAAGCCAGAAGACGCCCGCCAAGCCCGCGGCGCTCAAGGTCGAGCCGCTGAAATACACCGAGCGCACGCTCGCCAACGGACTGCGCGTGCTGGCGCTGCCGGATCGCACCACAGGCAATGTCGCCGTGCATGTCTGGTACGATGTCGGTTCCAAGGACGATCCCGCCGGGCGCTCGGGCTTTGCCCACCTCTTCGAGCACATCATGTTCAAGGCCACCCGGAACATGCCTTCCGAAACCTTCGATCGCCTGACCGAGGATGTCGGCGGCTTCAACAACGCCTCGACCTGGGATGATTTCACCAACTACTACGCCGTCGTGCCCGCCAACCAGCTCGAGCGCATCCTCTGGGCCGAGGCCGACCGCATGGGCTCCCTCGTTGTCGACCAGGCGACCTTCGCCTCCGAGCGCGACGTCGTGAAGGAAGAATACCGCCAGCGCATCCTCGCCTCGCCCTATGGCAAGCTGTTCGGGCTCTACATCCCGCAGACGACCTTCAGCGTGCACCCCTATGGTCGCCCCGGCATCGGCTCGATCGAGGATCTCGATGCCGCCACGGTTGATGACGTGCGCGCGTTTCATGCCACCTATTATCGCCCCGACAATGCAGTCCTCGTGGTCAGCGGCAATTTCGACCAGGCAACGCTGGACAAATGGGTCGACCAGTATTTCGGCGTGCTCGCCAAGCCCGCGCGTCCCATCCCGCGCGTGACGGCCGTGGAGCCTCGCCGCACGCAGGCACGTCTCTATCGCACCTTCGAGCCCAACGTGCCGCTGCCGGCAGTCACCATGACGTGGCCCGGCTTGCCCGCCAGTCACCCCGACTTTGCCGTCGCCACGGTCCTCGACGCCATCCTCTCGCGCGGAGAAAGCTCGCGGCTTTACCAGTCACTGGTCTACCGCCAGCAACTGGCCGCCCAGGTCTTCTCGAGCCTCGAACCCACCCGCGATCCGGGCGCCCTCACGGTGGCAGCGATCCTCAGCGCCGGAAAATCGGCGGCCGACGGCGAGAACGCCCTGCGCGCCGAAATCGCCGCCCTCAAGGACAAGCCCGTGACCCAGGCCGAACTTGACGAGGCCAGGAACGAATTGCTGGCCGAAGCCGTGCAGGAGCGTGAGACGGCATTCGGACGCGCCGACACCATCGCCGACGCCGTGATCCGCTATGGCGACGCCGCCGCGGCGGACCGCAACCTCGCCAGGATCCAGGCTGTGACGATCGCCGACGTGCAACGCGTGGCCAAGGCGCTCTTCGACGACACGCAGCGCGTGACGATCCACTACAGCGCCCAGGATGCAAAGCCGGCAGGTGTCAGTGCCGATCCCATTGCCTCCGCACCATCCATCAAGGCACAGACGCTCGACCTCCCCAAGGCTGACATTCCGGTCTTTGCCCTCGCGGCCCCCGCCGAGCGCGCAAAGCCGCCGCAGGCGGGGCCTGCCATTTCGGCAACGCTTCCCACGCCGGTCGAGAAGACGCTTGCCAACGGCCTGCGCGTGATCGTCGCCTCGAAGCCCGGCCTTCCGATCGTGAGCGTCGACCTGCGCGTCCTCTCGGGTGGGACCGCCGATCCCGTCGGTCGCGCCGGAACCGCCAGCATGGTCGCAAGCCTCGTGACCAAGGGCACGCCAACACGCTCGGCAACCCTCATCGCCCAGCAGGTGGAATCGCTCGGTGCTTCCCTTGCAGCCGATGCCGGCATGGACTCCGCCAGCCTCTCCCTCGTGGCGCTGTCCTCGCGCATCGACGACGGCATGGCGATCGCGGCCGATGTCGCGCGCAACCCGGCCTTCGCGCAGGAAGAGATCGACCGCCAGCGCCAGCAGGTGCTCGACGAGCTCGCCGTCAGCCTGAAGCAGCCCGGAACCCTGGCGCGGCTTGCCATGACACGGGTTCTGTTCGCCGACGCGCCCTATGGACGCGTGACGTCGCCCACCAGCGTGGCGGCCATCAGCCGCGAGGACCTCGTGGCAGCCCACGCCGCACAATGGCGCCCCGACAATGCGGTCCTTGTGATCGCAGGCGATGTCGGCGCCGACGAGGGCGTCGCGCTGGCGGAGCGGCACTTCGGCAGCTGGACGAAACCCGCGACGCCCTTGCCGGTCCGTGGCGACGCCGCCGGCAGCGCGCCGGCCCCGCGTACCGTCGTTGTCGACCTCGCAGGCTCGGGACAGGCCGCCGTCGCCTTCGGCATGCGCGGCGTCGCGCGCACCGAGGCCGGTTTCTTCCCGCTCCTGGTGACCAATGCCGTCCTTGGCGGCGGTTACTCCGCGCGGCTCAACCAGGAGATCCGCATCAAGCGTGGCCTGTCCTATGGCGCCAGCTCCGGCTTCGCGCCGCGTCTCTCTACCGGTCCGATCGTCGCCGCCGCCCAGACAAAGAACACCACGGCCATCGACGTCGTCGGGCTGATGGAGACCGAGTTCCGCCGCCTGGGCTCAACCGATGTGACGCCCGAGGAGCTGGCGGCGCGCGCCTCGTCCCTGATTGGCGGCTTTGGCCGCAACGTCGAGACGGCAGGGGGCCTGTCATCCGAACTTTCGGAACTGGCAGCCTTCGGTCTCCCGCTCGACCGCCTGCAGACCTATGTCGCGGACGTGGCAGCCGTGACGCCGGCACAAGTGAAGGCGACCGCCGCAAGCGTGTTCGATCCCGCTCGCGCCAGTGTCGTGGTTGCCGGCGACGGCAAGGTGTTCTTCAATGCCCTGAAGGCCAAGCGTCCGCAGACCGAGCGCATCCCCGCCGACAAGCTCGATCTGGACAGTCCCGGCCTCCAGTGATCGCGCGGCACGCAGATCTGGTGGCGCCGCCAAGGTCAGCCACCAGACCTGCCTGCGTCAAAATGTTCTATTTTTGTTTTCGGCGATTTCGGCGATAGTCGGCGCTGTAACCACTCACCGTGAATAATTCTGCAACGGATCGGCTCCATCGCCGGCCGCGACCCGGGGCTGTCTGCACCCGGATTCGTGTCCTGCCCGCCGGGAACGGCAGATTTGCCCCCCATGGCCGTCCAAGCTATGACAGGGGCGTCAAATCGAACCCGAACAAGATTCTCATATAAACAGACATGCGCGTATCCCGCTTCTTCATGCCCTTGCTGCGCGAGACGCCGGCAGAGGCCCAGATCGTCTCGCACCGCTACATGCTGCGCGCCGGCCTCATCAAGCAGGCCTCGGCCGGCATCTATTCATGGCTGCCGCTGGGCCACAGGGTCCTGCGCAACATCGAGCAGATCGTGCGGGAAGAGCAGGACAGGGCAGGGGCCATCGAGCTCCTCATGCCCACGCTTCAGTCCGCCGACCTCTGGCGGGAAAGCGGCCGCTACGAGGCCTATGGCAAGGAAATGTTGCGCATCCAGGACCGCCACGAGCGTGATCTGCTCTACGGTCCGACCAACGAGGAACTGATCACGGACATCTTCCGCTCGTCGATCCGCTCCTACAAGGACCTGCCGCGCAACCTCTACCACATACAGTGGAAGTTCCGGGACGAGATCCGCCCCCGCTTCGGCGTGATGCGCGGACGCGAGTTCCTGATGAAGGATGCCTATTCATTCGACATCGACGCCGATGGCGCGCGCCGCTCCTACAACCGGATGTTCGTGGCCTACCTGCGGACCTTTGCGCGCCTCGGGCTCAAGGCGGTTCCCATGAAGGCCGACACCGGCCCCATCGGCGGCGACCTCAGCCACGAGTTCATCGTGCTGGCCGAGACCGGCGAGAGCCAGGTCTTCTGCCACCGCGACCTCGTCGACATGCCGGCCCCCGACAACATCGACTTCGAGGGTGACCTGTCGCCCTACATCGACCAGCGCACGCAGCTCTACGCCGCCACCGAGGAAAAGCACGATCCCGAGGCCTTTGCCCGGATCCCTGCCGACAAGCAGCTTGCCGCCCGCGGCATCGAGGTGGGCCACATCTTCTATTTCGGCACCAAGTACTCCAAGCCCATGAACGCCAAGGTCACCGGCCCCAAGGGCGAGGACGTGCTGGTCGAGATGGGCAGCTACGGCATTGGCGTCTCGCGCCTGGTCGGCGCGATCATCGAGGCCAGCCACGACGCCTCCGGCATCATCTGGCCCGAGAGCGTTGCCCCCTTCAGGGTGGGCCTGATCAGCCTCAAGGCCGACGACGCCACGACCCGCGGCGTCTGCGAGGATCTCTACGCCAAGCTGGGTAATGCGGGCGTCGAGGTTCTCTACGACGACACCGACGAGCGCGCAGGCGCCAAGTTCTCGACCTTCGACCTGATCGGCGTCCCCTGGCAGGTGATCGTGGGTCCACGCGGCCTGGCCGCCGGACAGGTCGAGATCAAGAACCGCAAGACCGGCGAGCGTCAGAACCTGACACCCGAGGCCACCCTCAACTTCCTGACCAGGGCGAACGGATGAACCCCTTCGAGGTTCAGCGTCCCGCACGGCCTGCAGCGCGCCGCACCAGCGACGGCTCGCGGCCGTTTTCCTGGTTCGAACTCCTGCTGGCAAGCCGCTACCTGCGCGCCCGACGGCAGGAGGGCTGGATCTCGGTCGTCACAGGCTTCTCCATCCTCGGCATCACGCTGGGCGTGGCGACGCTGATCATCGTGATGTCGGTCATGAACGGCTTCCGCGCCGAGATCATGTCCAAGATCCTCGGCTTCCGCGGCCACTACATGATCCAGCCCATCGGCGGGACGCTCGAGGGCTGGCAGGATATTTCGGCCCGCCTCGCCAAGGTTCCCGGCGTCGCACGCGCCACGCCCTTCGTCGAGGGACAGGCCCTGGCAACAGCGCAGGCCCAATCGCCTGGCGTCGTGGTGCGCGGGGTCCGTCCGCGCGACCTCGCCAACATCAAGCTCGTGGCGGACTCGCTCAAGCCCGGCGCCCTGCAGCGCTTCGCCAGCGATGGCTCCAGCGTCCTGATCGGCGACATCCTGGCCCGCAACATGGGCATCGAGCAGGGCATGAGCATCACGCTCGTGGCCCCGCGCGGCAATGTCACGCCCTTTGGCGTCACCCCGCGCGTCAAGCAATACCGCGTGGCCGGCACGTTCAAGGTCGGCATGTCGATCTACGACGAAAGCATGGTCTTCATGCCCCTGACCGAGGCGCAGGAATATTTCAACAAGGGCAGGGGCGTCTCGCTCATCGAGGTCATGGTCGACAACCCCGACAAGGTTGACGCGCTGCGCCCCGTCATCGAACGCATCGTCCCCGGCACCTCGATCTATGACTGGCGCAGCACCGCCCCTGACTTCTTCAGCGCGCTCGAGGTGGAGCGCGTGGTCATGTTCCTGATCCTGACCCTCATCATCATCGTGGCCGGGTTCAACATCATTTCCGGCATGATCATGCTGGTGAAGGACAAGACCCGCGACATCGCCATCCTGCGCACCATGGGCGCCTCCCGCGGCACGATCCTGCGCGTGTTCCTGATGTCGGGCTCGGTCATCGGCATCGCCGGCACGCTGTTGGGCTGGATCCTGGGCGTGGTGTTCTGCTGGAACATCGAGAACATCCGCCAGTTCCTGATCTGGATCACGGGCGTGAACCTCTTCCCCGAGACGCTGTACTTCCTGAGCCGCCTGCCGGCCAAGATGGACGCGGGCGAGATCACGGTTGTCGTGCTCATTTCCCTGGCGCTGACGATGCTGGCCACTGTCTACCCGGCCTGGCGTGCTGCGCGCCTCGATCCGGTCGAGGCCCTGCGGTATGAGTGAACCTCCCTTCGAAACCCAGGAACTGACCGCCCAGCGCCCGCCGGCCCAGGCCGCGCCGGTCCTCGTCCTGCAGGGCGTCAGCCGTTCGTTCGGCACGCCGCCCGAGACGCTCGACATCTTCCGCAACGTAAACGCCCAGATCCTGCCGGGAGAGATCGTGGCCCTGGTCGGGCCATCGGGCTCCGGCAAATCGTCGTTGCTCCACATCTGCGGCCTGCTCGAGGCACCCTCCGCGGGCAACGTGTTCATCGCCGGCCGGGACTGCGCGCGCCTCGACGATGCCGAGCGCACGCGCATGCGTCGCGACGTGCTGGGCTTCGTCTACCAGTTCCATCACCTGCTGCCGGAATTCTCGGCCCTCGAGAACGTGATGATGCCCCAGCTGATCGGCGGGCGCCGTCCGCGCGACGCCGAGGGCCTGGCCATGCGCCTGCTGAACATGGTTGGCCTCGCCCCGCGCGCGTCCCACCGGCCCGCCCGCCTGTCGGGCGGCGAGCAGCAGCGCGTCGCCATCGCACGCGCCCTTGCCAACCAGCCGCGGCTGATCCTCGCCGACGAGCCCACCGGAAACCTGGATCCGCGTACCGCGGACATGGTGTTCAACGTATTCGTCGAGACCTGCCGCGCGCGTGGCGTCTCGGCGCTGATTGCCACCCATAATCTCCAGATGGCGGTCAAGATGGACCGCACCTGGCTCTTGCATGATGGAAAACTGATTGATGCCGGAAAGCTCAAAGCCTAGGGCCCTGGTGACCGGTGGCGCCGCGCGCGCCCTGTCATGGTCGTGCCACAACCTTCACCTGGCGATCCTGGTGTTCATCATCCTGGGATGGGTCGTGCCGGTGAGCGCGGTTCTCTGGGCACACGTCGTGCTCGTGCCCCTGATCCTCGGCATCTGGTACCTCAACGACTGTTCCTGCCCCCTGAACAACATCGAGAGCTATCTCCTGAAGGGCCTCTGGCGCGACCCCGACAACCGCGAGGAAGGCAGCTTTGTCGTGGTGGTGGTCGAGCAGTATCTGGGCATGCAGCCCACCCAGAAGCAGATGGACATGATCACCTACGGCATCATGGGCCTGGCCTGGGCACTCTCGGGCGTCCACCTCTGGCTGCGTGCGGAGATCTGATGACGGATACCGCGACCCTCTTCGCCCAGTTTCGCGCGAAGCATCCCGGCATCCGCGCGGACTACACCATCGACCAGGATTGGGCGCACTACACGCCGCAAGATCATGCCACCTGGCGCACGCTCTATGCGCGGCTGGAACGCCTGCTGCCCGACTATGCCTGCCCGGAATTTGTCGACGGCATGCATCGCCTCGATATCGGCCGTGATGCCATCCCTGAATTCAAGGAACTGTCGCGCCGCCTGGTTGCCCTGACGGGCTGGTCCGTCGTGGCCGTGCCGGGCCTTGTCCCCGACGACATCTTCTTCGAGCACCTGGCCAATCGCAGGTTTCCGGCCGGCAATTTCATCCGCAGGCCCGACCAGCTCGACTACATCGAGCAGCCAGACGTGTTCCACGATGTCTTCGGTCACGTCCCCATGCTGGCGCACCCGGTCTTCGCCGACTACATGGAGGCCTATGGCAAGGGCGGCCTCAGGGCGCTCAACGGCTTCCACATGCTGCCCAATCTGGCGCGGCTGTATTGGTACACCGTCGAGTTCGGCCTGATCCGCACCGAGCGCGGGCTGAGGATCTACGGCGCAGGGATCGCCTCATCGACGGCCGAAACCGTCTACGCCATCGACAACGCCTCGCCCAACCGGATCGCCTTCGACCTCGAGCGCGTCATGCGCACGAGATACCGGATCGACGACTTCCAGGAGACCTATTTTGTCATCGACAGCTTCGAGCAGCTGTTCGGCGAAACCTATCGCGACTTCGCCCCCGTCTACGAGCGGCTGAAGACCGGCCCAACCCACGACCCCGGCACGGTCCTCGCCACCGACAGGGTCATCCACCGCGGTACCGCGACCCGAACCCTGTCCACAGGGCAGGGCTGAGCCCCAAGCCTGTCCGCTTGAACGCCATCCGGCGCTCGATCATCCTCACGTCCGCGCCACAAGCCAAGGTAATCTGCCGTGTCAGGTCCAGCGAAATTCGTCCACCTGCGGGTGCACTCAGCCTTCTCGCTGCTCGAGGGAGCGCTGCAGCCCGACGAGATCGCTGCCCTTTGCAGGAAATTCCGCATGCCGGCTGTCGGCGTGACCGACACCAACAATCTGTTCGGCCTCTGGGACCTGACGGACACGATCGTCAAGGCCGGCGTGCAGATGATCGTTGGCTGCCAGCTCAACCTTCCCCTCGAGCCCGAGCGCAGGACAGGGCCGGTCCCCACGCAACTCCAGCTCGGGACCGTGGCCGTCCTTGTGCAGACCGAGGAAGGCTACGCCAACCTCATGAAGCTGGCGAGCAAGGCCCATCTCGAGGTGCAGGTCGGCGACAAGCCGCACGTGACGTGGGAGGCGCTGGCGCAATACGCCGGCGGCCTGATCCTGCTCACCGGTGGCCGCAATGGCGTCATCAACCGGCAGGTCGTCAACGGCCAGCTCGATGCCGCCGACCGGGCGCTGCTTCGCCTGAAGGACATCTTCGCCGATCGCCTCTATGTCGAATTGCAGCGCCACGACCTGCCTGACGAGATCCAGGCCGAGCCCGACCTGCTGCGCCTGGCCTACGCGCACGACATTCCCATCGTGGCCTCCAATGAGCCCTTCTTCGGCGAGCGGGGCCTCTACGAGGCGCATGACGCGCTGCTGTGCATCGCCGACGGCGCCTACGTGGCCCAGGATGACCGCCGCAAGGAAAGCCCGGAGCACTGTTTCAAGTCAGCCGCTGAGATGCAGGCCCTCTTTTCCGACCTGCCCGAGGCCATCGAGAACACGATCGAAATCGCCCGCCGCTGCGCCTGGTACCCCAAGAAGCGCAATCCCATCCTGCCGCCCTTCAAGCCTGCATCCGGGCTGCCGCCGGAAGAAGAGCTGCGCGCCCAGGCCTCCGAGGGCCTGAAAAAGCGGCTCGCCGCCAGCGGCCTGTTCGCCGACGAGAAAGAATATTGGGACCGGCTCGACTTCGAGCTCTCCGTCATCCTGCGCATGAACTTCGCGGGCTACTTCCTGATCGTGTCGGACTTCATGAAATGGACCCGCGCGCAGGGCATACCGGTCGGCGTGCGTGGATCGGGCGCAGGCTCGGTCGTGGCCTGGGGCCTCGAGATCACGGCCCTCGACCCGCTGCGCTTCGGCCTCGTCTTCGAGCGCTTCCTGAACCCCGAGCGTATCTCGATGCCGGACTTCGATATCGATTTCTGCCAGGACCGCCGCGGCGAGGTGATCCGCTACGTGCAGGAAAAATACGGCAAGGACCGCGTCGCGCAGATCATCACCTTCGGAACGCTGCAGGCCAAGGCCGCCATCCGCGACGTGGGACGCGTGCTGCAGATGCCGCAAGGGCAGGTCGATCGCATCTCCAAGATGATCAAGGTCAAGCCCGGGGCATCGATCAAGCTGCGCGAAGCCATCGCCCAGGAGCCGCGCATGCAGCAGGCCGAGGCCGAGGAGGAAAGCGTCCGCAAGCTGTTCCAGGTTGCCGAACAGCTGGAAGGCCTCTACCGGCACGCCTCGACCCACGCCGCCGGCGTCGTCATCGGCGACAGGCCGCTCGACGAGATCGTGCCCATGTATCGCGATCCCAGTTCGGACATGCCCGTCACGCAGTTCGACTACGAGGGCGATGAAAAGGCCGGCCTCGTGAAGTTCGACTTCCTGGGCCTGAAGACGCTGACGGTCATTGCCGTCACCGAGAACCTCGTGCAGGAACGCCACGGCGTGAAGGTCAAGGCCGAAGAGGTCCCCTTCGATGACCGCAAGTCCTTCGAGGCGCTGAGCAAGGGAACATCGACCGGCGTCTTCCAGCTGGAATCCACCGGCATGCGCGACCTGCTGCGCAAGATGAAGCCTGACCGCGTCGAGGACCTCATCGCCCTCGTCGCGCTCTACCGTCCGGGTCCGATGGACAACATCCCGACCTACATTGCCTGCAAGCACGGCCGCGAGAAGCCCTTCTACCTGCATGAAGCGCTCGAGCCCATCCTGAAGGGCACGTTCGGCGTGATGACCTATCAGGAAGACGTGATGCTCATCGCCCGAGAGCTCGCCGGCTACTCGCTGGGCCAGGCCGACGAATTGCGACGCGCCATGGGCAAGAAGATCAAGGAGCAGATGGCTGCCCACCGCGTGAAGTTCATCGAGGGCGCGAAAAAACTCAAGAACATGGACGAAGACGTCGCCGAACAGATCTTCGACCAGGCCGAAAAATTCGCAAGCTACGGCTTCAACAAGGCACACGCAGCCGCCTACGCGCAGGTCGCCTACCAGACGGCCTGGCTGAAGGCCAACTATCCGGTCGAGTTCTTCTGCGCCTCGATGACGCTGGATATTTCCTCGCCCGAGCGCCTGTCGATCTTCCGCCAGGAAGCCGAACGCCTCGGCATTGCCGTGGCGCCGCCCGACATCAACCTGTCGGGCGCCCTGTTCGCGGCAAGCAGGAAACCCGATGGCACCGAAGTGATCCACTACGCCTTGTCGGCGATCCGCAATGTCGGGCGCGCCGCGATGGAGCATGTGATCGAGGTCCGCGAGAAGGGTGGCAAGTTCACCAGCCTCTTCGACTTCGCGCGGCGCATCGATGCGCGCTTCATCAACAAGCGCATCCTCGAGAACCTCGTGGCCGCCGGCGCCTTTGACCGCCTGAACCCGAACCGCGCCCAGGTCCATGCCGCCATCGACATGCTCATCGGCGAGGCCTCGATCTCCAGCCGCGAGCGGGAAAGCTCGCAGGTCAGCCTTTTCGGCGCCGTGCAGAAACAGCCAGACCGGGCCTTGCCCAAGGTTGACCAGTGGACCATGCCCGACCGCCTCGCGCGAGAGTTCAACGCGATCGGCTTCTACATGTCGGCCCACCCGCTCGACGAGTTCAAGCAGACCCTCCAGCGCCTGCGCTGCGTGCCCTATGCCGAACTCGCAGCCGAGAAGAAGCGCGTGGAGCGCGCCGTGACCCTCGCCGGCAGCGTCATTCGCAGGCTGGACCGGCGCACCAAGGATGACAAGCGCATGGCGCATATCGGCTTCTCGGACGCCTCCGGCATGTTCGAGGCCGTGTGCTTCCAGGAAGTCCTGATCCAGGGTGGCCAGCACCTCGAGCCCGGCAAGGCCGTCATCATCCACGCGGCAACGCGCTGGGACGGCGACGACCTGAAGCTGCAGGTCGTCAGCGTGCAGTCGCTCGACGAGGCCGCCGCCCAGACCGGCGCGGGCTTGCGCATCTTCATCGACAGCGAGCGCCCCCTCAAGAGCATCGCCGAGCGGGTGAAGGGACAATCCGGCCGCGGCCTCATCTCGCTGGTGTTTCCCGTCGAGCAGGGAGAGCGCGAGGTCGAGTTGGAGCTGCCGGGCCGCTATGCCGTGACGCCAGCCCTGCGCGGTGCCCTGCGCGTGGTCAACGGCGTGCAGGAAGTCGAGGAAGTCTGATCCCCCTCGAAAGGCTGGCCACGCCCGTTCCGGCGTGGCAATCTTTCCCCATCCTCATTCACACGTTCCGATACGGAGACCCCTGACATGAAAACCCGCATTACCGAACTCTTCGGCATCAAGCATCCGATCATACAGGGCGGCATGCATTACGTCGGCTTCGCCGAGATGGCTGCCGCCGTCTCGAATGCCGGTGGCCTTGGCATCATCACCGGCCTGACCCAGCGCACGCCGGAATTGCTGGCCAAGGAGATCGCCCGCTGCCGGCAGATGACCGACAAGCCATTCGGCGTGAACCTGACCTTCCTGCCGGCCCTGACGCCGCCTGACTACCCGGGATACATCAAGGCCATTGTCGAGGGCGGCGTGAAGATCGTCGAGACCGCCGGCAACAACCCGCAGAAATTCATGCCGCTCCTGAAGGAAAACGGCATCAAGGTCATCCACAAATGTACCTCGGTCCGCCACTCGCTGAAGGCCGAACAGATCGGCTGCGACGCGGTATCGGTCGATGGCTTCGAGTGCGGCGGCCATCCCGGCGAAGATGACATCCCCAACATGATCCTGCTGCCGCGCGCGGCCGACGAACTCAAGATCCCGTTCGTCGCCTCCGGCGGCATGGCCGACGGCCGCAGCCTGGTCGCCGCCCTGTCGATGGGCGCCGACGGCATCAACATGGGCACGCGCTTCATCGCCACGAAGGAAGCGCCGGTCCACGAGAACGTGAAGAAGGCCATCGTCGCGGCATCTGAACTCGACACCCGCCTGATCATGCGCCCCTTGCGCAACACCGAGCGCGTGCTGAAGAACGCCGCTGTCGAGCGCCTGATCGAGAAAGAAAAGACCCTCGGCGCCAAGCTCCAGTTCCAGGACATCATCGAGGAAGTCGCCGGCGTCTACCCGAAGATCATGACGGACGGCGAGATGGAAGCGGGCGCCTGGTCGTGCGGCATGGTCGTGGGTCTCATCAACGACATCCCCACCTGCCAGGAACTGGTTGACCGCATCATGAAGCAGGCCGAGGACATCATCCGCAACCGGCTCGAGCGCTTCCTCTAGGCGGTTCGCCGCCTCAAGACCCATCGCAGGGCCAGCCAGGCTGATCCTGCGATGCCGCCGGCCAGAAGCGCAAGGACCCACCAATAGGCGGCAATCTGGCGCTTGATCGAGTTCACCGTGATCTGCGCATGAACGCTGTAGCCTTCGGGCAGCGCAAGCACACCCATCTGCTTCTCATAGGCGGCATAGTCCGCGATCATCGAGGCCAGGACGGCAGGCTCGCGCGCCGCAAGGTTCGTGGTCTCTCCCGGGTCCACCGAAAGGTCATGCAGCTGCCACGTCCCATCCGACAACGGCAGCGCATTGCGGGACAGCTTGTAGCGTCCCCGGAACAAGGCCGCATTGCCGGCAACTTCAATGCCAACCCATTCCGTGTCCGAACGCGGATCATCGGTTGCTCCCGACAACTGCGCCGCAAGCGAGCGTCCCGTGATGGCAACCTCGCCGTCCCCGGGCGTGACCGTGACGCCAGCCAGCTCAAGCAGGGTCGGCGTGACATCGGTGACGAACGTGGTGCCGGCGATGCGTCCGCCCGGCACAACGCCGGGGCCCGCGATCACGAACGGAACCCTGAGCCCGCCCTGCGTCGTGTAGAACTTGAAGAGCTTGCCGGGCGAGGCCAGCGCGGCCGCCCATTCCGGCCCGATATAGCCAAGGCTGCCGCGTTCGCCGAGGTTGTCGATCCGCCAGTCATAGCCATGGGTCATCATCCAGATGTTCATGCTCGGCGCATGCACGGGATCGCTGGGCTCCGGCCCGTTGTCGGAGGTCACGACGAAGACCGTGTTGTCGAACTGCCCCGTCTCTTTCAGGTGCGCCACCAGTCGGCCAATGTGATGGTCCATCGCCTCGAGCATGCCGGCGTAGACCTCCATGCTGCGCGCGGCCATTCGCTTGTCATCAGCCGAAAGCGCCTCCCATTTGCGAAAACTGTCGGGCAGGGCCGCAAGCGGCGCCTCGGCGGGAATGAAGCCCAGCGCCTTCGCACGCTGCCAGCGCTCTTCCCGCAACCGCTCCCAGCCCCCGTCGAACCGGCCCTTGTACCTGTCGGTGAATTCGCGCGGCGCCTGCACGGGGATGTGAACCGCCTGGAAAGCCAGGTACGAGAAGAAGGGAGCCTCGCGCCCGGCGGCATCGATGTAGCCGATGGCCCGATCAACGATCAGTTCGGAGGAATAGAACTGTTCGGGCAGCCGCACCGGCTTCCCGTCCTCGAACCACGGTGCATCCTGATAGTAGGGCATGTAGGGCTTCTGTTCCCAATTGTCCGCCCCCGAAGCATCCAGCGCCAGCGACCGGTCGAACCCATGGGCCGGCGGCAGGTCGCCCTCGCCATGCCCGAGGTGCCATTTGCCGACCATCGACGTCGCGTACCCCGCAGCCTTGAGCCGGCTGGCGATCGTGACAACCCCGGGTTCAAGCCGCAGCGAATAGCCAGGCTTTCCGGCCAGCTCCGGCGGCAGCACTTCCTCGATCGTCGCCACGCCGGTGCGGTGGCTGTCGATTCCGGTCAGCAGCATCGAGCGGGAAGGCGAGCACAGCGGCGAGGTGTGATAGCCCGTCAGCATCGCCCCCGAACGCGCCAGCGCATCGATATGGGGTGTGCGCGCCTCGCCGCCGAAGGCGCCCAGGTCCATGAGCGCGGCATCATCGATCAGCAGAACGACGATGTTCGGTCGCGCCTTGTCCGGCGCGGCGGCGGCAACGAGTGACCCGGCAAGAAACTGCAGGCCAACCAGGATAGGAACAAGAACTTTCATGATGCAGCCTCTGTCGCGCACGGGACGATCCTTGAAAAATGGCACTCGCTATGTCAATAGATTGTTCGTCAACGAACCAGGGGCCGTCATGCGCGTAGAAAACGAAGTGCTTCCCAAGGATCCCGAGCGCGTGCGCCAGATGCTCGAGCCCGGTCCCGACAAGCCGATTTTCATGGTGAACCTGCTGAAGTTCAAGGACAAGGCCGAATACAAGGATGGGCGCCCGACCGACCTGAGCGGCCGCGACGCCTACATGATCTATGGCCGCGCGGTGTCGGAACTGCTGCTGAAATTTGGTGGCAAGGCCGTATTCGCCGCCGACGTCACTTTCCTCGCCCTCGGGCAGGTCGAAGAACTCTGGGACGAGGTGGCAATCGCGACTTATCCCAACAGGCGTGCGATGGTCGAGATGTCGTCGTCGAAGGAATGGCGGGAAATCGCGGTACACCGCGAAGCCGGCCTGAAGGGTCAACTCAACATTGAAACGGTGCTTCAGTCTGAATGGGAAAATCTGCTGATCAGGTAACCGACACGGACAGCCAGGACGGTCGACGCAAGCGCGGCGACCAGAGCCGGCGCCGGATCGTCGAAGCCATGATCGCCTTCGTCCGCGAAGGCGAGATGAGCCCGAGCGCGGCCCAGGTCGCCGACCGGGCCGAGGTGGGCCTGCGCACCGTCTTCCGGCATTTCGAGGAGATGGAAATCCTCTACCGCGAGATCGCCGAGGTCACGCGCGCCCGCGTCCTCCCGGCCGTGCAGAAACCCTATGCGGGCGCCACCTGGCAGGACAACCTCGATGAGCTGATTGCCCGTCGCATATCGCTCTACGAAGACATCATGCCCCTGAAGGTTGCGGGCAGCGTCCTGCGTTTTCGCTCGCCCTTCCTGATGGCCGACTACAACGAGCACTTGCGCATCGAGCGCAAGACCTTGCGCCAATTGCTGCCGCAGGCCTTGCTCGAGGACCGCGATCTCTTCCGGGGCCTCGAGATGGTGACAAGCTTCCAGGCCTGGCGCCGCCTCAGGCAGGACCAGGGATTGGCCGTGCTCGAGGCGAGCCGCGTCGTCCACCGCCTCGTGGCCGGACTGCTGCCGCCGGCAACAAGCGGCGCCTGACCCGCCTTGCGCCCTAAGTCATAACCAAGCCAGACCGGAGACGCCCGTCATGGAAAATCAGTACCGTATCTTCGGCGCGGAAATGTCTCCCTATTCCGTCAAGGTCCGCGCCTGGGCCCGCTTCAAGCAACTGCCCCACCAATGGCTGAACCGGGGCGGCGACAACGCGGCCGAGTACGCAAGGCACGCGAAAATCCAGATCGTCCCCCTCGTGGTCACGCCCGAGGGCAGCGCGCTGCAGGATTCCACGCCCATCATCGAGACGCTTGACGCCATCCATCCGCAGCCCGCGATCAATCCCGCCGACCCTGCGCTCAGGTTCCTGTCCGAGTTGCTGGAGGAATTCGCCGATGAATGGGGCAACAAGTGGATGTTCCATTATCGCTGGCGCCGCCCGGTCGACCAGCAGGCCTGCGCCAGTCGCCTCGCACTGTCCATGAACCCGTCGATGGACGAGGCCACGCAGGCTGCGTTCGCCGAGCAGATCCGCACCCGCATGACGGGCCGCGTCTGGTTCGTCGGTTCCAGCGACGCGACCGCCCCCTTCATCGAGAAAACCTTCCACACGGCGCTCGCCGAACTCGATGCACACCTGGCAGGGCGACGATACCTGTTTGGCGATCGCCCCTCCTTTGCCGACTTTGCGCTCTGGGGCCAGATCTACAACATGTGGACCGACCCCACACCCTGCGCGATCATCGAGGCTCGCGCCCAGAACGTGCTGGCCTGGATCCAGCGCATGCTGTGGCCCCGGATCGAAGGCGAATTCGAGACGTGGGAAACCTTGTCACCGACGATGCTGCCAATCCTGCGCGACTGGATCGGCAAGTGGTTCCTGCCCTGGAGCCGCGCCAACGCTGCCGCCATCGCGACGTCGCCCGACACGGAATTCTCGGTGCTGATCGACGACTTCAACTGGACGCAGAAGCCGCAGAAATACCACGCCAAGTCGCTCGAGGCCCTGCGCGCCAAGCACGCCCACGTGGCAAGCAACGCGAGGCTGCAGCAGATCCTGTCAGCCGCCGACATCCGCCTGTGACGGCGCTTGTGGCCTCACAGGTTACGCACCGCTGACGCGATACGGTCCATCGCCTCCTGCAGCCGGGCAGGGGGCTGCGCGAAGCAGATGCGAATGAAGCGGTCGTTCTCCCGATCATCCGGCAACCCGAACGCAATGCCGGGCGCAACACCCACCTTGGCCTCTGCCACCAGCCTTTTGGCAAAGCCGATGCTGTCGGTCATGCCATCCACCGCGATGAAGCCATAGAAGGCGCCGGGCGGCTTGGACCAGCTCATGCGGTTCTGCCCGGCGACGAACCGCGCGATCACCTCGCGCCCCTCGCGGCATCGTTCCACCATGGAATTCAGGAAGCCATCGCCGTTTGTGATGGCCTCGAGCGCCCCATACTGCGCAAAGGTCGTCGAGCCCGAATTGTTGTAGGCCGCCAGTTCGTGCATCTGCGCCCCCAGGTGCGCGGGATGGATGACCCAGCCGATCCGCCAGCCCGTCATCGCCCATGCCTTGGAAAAGCCATTGACCACGAACACGTTGTCATCGGCCTCGGCCAGGGCCGCAAAGCTCGGTGCTGGCGCGTCGTAGACGAGCGGCGTGTAGACTTCATCCGATATGATGGCGATCCCGCGGGCACGGGCAAACGCGAGCACGGCCCGCTGTTCCTCGACGCTCATGATCCAGCCCGTCGGGTTGCTCGGCGAGGCAATGAACAGGGCCTTGGTGCGTCCGTCGACCCGGTCGAACAGGCGCTGCAGGTTCAGCCGCCAAGGCTCGCCTTGCGCGCCGCCTTCAAGCCGCACGAAGCGGGGCTCGCCCCCCATGCCCAGCACGGCCTGGAAGATATTCGGCCACATCGGCGACACGATGACCACATTGTCGCCCGGCCTGAGCAGGCATTGCAGCACGATGTTGATGCACAGCATCGCCGATCCCGGCGAGGTGATGCGTTCGCGGTCGATGCTGCGTCCCGATTGGCGGCTTGCCCAGCGGGCGATGCCCTCCCGCAGTTCCGGCAGCCCGCGGACATACGTGTAGAAGGTCCGCCCGTCATCCAGGGCCCGCTTCGCGGCGTCCCGGATGAACGCGGGCGTCGGCATGTCGCTTTCCCCGAACCAGAGGGGGATGATGTCCGGATCGCCCAGCGCCGTCGAAGAAACAGCCCCGATCCCGTTGGGCATCAGCCCAAGGATCTCGCTTCGGAGGGGGGAGGGGGCGGAATTAGGCATTTTTGTCGCGCTTTCCTGAGAAGAGGCGCAAACTGCCGCTCTTGCGCCCCCCGGCGCAACCCCCTAAAAGCCTCGGTCATTCCACACGCGGACGTGGGTTGCCTCGCCGAAACAAGGCAGGTCGCCCTCCGGTGCTACCCCTTTTGGGGGTGGTGATGTTCGCGGAGGTTAAACCGGTCAAGGAGATAACGACCAATGGCTCTGCCAGATTACTCAATGCGCCAGCTTCTCGAAGCCGGCGTCCACTTCGGGCACCAGACCCATCGCTGGAACCCACGCATGGCCCCGTTCCTCTACGGGTCACGCAACAAGATTCACATCATCGACCTCACGCAGACGGTGCCACTGATGCACCAGGCGCTGAAGACGATCCGCGATGTGGTTGGACAGGGCGGCCGCGTGCTGTTCGTCGGCACCAAGCGCCAGGCGTCTGACGCCGTGGCTGATGCCGCCAAGCGCTGCGCCCAGTACTACGTGAACCATCGCTGGCTCGGCGGCACGCTGACCAACTGGCAGACCATCTCGAACTCGATCAAGCGCCTGCGCTCGATCGAAGAGACGTTGAATGCCGGTGGCGTTGGCCTGACCAAGCGCGAAGTGCTGAACCTGCAGCGCGAGAAGGACAAGCTCGATCGCGCGCTCGGCGGCATCAAGGAAATGGGCGGCGTTCCCGACCTCCTCTTCGTCATCGACACCAACAAGGAAGCCATCGCCATCCAGGAAGCCAACAAGCTTGGCATTCCGGTCGTGGCGATTGTCGACTCGAACTCGAACCCGAACGGCATTGCCTTCCCGATCCCGGGCAACGACGACGCGTCGCGCGCCATTGCGCTGTACTGCGATCTCGTCGCCCGCTCGGTGATTGACGGCCTGTCGGCGTTCCAGGGCACCTCGGGCGTCGACGTCGGCGCCTCGGAAGAGGTTCCGACCCAGGAACTCCCGGCCTGAAGCCACCCCAGTTGATCCGCGCCGCCTCCGCGGCGCGGAAAACCCCCTGCATACGAGGAGCACACCATGGCTGAGATCACAGCCGCGATGGTCAAGGACCTGCGCGAAAAGACAGGCGCCGGCATGATGGATTGCAAGGCCGCGCTGAACGAAACCAAGGGCGACATGGAAGCCGCCATCGACTGGCTCCGCAAGAAGGGCCTGTCGAAGGCTGCCAAGAAGGCCGGCCGCACCGCCGCCGAAGGTCTTGTCGGCGTCGCCGCCAAGGGCGGCAAGGGCGCCGTGGTCGAGGTCAATTCCGAAACCGACTTCGTGGCCCGCAATGACCAGTTCCAGGCGCTCGTCGCCAAGGTCGCCGAGTTGGCGCTCGACGCCGGCGGCGACGTCGCCAAGCTCGCCCACATGCCCTTCCCGGGCGCCGGCACCGACGTTGAAGGCCACCTCAAGAACCTCGTCGCCACCATTGGCGAGAACATGACGCTGCGCCGCACCGCCGTGTTCGACGTCAATCCCGGCGTCGTGGCCAGCTATGTCCACAACCAGACGGCGCCGAACCTCGGCCGCATGGGCGTTCTCGTCGCCCTGCAGTCGTCCGGCAACGTCGAGGCGCTGGCAGCCCTCGGCCGCAAGATCGCGATGCACGTCGCCTCCACCAACCCGATGGCCCTCACGGCTGCCGAGGTGGACCAGGCCACGCTCGAGCGCGAAAAGACGATCTTCGCCGACCAGGCGCGCGCCACCGGCAAGCCGGAAAACATCATCGCCAAGATGGTGGAAGGCCGCGTCCGCAAGTTCTACGAGGAAGTCGTGCTGCTGCAGCAGGCCTTCATCATGGACCCGGACAAGACCGTCGAAGCTTTCGTGAAGGCCTCCGAAAAGGACGTCGGCGCACCCATCTCCGTGGTGGGATTTGTGCGCTTTGCCCTTGGCGAAGGCATTCAGAAAGAGGAAACTGACTTCGCTGCAGAAGTCGCGGCCGCCGCCAAGGGCTAAGGGCTGCACATCAACAAGGGCCGGAACACATGACATCAGCGCCTCTTTATCGCCGGATACTTCTCAAGATCTCCGGTGAGGCGTTGATGGGTTCCGGCCAGTACGGCATCGATCTGGCCACCGTCGATCGCATCGCCGGCGAGATCAAGGAAGCCCGCAACATCGGAACCCAGGTCTGCGCCGTGATCGGCGGCGGGAACATCTTCCGCGGCATGAAGGCGGCCGACGCCGGCATGGAGCGGGCGACCGCCGACTACATGGGCATGCTGGGCACCATCATGAACGCCCTCGCGATGCAGAACGCGCTCGAGAAGATCGGCGTGTTCACCCGCGTGCAGTCGGCGATCCCGATGACCACGGTCTGCGAGCCCTATATCCGCCGCCGCGCCATCCGCCACATGGAAAAGGGCAGGGTGGTGATCTTCGCCGCAGGCACCGGCAACCCCTTCTTCACGACCGATACCGCCGCCGCCCTGCGCGCGGCCGAAATGGGTGTCGACGCGATCATGAAGGGGACCCAGGTCAGCGGCGTCTATTCCGAAGACCCGAAAAAGAACCCGAATGCGCAGCGTTTCGACCGCCTGACGCACTCCGATGTCCTCAGCCGCGACCTCAAGGTCATGGACGCATCGGCCGTGGCGCTCGCGCGTGACAGCAACATCCGGATCATCGTGTTCAACATCCACGAAAAGATGAACTTCGTTCGCGTCCTGCAAGGCCAGGGCCTGTGCACGGTCATCGGTTCGTGAACCAACCAGGGGCGCGCACGCAACCCGTGCGACGCGCGCCAAACGGAGGATCTCCCCATGGCACAGTCCAAACCCTTTGATCTCGACGACATTCAAAAGCGCATGAGGGGCGCCGTGCAGACGCTGAAGCAGGAATTCGGCGGCCTGCGCACCGGACGCGCCAGCGTCAGCCTGCTCGAACCCGTGCATGTCGATGCCTATGGCAGCGCCATGCCTCTGACCCAGGTCGGCACGGTCAACGCCCCCGAACCGCGCATGCTGACGGTGCAGGTGTGGGATCGCGGCCTGGTGATCGCCGTCGACAAGGCCATCCGCGGCGCGGGCCTGGGCCTGAACCCGCAGGTCGATGGCCAGTTGCTGCGCATCCCGATCCCGCCGCTGACCGAGGACCGCCGCCGCGACCTGACGAAGATCGCATCCAAATATTCCGAAGCCGCGCGCGTGGCCGTGCGCAACATCCGCCGCGACGGCATGGAGCACCTCAAGAAGCTCGAGAAAGAGCACCAGATCAGCGAAGACGAACACAAGACCCAGGCTGACAAGGTGCAGAAGGCGACCGACAGCCACATCAAGGAAATCGACGACGCCTACGCCGCCAAGGAAAAGGAGATCATGCAGGTCTAGGCCAAGCCTGGCAGGCCTGCACGCATGGCGATGGCCCGGACCGACGGCAGCAGCAACGTGGTGCCAAGCCACGTGGCCATCATCATGGATGGCAATGGCAGGTGGGCTGCAGCCCGCCACTTGCCGCGCATCATGGGCCACCGCGCGGGCGTCGCGGCTGTGCGCGAGACGGTCCGCGCCGCCAACCGCCTGGGCATCCGCTACCTGACCCTGTTCGGCTTTTCCTCCGAGAACTGGAAGCGCCCGGCCGCCGAAGTTTCCGACCTGATGGGGCTGCTGCGCCTCTACATCCGCTCAGACCTGGCCGAGCTGCACGCCAGCGGCGTGGAAATACGCATCATCGGCGCCCGCGAGCGGCTTGATCCCGATATCGTCTCCCTCATCGACGAGGTCCACACGAAGACCGCCGGCAATCCCAATCTCAAGCTGACCATTGCCTTCAACTATGGCGGACAGGACGAGATCGTCGATGCGGTGCGCCGCATTGCCGAGGAGGTGAAGGCAGGAACCTTGCAGCCGGAACAGGTTAACCGCGATGTCTTCGCCGCCCATCTCGCGACGGCCGGCATCCCGGACCCCGACCTCGTGATCCGCACCAGCGGCGAGAAGCGGCTGAGCAATTTCCTGCTGTGGCAGACCGCCTATGCAGAGTTTGTCTTCCTCGACACGCTTTGGCCGGACTTCGGCGAGTTGCAATTGTCCGACGCCATCCGGCAATATCAGGCGCGTGACCGCCGCTTCGGCGGACGCAATGGTTCGGGCGGCGAATGACAACCTTGAGCGCAAAAAACTCGTCGCTTTGGCCCCGCATCCTGACATCGATCGTCCTGATCCCCTCCGCCCTGTTCGCCGTCTATGCCGGCGGCTGGGTGCTGGCCGTTTGGGCGGCGGCCGCCGGCCTCGCGATGGCGCGGGAATGGGTCAAGATCGTCCACCGCGAGCCGGCCCCGGGCTGGCGCCTTGCGCTGCATGCCGCCGCCATCGTCGTGTCGCAGGCGCTCTTGCAGTTCGGACGGCCGGATTACGCAATGGCCTCGATCTTCCTGCTGGCCCTGGTCGGCAACGTCTACGCCCAGCGCCTGGGCGAGCGTTCGATCTGGACCGTTATGGGGATCGTTTTCATCGCCATTCCATGCCTCGCCTTTGTCGAGTTGCGCATGCTGCCGGCCTATGGGCTCGAGACCGTCATCTGGATCCTGTGCATCGTCTGGGCAACCGACAGCGCAGCCTATCTGGCGGGCTCGGCGCTGGGCGGCCCCAAGCTGGCGCCCATGATTTCGCCCAACAAGACGTGGGTTGGCGCCGTCTCGGGGCTGGCCGCGGGCATGCTCGCCGGCATGGTTCTGGCGCAGCTCGCCGGTCATGCGCCGCGCGAGGCCTATGTCCTGGCGTGCGCCGCGGTATCGCTGCTGACGCAGTGCGGCGACCTCGCTGAGTCCTTTCTCAAGCGCACGTTCGGCGTGAAAGACGCCTCCGACCTCATTCCCGGGCACGGCGGCGCACTCGACCGGCTGGACGGCCTGATCGTGGCGACAAGCGGTGTTGCCCTCTTCGTGTACGCGGCAGGCTACTCACCCGCTGCATTGGCCGTGTCGTGACGCAGCCCAACCAACGCAGCGTGACCATTCTTGGCTCGACCGGCTCGGTCGGCAGCAACACGGTCGAGCTGATCGAGCATCACAACGCGCGCACACCGGGCCGCTACCGGGTCGTGGCACTGGCAGCCAATGACCGCGCAGACCTTCTTGCCGAGCAGGCGCGAAGGCTGAAGCCCGAATTCGTCGCCATCGCCAATGCCGCGCGCTATGGCGACCTCAAGCAGGCGCTGGCCGGGCAGGCGGTCGAGATCGGTGCCGGCCCGCAAGCCGTGATCGAAGCTGCCCGCCGCGCCTCGGACTGGGTCATGGCCAGCATCGTCGGCACCGCAGGCCTCGAGCCCACGCTCGCAGCCGTCGAGCGCGGCACCACCGTGGCGCTCGCCAACAAGGAATGCCTGGTATCCGCCGGCTCGCTGTTCATGGCCGAAGTGAAGCGCCACGGGACAACGCTTTTGCCGGTCGATTCCGAGCACAACGCCGTGTTTCAGGTTTTTGACGCAGCCCAGGCCAAGGCCATCGAGCGCATCACCCTCACCGCATCCGGCGGCCCGTTCAGGACCTGGAGCCGCAGCCAGATGCAAGGGGTCACCCCGCGCGAGGCCTGCCGCCACCCCAATTACACGATGGGGGCCAAGATTTCGGTCGATTCGGCGACCCTGATGAACAAGGGGCTCGAGCTCATCGAAGCGCATTTCATCTTCGGGACGCCCCCCGACCGGCTGGATGTCGTCGTGCATCCCCAACAGGCCGTTCACTGCCTGGTGACCTACATCGATGGCTCGGTCCTGGCGCAGCTGGCGTCGCCGGACATGCGCACGCCGATTGCCTATGCCCTGGGGTATCCCGACCGGATCGAGGCCAACACCCGGCGCCTCGACCTGGCCGAATTGAGCCAGCTGACATTCGAGGCACCCGACCTCGAACGGTTCCCCTGCCTCAGACTGGCACAGCAGGCCATGGCGGCCGGCAACGGTGCGACCACGATCCTCAACGCCGCCAACGAAGTGGCTGTTGCAGAGTTTTTGGCTGAAAAGCTTGCTTTCGAAGCCATCCCGGCCGTCGTGGAGGCCACGCTCGCGGCTTGCGCCCCGGGCGCAACAGAGCCCCGGACCCTGGCCGCCGCACTGGCGCTGGATTCGCAAGCGAGGGAACACGCCAAACGCGCATTGAAAAATGCCGCTGGCTTGGCCACAACCCTCTAGTCAACGGAACGGACTCGGATGCTTGACCTGGTAACCAGCTTCGCATTGGGCGGTCTCGGCTTTCTTTTTGTGATCTCGCTCGTGGTTTTTGTCCACGAACTCGGCCATTTCCTGGCCGGCCGGTATTTCGGCGTCAAAGTCGATGTCTTTTCGCTGGGCTTTGGCCATGAATTGGTGGGTTTCACGGACCGGCTCGGGACGCGATGGAAGATCTGCGCCCTGCCGCTGGGTGGCTACGTCAAGTTCTGGGGTGACGAGAACGCCGCGAGCGCGCCTGACCACGCGCAGCTGAGCCAGGTCTCGGACGCCGAGCGCGCCGGCTCGTTCCATCACAAGCTCTGGTGGCAGAAAGCCATCATTTCCGTGGCAGGCCCGCTCGCCAACTTCATTCTTGCGATAACCATCCTGGCGCTTCTGTTCCTGAGCTATGGCACGACGGCCCCGGCCCCGGTGATCGGCAGCGTGAAGCAGGGTTATCCGGCCGATCTGGCCGGGCTGGAGCCTGGCGACAGGATCGTCAGCATCGACGGCCAGGCCATCGACAGCTTTTCCGACCTCGTCAAGATCGTGACCGTTTCCGACGGCAAGACGCTGGGCTTCGTGGTCGAGCGTGACGGGCAGCGCCAGCAGATCCCGGTGACGCCCACCATGATCACCAAGCCCGATAGTTTCGGGGCGACCATCAGGGACCCCGGCATCGGCGTGAGCCCTGTCATTCCCGGCCTCGTGCAAACCGTGCTGGAAGGATCGCCCGCCGCCACCGCCGGCCTCAGGCCCGACGACATCGTGGTCGCCGCGAACAACGCCCCGGTCGAAAGCTTCCGCGATATCGCCCGCGAAGTGGTTGCGGCCGGCGGCAAGACCCTGACCCTGAAGGTCGCGCGCCAGCAGGGCGTTCAGACATCGGGCCGCAAGCTTGAATACATCGACATCACCCTGTCACCGCGCGCGGCCGGCTCCGCAACCGGTGCAGATCAGCAGGTATTGGAGGCCGCCGGATTCGCCGTTTACGCGAAAGGCGCGCCGGAACCTTACGTGCGTGTAACCTATGACCTTTTTGGCGCCATTTACGCCGGCGCCAGCGAGGTGAAATTCATCGTGGTAAAGACGTTTTATTTTATCGGCCAGCTCTTGACGGGCAGTGCCGACTACCAACAGTTGTCCGGACCGATCGGAATCGCCACGGTTTCCGGGAAAGTCGCGGTGGAGTACGGGTTGATCCCTCTCATCAACCTGGCCGCGGTGTTGTCGGTGAGCATCGGTTTACTCAATCTTTTTCCGATCCCGATGCTCGACGGGGGACATATACTGTATTATGCAATAGAAGCAGTGCGTGGGCGTCCGCTGGGGGAGCGTGCCCAGGAGCTTGGCTTTCGGATTGGATTGGGGTTTGTTGGCTGTCTCTTGTTGTTCGCAACATGGAACGATCTGGCAAAACTGGTCGCCGGTTGACGGGTTTCATTTCCCGAATTGACTAGCAGCATCGGTGTTTTCTGCCGCGGGGCATTAACGAATGAATAGATTGCTGGGATTGCTTTTGGCGCTGGTAGCGGCGGCCGTTTTTCAGGCCTCCACGGCCATGGCACAGGGTCTCGTTGACCCGGTGGTCAAGCGGATCGTCGTCGAAGGCAACCAGCGTATCGAGGAGACGACAGTCCTCTCGTACATGGTCATCAAGGAGGGCGCGTCCTACTCGCAGGCCCAGGTCGACCAGTCGCTGAAGACCCTCTACGGCACCGGCCTCTTCGCCGACGTCCAGATCCAGCAGGCCGACGGCGTCGTGAAGGTGAAGGTGGTCGAAAACCCCATCATCAACCGCATCGCCTTCGACGGAAACTCCAAGGTCTCGATCAAGTCGCTCGAGGAAGAAGTCCAGCTGAAGCCGCGCATGGTGTTCTCGCGCGCCAAGGTCCAGGCCGACGTCCAGCGCATTCTTGAAATCTATCGCCGCGGCGGCCGTTTCGCCGCCCAGGTCGAACCCAAGACCGTGCAGCTGGGACAGAACCGCGTCGATCTGGTGTTCGAGATCAACGAAGGTCCCACCACCGGCGTCAGCCGCATCATCTTCATCGGCAACAAAGCTTACAGCGACGGCACCCTGCGTGAGCGCATCGCCACGACCGAATCGGTCTGGTGGAACTTCATGCAGAGCAACGACAACTACGATCCTGATCGTCTGACGTTCGACCGCGAGCAGCTGCGCCGGTACTACCTGTCGCAGGGCTATGCCGATTTCCGCGTCATCTCGGCGGTCGCCGAACTGGCCCCGGATCGCAGCGGCTTCTACATCACGTTCACCATCGAAGAAGGCGAACGCTACAATTTCGGCAAGGTCGAGATCGACACGAAGCTGAAGGACATTCCGGTTGCCGAGCTGCGCGACCTGGTTCGCTTCGATGGTGGCGAGCTTTACAACGCCGAACTGATCGACAAGAGCGTCGACGCCCTGACGATGGCTGCCGGCACCAAGGGCTATGCCTTTGTCGATATTCGCCCGCGCGTTCGTCGCAACAAGGAAGACCGTACGGTCGACGTCGTCTTCAAGGTCGAGGAAGGTCCGCGCGTCTACATCGAGCGCATCAACATCGTCGGTAACACGCGTACGCTCGACAAGGTCATTCGCCGCGAAATCCGCCTGGTGGAAGGCGATGCCTTCAACCGCGTCCTGATCAACCGTTCGCGCTCGCGCATTCGTGGCCTCGGCTATTTCAAGAAGGTCGAAGTCAACGAAGAGCCCGGCACATCGCCTGACCGCACCGTTCTCAACGTCGAGGTTGAAGAGCAATCGACGGGTGAGTTCTCGGTGAGCGCCGGCTTCTCGTCATCCGACAACGTGGTTGGCGCTGCCAGCCTGACGGAAAAGAACCTGCTCGGCCGTGGCCAGTTCCTGCGTCTCCAGGTTTCCGTGTCGAACATCCGCCAGCAGATCGACCTGCGCTTCACCGAGCCGTACTTCATGGATCGGAACATGTCGGCGGGCTTCGACATCTACAACCAGTACCAGACGTTCGAGGAATCGAACTACGAAGCCAGCATCCGCGGCATCGGCCTGAGGCTTGGCTTCCCGCTGTCGGAATTTGGCCGCCTGGGCCTGCGTTATACGCTGCGCCAGGACGACATCGTGATCACGGGCCCCGCTGGCGACGTCCAGGAAGGCATCACGCTGCTGTCACAGGCAGGCTTCACCTACGTCTATGACGACAAGGACGATCCGATCGAGCCGAAGAACGGCCTCGACCTGGCCTGGAGCGTCGACTTCGCCGGCCTGGGTGGTGACAAGGAATACGTCCGCACCGAGTTCAACGGCGACTGGTTCAAGCGCCTCTGGTACGACGATCTCATTTTGAATGTGGCCATGTCCGCCGGCTACATCATTGCCTATGGAAACGAACAGCTCTCGGCGAACGACCGCTTCTTCAAGGGCGGCGCCACGTTCCGCGGCTTCGAGACCTCGGGCATTGGTCCGCGCGAAACAGCCGTCATTGGAACGCCGCCCTCGGTCGGTGGCGAAGCCTACGCAATCGGCACCGTCGAGCTGCGTTTCCCGAACTTCCTGCCTGATGAACTTGGCATCAAGACCGCCGTATTCACTGACGTTGGTACAGTGGGCATGGTGGCTGACAAGCCGGTCTGTGGTCCCTTCTCGTGTATCGTGGACGATATGTCGCTGCGGGCATCAGCCGGTCTGAGCGTGTACTGGAACTCGCCTTTTGGCCCGGTACGTCTTGATTTCTCCCAGGTTTTGAACAAAGAAGACTACGACCAAACGGAGTCCTTCCGCTTCAGCGCAGGAACGAAGTTCTAGTCCGCTCCAGGAGAATACAAACATGACTATCTCTAAGGCCCGTTGGGCCACGGCCGCTCTCGCGGCAACCACTCTCGTATTTGGTGTGTTCACCGCGAACGCACAACCGGCGCCTGCGAAGCCGGCCGCTCCGGCGGCAGGCGCGCTGAAGCCCGCACCCTCGGCCGTGATCCTGTATCTCGACCGCGCCACGATCCTTCGCAAGTCGTCCGCGGGCGTCGAGCTGCAGAAGCAGGCCGAAGCCATCGCCAAGAAGATCCAGGCGGATCTCGGCCCCGAGGAAAAGAAGATCCAGGCCGACATCCAGGCCCTTCAGGCTCAGGCTGACGTGCTCGCACCCGCGGCCCGTCAGGCGAAGATCAAGGACATCGAGACGCGCCGCCAGGCCCTTCAGAAGAAGGTCCAGGACCGCCAGCTCGCTCTGCAGGGCGGCATCAGCAATGCCCGCACGCAGATGGAACGCGCCCTGTCGCCGATCCTCGAGAAGATCCTCGTCGAGCGTAAGGCCAACCTGCTTCTCGACCGCGGCCTCGTCGTCGTCGGCGTGAACGAACTGGACATCACGAACACGGCCATCGAGCGCCTGAACAAGGCACTCCCGAAGGTCACAGTGACGCCGGTCGCTCCGAAGCCCGCAGCGGCGCCGGCCAAGCCGGCGAAGCCAGCCGGCTAATTGTTGAACCGAAATGAAGTTGACGGGGACCGGGTCTGAAAAGATCCGGTCCTTTGTCTATTCTGAGCCATGGCTGATCCACGATTCTATGACAACGCAGGCCCCTTCAGCATCGCTCGCATCGAGCAACTGACGGGCGCCAAGCTGGCCTCCGGAGACGGAAGCACCCTCATTCACGACGTGGCGCCCCTCGACCGCGCCACGGCGGGTCAGTTGTCCTATTGCGACAGCCCCCGCTTCAGCAGCGCCCTCAAGCAGACCCAGGCAACGGCCGTATTCGTGTCCGCCCCGATGGAGGCGACCGCGCCGGCAAACGTTCTGGCGCTTGTCTGCGCAAGACCTGCCCTGGCTTTTGCCCAGACGGCAACGCATCTCTATCCGCAAGCTGGCGCGCTCTGGCCCGAAGCGCGACCGCCGGTGCTCCCCATCGCCGTCACCGCGCGCGTGGGTGAAGGCGCGATCATTGCACCGGGTGCCTTCATTGGCGAGGACGTCGAGATTGGCGACCGTGCCATCATCGGCCCCGGCGCCGTCATCGGTCGTGGCGTCCAGATCGGCCGCGGCACGCGCATTGGTCCCCATGTCTCCATCAGCCACGCGCTGGTCGGCGACAACTGCACGATCCATCCGGGAACCCGCATTGGTCAGGACGGGTTCGGCTTCGTCAACGGGCCGCAGGGCCACTTCAAGATCCCGCAACTGGGTCGCGTTATCATCCAGGACAATGTGGAGATCGGTGCCAATGTTGCCATCGACCGCGGCGCCCTTGCCGACACCGTGATCGGCGAGGGAACAAAGATCGACAACCTCGTGCAGATCGGCCACAACAACCATCTGGGGCGCAACTGCATCGTCGTGTCGCAAGTCGGCATCTCCGGCAGTTGCGATATCGGCGACTTTGCTGTCCTTGGCGGCCAGGTCGGCGTCGCCGACCACGTCAGGATCGGCAAGGGCACCTTCGTGGCCGCCCGGGGCGGCGTCACACGCAGCCTCGAGGCCGGCAAGGTCTATGGCGGCTTCCCGGCCCGACCTGTCGACCAGTGGCGACGCGAAGTCGGCGCGCTATCGCGTCTGGGAAAGGCAAGCAAGGCAAGAACCGAGACAGGCAATGACTGAACAGGCACTCGCAACAGCAGACATAAAGCGGCTCATGGAGTTGCTGCCGCATCGCCCGCCGATGCTGCTCATCGACCGCATGATCGATATCGTCCCGAACACCAGCGCGACCGGTATCAAGGCGGTGTCGATGAACGAGCCCTTCTTTGCGGGACATTTCCCTGGCCACCCGATCCTGCCGGGCGTCATGATCATCGAGGCCATGGCCCAGACGGCCGGCGCGCTGGTGATGCACTCGCTCAACGTGAAGGCCGGCGAGAAGATCGTGTACTTCATGGGGATCGACAAGGCGCGGTTCCGCCAGCCAATCGTTCCGGGCGACCTGCTGTTCCTGCCCGTGAAAATGCTGAGGGCACGCATGCCCGTGTGGCGTTTCTCGGGCGAAGCCCACGTCAACGGCAAGCTCTGCGCCGAAGCAGAATTCACCGCCATGATTGTCGAACAACCGGGAAAGACGGGTAACTGAAATGACCAACATCCATCCCAGCGCCGTCATCGACCCCAAGGCCGAGATCCACGAAAGCGTGCAGATCGGACCCTTCTGCGTGGTCGGACCCCAGGTGAAGCTTGGCGCGAATGTGCGCCTCGTCAACCATGTATGCGTCGATGGCGCCACGACCATCGGCGAGGGCACCACGGTTTTTCCCTTCGCCTCTCTGGGCCAGCCGCCGCAGAGCCTGGCCTACAAGGGTGAGCCCGTGGAACTCGTCATCGGGCGCAACAATCTGATCCGCGAACACGTGACGATGAACCCGGGCACGGCCAGGGGCGGCGCGATGACACGCGTCGGCGACAACTGCATGTTCATGGCCGACAGCCATGTGGCCCATGACTGCATGGTCGGCAACAACTGCGTGTTCGCCAACAATGCCATGGTCGGTGGCCACGTCATCGTCGAGGATTTCGTCTGGCTGGGCGGCGGCGCCGCTGTCCATCAGTTCAGCCGCATCGGACGCCACGCCTTCGTCGGCGGCATGGCCGGCCTCGAGGGCGACCTCATTCCCTATGGCTCGGTGATGGGCAACCGCGCCTATCTGGCCGGCCTGAACCTCGTGGGGCTGAAGCGCCGTGGTTTCTCGCGCGACCAGATCCACGAGCTGCGCAATGCCTATCGACTGTTGTTCGCGCAGGAAGGGACCTTCCAGGAACGCCTGTCGGATGTGGCCGAGCTCTTCGCCAGCAACGCGGAAGTCATGGAGATCGTGAACTTCGTGCGCAACAACACCAACCGGCCCCTGTGCATGCCCAACCGCGAGACGCGCGCCGAGCCGGAGTGACCAGCGCATCCGCCAGGCTTGGGATCATCGCGGGCGGCGGTGAGCTGCCGCTCGAGATCGCGCGTGCCGCCACAGCGGCCGGACGCGATGTCTATGTGCTTGCAGTCGACGAATTTGCCGACCCTGTGCCCGCTGGGATCGCAAGCGAGCGCAAGAGCATCGGCAAGCTGGGCTGGTGCATCGCACGGCTGCGACAGCTGGCCTGCCGGGACATCGTGTTCGCCGGTCACTTCAAGCGTCCGCGTGACGGCAACATCCGCATGCGGCCCGATCTTGGCGGCATCTGGTTCCTGGTCTCGAATTTCGGCGTCCTGCGCCGGCACAATGATGGCATCCACCGCGCCATTGCCTCGACCTTCGAGCGCGCGGGCTTCAAGGTTCTTTCCCCGTTGCAGGCCGCGCCCACGCTCGCGGCTGGGTCGGGATACCTCACCTCAGTCCGTGCGCCCGCGCCGCTCGAGCAAGCGTTTCCCGAAGCCCTCGCCGCTGCGCGTCATCACGGCGCCTCCGGTCATGGACAGGCTGTGGTGTTCGCGAACGGCGACGCCGTTGCCGTCGAAACAAAGGCGGGAACCGACGCCATGCTGCGATCGGTCGACCCGGCGCTCGCGCGGGGTGGCATCCTCGTAAAGACCATGGCGCCCGGCCAGCTCGTGTCGATGGACCCGCCTGCCATCGGCGAACTCACGGTCGAGTTGGCGGCGGCTGCCGGCCTTGCCGGCATCATGGTCGAGGCCGGTCGCTCCGTGATCGTCCAGCCCGACCGCGTCCGCGCGCGTGCCGAGGCCGCGGGCCTCTTCGTATACGGAATGAGCGAACCATGACTGCCACGCAAGACGCGCCCACACCGAACATCATGCTTGTTGTCGGCGAACCCTCCGGCGACGCCCTGGGCCAGCAGGTCATCCTTGCCTTGCGCAACTTGACGGGCGGGCGGGTCAACATCATCGGCGTCGGCGGCGAACGCATGCGCTCGGCAGGCATGCAGAGCCTTTATTCCATCACGGATACATCTGTGATGGGGTTGCGCGAGGTGGTCCCCAAGGTACCCGTCATCCTCCGGCGCATCCGCCAGGTGGCCAATTTCGCCCGCGAGATGCGGCCCGACATCGTGGTCATGATCGACAGCCCCGACTTCACCCACAAGGTCGCCCGGCGGATCAGGCAGATCGCGCCGGAACTCAAGCTCGTCGACTACGTCGCACCGCAGGTCTGGGCGTCGCGCCCCGGCCGCGCAAGCCGGATGGCTCAATATTTCGACCACGTGCTGTGCCTGCTGCCCTTCGAGGTCCCGTTCTTTCAGGGGGCAGGGATGGGTGCCTCCTTCGTGGGTCATCCCGTCGTCGAGCGCGCGCCCAGGGCAGGCCAGGGTTATGCATTCCGCGCTCGCCATGGCATCGGGCCGGAAGAGCGGATCCTGTTGCTGCTGCCGGGCAGCCGGTCCAGCGAGCTGCGCTTCCTCTGGCCGGTCTTCCGTGAGGCCATCGAGATCGCCGAGCGCGACACGGGCCCCGTGCGCATCGTGCTGCCTACGGTGCAGACCGTGAGCCAGAAGGTCCGCGAGCGCGTGAGCCAGTGGGGCCGCGATGTCCTGATCGTCGAGGACCCCGAGGAAAAGATGGGCGCCTTCGACGCTGCCGATGTCTCCCTCGCGGCGTCGGGGACGGTTGCAACCGAGCTGGCGCTGAGCGCGACGCCGATGGTCATCGGCTACAGGGTGGGCGCGCTGACGGCCGCCATCGCGCGGCGCATGGTCAAGGTGCGCTATGCGACGCTCGTCAACATCATCCTTGATCGCGAGGTGGTTCCCGAGTTCCTTCAGGAGCGCTGCACCGCCCCGAACCTGGCCAGCGCACTCGTGCGCCTTCTCACCAATCATGCTGCCCGGGTCGAGCAGGTCACCGCAAGCGTCGCGGCCCTCAAGGCCATGGGGCAGGGCGACGAGGCGCCCAGCATGCGCGCCGCCCGTGAGATCCTGCGCATAATGAAAGAGCCGCGCCGGAATCCCGACGCGGCCCTGTCATCGCGTAAATAGGGACAGGTCAGCCCTGTCGCTTGGTGACCGGCACATAATCGCGCCGGCCGGCTCCCACATAGAGCTGCCGCGGGCGACCGATCTTCTGGCTGGGATCCTCGATCATCTCGGCCCACTGGGCGATCCAGCCCACGGTGCGCGCCAGCGCGAAGAGCGCCGTGAACATCGAGGTCGGGAAGCCGAGCGCCCGCAGCGTGATGCCCGAATAGAAGTCGATGTTGGGATAGAGCTTCTTCTCGACGAAGTAGGGGTCGTTCAGCGCGATCTTCTCGAGCTCCATCGCCACCTGCAGCAGCGGGTCATTGCGGATGCCAAGCTCGTCGAGGACCTCGTGGCAGGTCTTCTGCATGACCTTCGCGCGCGGGTCATAGTTCTTGTAGACGCGGTGACCGAAGCCCATCAGGCGGAAGCCTGAATTCTTGTCCTTCGCGCGCGCGACATATTCCGGGATGCGCTTCACGTCGCCGATTTCCTCGAGCATGCGCAGCGCCGCCTCGTTGGCGCCGCCATGCGCGGGCCCCCACAGGCAGGCGATGCCCGCGGCGATGCAGGCAAACGGGTTGGCACCCGACGAGCCGGCAAGGCGCACCGTCGAGGTCGATGCATTCTGCTCGTGGTCGGCATGCAGGATGAAGATGCGGTCCAGCGCGCGGGCCAGCACCGGGTTGACCTTGTATTCTTCCGCCGGCACGGCAAAGCACATGCGCAGGAAGTTCTCGGCATAGTTCAGGTCGTTCTGCGGATACACGAATGGCTGGCCGACGGAGTACTTGTAGGCCATCGCAGCGATCGTCGGCATCTTCGCAATCATGCGATGGCTGGCGATCGTGCGCTGCTGCGGATCGTTGATGTCGGTCGAGTCGTGATAGAACGCCGACAGCGCGCCGACGACACCGCACATGACGGCCATCGGATGCGCATCGCGGCGGAACCCGCGGAAGAACATGCTGATCTGTTCGTGCACCATCGTGTGGCGCGTGATCGCATTGCGGAAGGTCTTGAGCCTGTCGGCCGACGGCAATTCACCGTGCAGCAGCAGGTAGCAGACCTCGATGAAGTCGCTCTGCTCGGCCAGCTGGTCGATCGGGTAGCCACGATAGAGCAGCACGCCTTCGTCGCCGTCGATATAGGTGATCGCGCTTTCGCAGCTAGCCGTGGACTGGAAGCCCGGGTCATAGGTGAAGATGCCGGCATCGCCATAGAGCTTGCGGATATCGACGACGTCGGGACCGACAGTTCCCTTGGAAACCGGGAACTCGAGTGTCTTGCCGCCGATGCTCAGGCTGGCCTTGCCAGCAGGCTTCGGTGCGGATGGTGATTTCGACATGTTAGGTCTCCTTTGGCCACGACACATGACCCGACTGTTCGTCGTGATTGTGCATCGCAATATATTAAATTCAATTAACGACGTAAGAGGGGTTATTCATCATTCGATGGCGCCAAGCCAGCGTCACGCGGTTACCTGGTCCTTGATTCTGCCGAGGGATTCTTCACGGCCGAGGACAAACAGCACATCGAAAATTCCCGGAGAAGTTGACTTTCCTGTCAGGGCGGCGCGCAGGGGTTGCGCGACCAGTCCAAGCTTCAGCCCCGCAGTCTCAGCGTAGGCCTTTGTGGCGGCTTCCAGCTCGCCGACCGTCCAGCTTGCGTGCTCCAGCGATGCCAGGAGACCTGCGAGAACCTTGCGCGCGTCCGGCGTCAGGATCTTGGCGGCCGCGGCGTCGATGGCCAGGGGCCGCCGCACGAACAGGTAGTTCGCGCTCGCCGCCAGTTCGACGATCGTCTTGGCGCGCTCTTTCAGGCCCGGCATGGCCTGCACCAGCTTGGCCTTGTCCGCATCCGCCAGCGAAACGCCCTGGCGCCCCATCAGCGTGACGACATGGTCGGCAAGCACGCTGTCAGCCTCGAGCCGCATATAGTGGCCATTGAGGTTCTCAAGCTTCTTGAAGTCCACGCGCGAGGGGCTTCGCCCGATATTTTCAAGGTTGAACCACGCAATCGCCTGCGGCGTGGGGATGATCTCGTCGTCGCCGTGGCTCCAGCCCAGTCGCAGCAGGTAGTTGCGCATCGCCTCCGGCAGGTAACCGAGGTGCTGGTATTCGTGGATGCCGAGCGCGCCATGCCGCTTGGACAGCTTCTGGCCGTCTTCCCCGTGCAGCAGGGGCAGGTGCGCATAGACCGGCTCAGGCCAGCCCAAGGCATCAATGATCTGCCGCTGGCGGGCGGCGTTGGTCAGGTGATCGTCGCCCCGGATAATATGTGTAACACCCATGTCATGGTCATCCACGACCACCGAGAGCATGTAGGTGGGGGTTCCGTCCGAGCGCAGCAGCACGAAATCATCCACGACATCATTGGCAAAGCGCACGTCGCCCTGGACCTGGTCGCGGATGATGGTCTCGCCGCTGCGGGGCGCCTTGATGCGAACCACGGGCCGAACGTCAGGACGCTTCATGGAAGTCGGCGCGTCGCGCCAGCGGCCATCGTAGCGAATGGGAAGATTGGCTGCGCGCTGCTTCTCGCGCATCTCCTCAAGCTCTTCGGGCGAGGCATAGCAATGATAGGCCAGCCCCTTTTCCAGCAATTGCCGCGCCACCTCGGCGTGGCGCTCGGCCCGCGCGAACTGGTAGACGACCTCGTCGTCCCAATCGAGCCCCAGCCACTTCAGCCCATCGAGGATGGCCTCGATGGCGTCCGTGGTCGAGCGCTGCCGATCCGTGTCCTCGATGCGCAGGCGAAACGTGCCTTCATGACGGCGCGAATAGAGCCAGTTGAACAGGGCCGTGCGCGCACCGCCGATATGCAGGAAACCAGTCGGAGACGGTGCAAATCTTGTTACAATTTTCATGTTTGGCCGGGCGCCGTTGTGACCTAGAGCGCTCGTCGCAGTCTGCTTGTCCGCCAGGGGCAGCGGCGCGCGACGTACGGCTCCAGGATGATGATCCAGACACCTGTCTACCAATCCATGCGGCATTTGCAAAAGCACCTCGCGGTCGCCTGCAGCGCTTTCTGGTCGCACATGGCATCCCTGGCACGCTGGTTCGGCGAATGCTGGGCGGCCGACCGCCTGCACCGCGGGCTTGCAGTGCCTGTTCTCATGGGAATTGGCATCGGCAGCTACTTTTACGCCGCACAGGAACCCCCTCTGTTCGCTGCCGCTGCAACGCTCGCCATTCTGGCAGGCGCCTGGGCTGTGGCCCGATGGCGCGGGTGGCCCGCGGTTCTCATTCTCTGGGCTCTGTCATGCGTGGCCCTGGGATTTTGCGCGGCCACGCTGCGCACAGCCAGGCTCTCGTCCCCCCAATTGACCACTGCCGAGAAGGACGTGGAGCTGCAGGGAAGGGTAGTCTCGATCGAAGCAGGCCGGCGCGGCGGCATGCGGCTGCTGCTGGACGCCGAGATCGAGCGCGAGACCGGGCCGCAGCCGCTTCGCCTGCGCCTGTCCACGCCGCGGGAGCAAATCGGCATAGGCATCGGGGATTGGGTCCGCACGCGGGCCGACGTCAAGCCCCTTCCGGCACCGGTCATGCCGGGTGGCTTCGATTTCGGACGCAAGCTCTGGTTCGAGGGTGTACGAGGCCTGGCCTTCACCTTGCAGGATCTGGAAGCGATCGATCCTCCCGCGCGCCCATCGCCGCTTGATCGTCTGGCGGCCTCGCTGCGCATCGCGCGCGACAGCATCACCGGGCGGATCCTGTCTGCGACATCCGAGCGGGCGGGGCCCGTCGCTGCGGCATTCCTGACCGGCGAACGCAGTGGCATCGCCGAGGAAGACAACGAGGCCATGCAGGCCTCCAGCCTCTCGCATCTCCTGTCGATATCCGGCCTGCACATGATGCTCGCCGGCTTCGGTGTTTTTGCCGCTGTGCGCTATGCGGCCTGCCTCGTACCGCGCTTCGCCACCAGCCCGCATGTGAAGAAAGTGGCGGCAGTCATCGCGCTGGTCGCCTCGCTGGCTTATCTGCTGCTCAGCGGGGCCTCCATCCCGACGCAGCGCGCGTTCGTGACGGTGGCCGTCTCGTTTCTGGCAGTCCTGGTAGACCGCAATGCCATCAGCCTGCGCACAGTCGCGATGGCAGCCACCGCCATCCTGCTGGTGACGCCCGAGGCCTGGGTGGATCCAAGCTTCCAGATGTCGTTCTGCGCCGTGATGATGCTGGTCGCGGCCTATGAATGGTGGAGCCGCGCCCGCCTCGAACATTGGCGTGAGGACACGTGGCTGCGCCGCGCCAGTGGTGCCGTCATGGGCACGGCCGCGACAAGCCTTGTTGCCGGTCTCGCAACAGCCCCCTTCGCCGTCTTCCATTTCAATCGCCTGTCCTTGTTTGGCATGGCAGCGAATGTCCTCGTCATGCCGCTGGTCAGTCTCGTCATCATGCCGGCAGGTGTCATGGCCCTTGTCCTGATGCCATTTGGCCTCGAGGCCCTGCCTTTATGGGCGATGGACCAAGGGCTTGTTGCCATGCTGGACGTCGCGCATTGGGTGGCATCATGGCCGCTGGCGGCCGTCGGCGTCGCCGCTTTTCCCATCGAGGCGCTGATGGCGATCGCGCTGGGCATGACGTGGCTTGCAGCGTGTCGTGCCTCCTGGCGTTTCCTCGGCCTCCTGCCGATCCTTGGCGGCCTCCTCGCCGCCATCCTCGCCGAGCGACCGGATATCCTTGTGTCAGCCAATGCGGGAAACGTTGCCGTCCGTTCGGAGAGTGGTGTCTTGACCTTCGCGTCGGCGCGCAAGGGGCGCTTCGATGCCGAAATGTGGCTGCGAGCCGACGGCGACATGCGCGACCTGTCGGTGGCAATCTCGTCTCGCAATTCACAATTCGCGTGCGCGTCAGGTGTCTGCCTGGTCCGCGCGGGCAGGGCGGGGCCCGTTGTTGCCCTCGCCTCAGCCGATGCCATCCGAGAAGCCTGCCGCTTCGCGCGCATCGTCATCGTGCAGGGGCACGCGGACGAACGCTGCTCGGAGGGAACGCTCGTGCTTGACCAGCAAGCACTGGAAACGTCAGGCGCTACAGCCATCTACAGACGGGGCGCCGCGCTGCAGCTGTCTACTGTCTCGAAAGAGCGCGGCAACCGCCCCTGGGTACCAGGCGGGCCGTAACCCGCCTGCCAGATCCTAGTACCGGCGGAACAGTCCCACCAGCCGCCCCTGAACCTTGACGCGATCCGAATTGAAGATCCGCGTCTCGAAGGCCGGGTTTGCGGCCTCGAGGGCAATCTGCGAGCCGCGCTTGCGCAGGCGCTTCAGCGTGGCTTCGTGGTTGTCGACAAGGGCAACAACGATATCACCCGAATGCGCATCCTCGGTCCGCTGGATCACCACCGTGTCCCCATTGAGGATGCCGGCATTGATCATCGACTCGCCGCTGACTTCCAGCGCGTAATGCTCGCCCGACGCGATGAGCGACTGCGCAACCGGCAGGCTGTCGGTCACATTCTGCAGCGCTTCGATCGGCGTACCGGCCGCGATGCGCCCCATGACAGGAACCTCGACAATCGGGCGCAGGCCACCGCTGCCGCGGCTTGCGGTCGACCGGATATTGCCACCAGCCTCGACCAGTCCCAGTTGCGGGCGCTTGGCGACGACGGTCTTCGACCGCTGCGTCGGTGCGTTTGAATTCTCCGGCAGCTTGATGATCTCGAGTGCGCGCGCGCGATGGGCAAGCCTGCGCAGGAAGCCGCGCTCCTCGAGCGCCGTGATCAGCCGGTGGATCCCCGACTTGGAGCGGAGGTCCAGCGCCTCTTTCATCTCATCGAACGACGGCGCGACGCCAGTTTCACGAAGCTTGTCGTGAATGAACATCAGCAGCTCATACTGTTTCCGGGTGAGCATGGACATTTACCTCAAAACATGAACAATTTTAGAACAGACTGAGTTTGTTCTAGTCACGTTCCGTAAATTGTCAATGAACATTTTGGCCCACCCGACGAATTTTTACTTTGTCGCGGTTTTCTGCCGAAAATCAGCCATCCAGCGGAAGGAACTGAACCGGCTCGCCGGCCTTCCGCGCCGGATCGTGAGGCGGGCGCACGATCAGGGCCTGGGCGGACGCCAGGTACCGCAGCATGCCTGAGTCCTGCACCGGCAGGGGCGTCACAAGCCAGCGACCATCGACGGATGGCTCGAGCCGTGCCCGGCAATAATCCTGGCGCATGTCGTTCGCGCCGACATCGACCCCAAGCGCGCCCTCGAACAACGCCAGCGGTTCCTGCACGTTTCCGACGAGACGATAGATGACAGGCTTGACGAACAAGAGGGCGCAGACGAAGGCCGAGACCGGATTGCCCGGCAACCCCAGGAAAGGGACACCCCGATAGGTCCCGCTGATCAACGGCTTGCCGGGCCGCATGGCGATTTTCCAGAAATCAACCTTGAGGTCAGGCGCCAGCGCGGACTGAACCAGATCATGCTCACCCACCGAGGCACCGCCGATCGTGATGACAAGATCGAACGCCTCTGCGTCCGCCAGGCGCGCCCGGATGTCCGCGCGGCGGTCGGCGGCGATGCCAAGCAGGCAGGCCTCGCCCCCCCACAACCCGATCTCGGCAGCAAGCCCCGCCGGAGACGAGCTGATGATCTGGTCCCGCGCCGGCATCGCTCCCGGCTCCACCAGCTCGTCGCCCGTTGCCAGGATGGCAATCCGCGGTCTGCGGGCGCAGGGCAGGGAGGCATGGTTCATCGCCGCGGCCAGCGCCACATCGCGTGGTGTCAGGCGCTTGCCGGCGGCCAGCAGGATGTCATCCTGCGCGAAATCATGGCCCGCGCGGCGAATATGCTTGCCCGGCACCACGAGGCAGTCATCCTTCAGACGCATCATGTCACCGTCACGCAGGGCGTTTTCCTGGATGACGATGCTGTCCGCACCGGCCGGCACAGGCGCTCCCGTGAAGATGCGCACGGCCTCTCCCGGCCCGCAAGGCGCACTGAACCCTCTGCCAGCGGCGGACTCGCCCGCCACCCGAAACTGACGCAGGCCGGAGGCGCGCACGGCGTACCCGTCCATCGCACTGACATCCGCGGGCGGGTGCGTCACGCGTGCCGCCACGGGCCTGCCCAGAACGCGGCCACAGCAATCGCCGAGCAGGACATCCTGCACTTCCACCGGAGAAAGGCTGGCCAGCACGCGCTCCTGCGCCTCACGGACAGGGATCATGGATCAGCCCCTGTAAAGGTCTTCCGGGTCGACACCCGCCGCCAACGCAAGCTTCTGCTCCTCGGCCCGCGACAAGGCGTGCGATCGCCCGTGCAGGAAGGAATAAAGCACCCCCACCGACAAGCCGGCGTCGCGCGCCCACGCATGTGCGGTCAACCCGCGCGCCTGCATGAAACGACGAACGGCATCGCGCTTGCCTGAGATATCGGCAACGGCCTTGCGCGGTGGCGCCTCGGTGGTGACTTCCTTCACGGTGGCCGATGGCCGAGCGCGCCGCGCCTTGATCTGCACGGCGCTGGCTCGCCGCAATGCCGCATGGGGCTTGGGCCCGCTTGCTGCGTCCTCGGCCCGATAGGTGCCGGATTTGCCGCCTTCCTTCGACATGAGGCGTACAGCTTCAATCGAGATCCCGCGCTCGACGGCCTTCAGCATGTCATAGATCGTGAGCGCCGCCACCGCAGCCGCCGTCAACGCCTCCATCTCGACGCCCGTGTTCCCGGTCACGCGGACCGTCGCGAGCACACGCACGATGCATTCCGCCTCGTCGGGCTCGCACAGCACCGTGACCCCGGAAATGGGCAACGGGTGGCAGAGGGGTATCAATTCGGACGTCTTCTTCGCCGCCATGATCCCCGCGACACGCGCCACGGCCAGGACATCACCCTTCGGCACCTCGCCTTCAAGGATCATCGCCAGCGTATCCGGCTGCATGCGCACGATCGCTTCGGCCATCGCCGAACGCTCGGTCGGCGCCTTCCCCGAGACGTCCACCATGTGCGCCTGCCCCTTGTCGTTGAGGTGCGTCAGCTTGCTCATGCAGCACCTCGCAGCAGCCGCCGCGTCGCCGCCTCGACATCGGCTTCGCGCATGAGGCTTTCTCCGACCAGGAACGAACGCACGCCTGATTTCCCGAGCCGCTCGAGGTCTGCGTGTGTATTGATACCGCTTTCGGACACCACCAGAAGACCAGGCGGCACCAAGGGGGCCAGCCGCTCCGTCGCGCCAAGGTCGGTGCGGAATTTCATCAGGTCGCGGTTATTGATCCCGACAAGCGAAGGCCGCAGCGCGAGCGCTCGCGCCATCTCGTCCTCGTCGTGTACCTCGAACAAGGCATCCATGCCCCAATCCCTGGCTGCTTCCTGGAGGGACCGCGCCTGGTCATCGGTCACCGCTGCCATGATGATGAGAATGCAATCCGCACCCAGCGCCCGCGCTTCCACCACCTGATAGGGATCGAACAGGAAGTCCTTGCGCAGCACCGGCAGGCCGGTCGCCGCCCGCGCCGCCACAAGATAGGCATCGCTTCCCTGGAACGACGGGCCATCGGTCAGCACCGACAGGCACGACGCACCGCCCCGCTCATAGGCTTGCGCCAGCGCAGGGGGATCGAAATCAGGCCGGATCAAACCCTTCGAGGGGCTTGCCTTCTTGATTTCCGCGATGAGCGCGGGTCGACCATCGGCGATGGCACGCTCAAGCGCCAACCGGAAGGGACGAACGGGAGGCGCGCTGCGTGCGCGCGCAGCGATCGCGCGATCATCCACGCGCGCGCGCGCGGCACGGATCTCCTCCACCTTGTAGGCGGCGATCGAACTCAGCACATTATCGGGCAGGCTGGTCCTGATGAGAGCGTCCAGAACCTGTCGCGCCGCACCGCAGCCGATGGCCTCGCGGGCACGGGCCACACCGGTCGCAAGGTCAGGCACCGCATCCGCCACCACCAGCCCGGCAGCTGCGTTGAGGCACACGATGTCGTGATAGGCACCGGTCTGGCCGTCCAGCAGCCGACGAAGCGCGGCTGCATTGGCGGCCGCATCCCCGCCGATGATCTCGGCCATCGCGTGGCGCGGCAGGCCTGCCTCTTCGGGCGTGACCACGAAGCGCCTGATGGCGCCGTCGCGCAATTCCGCGACCTGCGTTGGCCCCGAGATCGACAATTCGTCGAGCCCATCCTCGCCGTGCACCACCCAGGCCCGCTTCGATCCAAGCAGACGCAACACTTCCGCATAGGGTTCCAGCCACCGCGCCGCGAAGACCCCGGCCAGCTGCCTGTCCACGCCCGCTGGATTGCACAAGGGCCCGAGCAGGTTGAACACGGTCCTGAAACCCAGCTGCTTGCGAACGGCACCGACATGCGCCAGCGCCGCATGATGGTCGGGCGCGAACATGAAGCCGATGCCGGCCTGCTCGATGCAGCGGCTGATCTGCGCAGCCGGCAACGTCAGGCGCACGCCCAGCGCCGCCAGCACGTCAGCAGCACCACTGCGCGACGACAGCGCCCGGTTGCCATGTTTCGCGACCTTGACACCGCAGGCCGCGACCACGATGGCAGCTGCGGTCGAGATGTTGAGCGTGCCAGCGCCATCGCCGCCCGTGCCGACCATGTCGATGGCATGGGGCGGCGCTTTCACCCGGACCATGTTGTCGCGCAGCACCTGCGCCGCCGCAGCTATCTCGCCGGGCGTCTCTCCGCGCATGTGAAGGAAAGAGACAAACGATGCGATCTGCGCCTCGCTTGCCTCTCCGCGCAAGATGATCTCGAATGCGCGCGAGGCCTCGCTGTCGGTCAACAACGCGCCGGAGGCAACACGGGCCAGCAGGGGCTTGAACGTCTCGCTGCTCATGCGGCGTGCGCGATATCGAGGAAATTGCGCAGCAGGGCATGCCCGTTCTGCGTTGCGATGCTCTCGGGATGGAATTGCACGCCGTGCACCGGGAACATGCGGTGGCAAAGCCCCATGATGGTCCCGTCATCGGTTTCTGCCGTTATCAGCAGGTCAGCAGGCAGGCTCGCGCGCTCCACGACCAGCGAGTGATATCGCGTGGCCTCGAAACGCTCCGGCAACCCCTTGAAGACGCTGGTGCCGAAGTGGTGGATCACGCTGACCTTCCCGTGCATCGGCGCCGCTGCACGCACGACGCGCCCCCCATAGACCTGACCGATGGTCTGGTGACCAAGACAGACGCCCAGAATGGGCAGGCGCGACCCGAGCCGGCGAACCAGGTCAAGGCAGATCCCCGCCTTGTCGGGGTCGCAGGGACCCGGTGACAAGACCACCGCCTTGGGACCCCGCTTGTCCACCTCTTCAACCGTCAGTTCGTCATTGCGAACAACGACAACCTCTGCCCCCAATTGCCCGAGGTAATGCACCAGGTTCCAGGTGAAACTATCGTAGTTGTCGATGAGCAGGATCATGTCGTCGTTCGCATGGCGGTTCAATGATGGCCAGAATAATCGCTTCCCCCCGGCGATGGTATGCGATTCCTGCGCGAACCTGCGCTTGGCGTGCATTTCTTCTTAACCGGGACCAGATCCTTCCCCCAAAAGGGCTTTGGGATGCGTATTTCGATGGTGAACCGGGGCCATGCGGCGGTTATATTGCCGCCCATCCGGCGGCCCGCCCCTCGGGACAAGCCCGCCACCGATATTTTCAACCGCGACAAGGGACATGCCATGAAACAACGTCTTCAGTTCTACATCGACGGCAAGTGGGTCGATCCGGTCACGCCGAAGACGCTGGAAGTGATCAACCCCGCCAACGAAGAGCCGGTCGGGCTCATCAGCATGGGCTCCAAGGCCGACGTCGACAAGGCCGTGGCCGCAGCCCGGCGTGCCTTCGACACGTTCTCGCTGACAACCCGTGAGGAACGCCTCGCGCTGCTGCAGAAGATCCTCGAAGTCTACCAGCGGCGCTACGCGGAATTCGTCGAGACGATTTCCCTCGAGATGGGTGCTCCGCTCGGCCTCTCGAAGGCGGCACAGGCCGCAACCGGCGTCGCCCACATCATGCAGACCATGAAGATCCTCAAGGACTTCGAGTTCGAGCACGTCAAGGGCACGACAGGCATCATCTACGAGCCCGTTGGCGTCGTTGGCATGATCACGCCCTGGAACTGGCCGGTAAACCAGATCATGTGCAAGGTCGCCCCGGCCCTCGCTGCGGGATGCACGATGGTCCTCAAGCCCTCCGAAGTCGCACCGCTGAACGCGATGCTTGTGGCCGATGTGCTGCATGAGGCCGGCGTCCCCGCGGGTGTATTCAATCTCGTGAACGGTGACGGCCCGTCGGTGGGCGAGGCCATGTCCGCGCACCCGGCGATCGACATGATGTCCTTCACCGGCTCGACCCGCGCAGGCGTGGCGGTGGCCAAGGCTGCAGCCGACACCGTCAAGCGCGTTGCGCAGGAACTCGGCGGCAAGTCTGCAAACATCGTCCTCGATGACGCAGACCTGAAGAAGGCCGTTGCCGGCGGCGTGATCCACTGCTTCACGAATTCGGGCCAGTCCTGCAACGCGCCGACGCGCATGTTCGTGCCCCGCGGCAAACAGAACGACGCCATCGCCATCGCCAAGGCAACAGCCGAAAGCGTCAAGGTCGGTGATCCCTTCGGCGAAGGCACGACGATGGGTCCGGTCGTCTCGGAGACGCAGTTCAACAAGATCCAGGCCCTCATCAAGAAGGGCATCGACGAAGGCGCGACGCTGGTGACAGGCGGCCTCGGACGCCCCGAGGGCCTCAACCGCGGCTACTATGTACGCCCCACGGTCTTTGCGAACGTGACCAATGACATGACGATCGCCCGCGAGGAAATCTTCGGACCCGTCCTGTCGATCCTGCCCTACGACACCGAGGAAGAGGCCATCCGCCTCGCCAACGACACGCCGTACGGATTGTCGGGGTATGTGCAGTCAGGCACCGTCGAGCACGCCCGCAAGGTGGCCGCACGTCTTCGCACGGGCAACGTTCACCTGAACGGAGCCGGTGCCGATTTCGGCGCACCCTTCGGCGGCTACAAGCAGTCGGGCACCGGACGCGAATGGGGCGAGCACGGCTTCAAGGAGTTCCTCGAGGTCAAGGCCGTCCTCGGCTACCAGGTCGCCTGACGCCAGCGCGCGACCACAAAAACGGGGCCGGCTTCAGGCGAAGCCGGCCCCTTTTTCATGACGCCATCAAACGGCCTATCGGTTCTGGAGACCGTCAGCGAGCCGATTGGCCTCGTCCGCGGCGGCAAACAGCGCCTTGGACTTGAAGACAGTCTCCATGTACTCGGCCTGCGGATCGCTGTCTGCAACGACACCGCCACCAGCCTGCACATACATCATCCCGTCTTTCACAATCGCGGTACGCAGCGCGATACACATATCCATGTTGCCGGCCGCCGAGAAATAACCGACGGCGCCACCGTAGATGCCGCGCTTTTCGCGCTCGAGCTCGTCGATGATCTCCAGCGCGCGTATCTTGGGCGCCCCGCTCGTGGTTCCGTTCGGGAACCCGGCCACCAGCGCATCAAGCACATCCTTGTCGGCGCGCAGGCGTCCCTGCACATTCGAGACGATGTGCTGGACGTGGCTGTACTTCTCGATCACGAACTGCTCCGTGACCTGCACGGTCCCTGTCACCGAAACGCGCCCGACATCGTTGCGCCCGAGGTCGAGCAGCATGAGGTGCTCGGCCCGCTCCTTGGGGTCGGCAAGCAGCGTGTCAGCCAGCTTGCGATCCTCTTCGGGTGTCTCGCCGCGACGGATCGTGCCGGCGATCGGCCGGATGGTCACGGCCCCGTCACGCACGCGCACCAGGATCTCCGGGCTCGAACCAACGACAGAGAAACCCGGATAATTCAGGAAATAGAGGTAAGGCGACGGATTGAGCCGGCGCAGCGCGCGGTAGAGCTGGAACGGGTGACGCCCGAAACGCCGCCGAAAACGCTGGCTCGGCACGACCTGGAAGATGTCGCCGGCGCGGATGTATTCCTTGGCACGCTCGACAAGCGCCAGATAATCCGCGTGGGTCGTATTCGACTGCGGGGGACCGAAGTCGCCTTCACCGGCGTCGGGCGCCTCAGGCAGGGAAGCGCTGCGCGAAAAATCGACAGCCACCGCCGACAGCCGCTCGCCCGCGCGCTCGTAGGCGCTGGCCGCGTCGACGCCGGCTTGAGGAAAGCAGGGTGTCGCGATGACTATGTTGGCCCGCACGGAATCGAAGATGGCAACCACTGTCGGGCGCACGAGTTGCGCGTCCGGCACGCCAAGCGGATCGGGATTGGGCTCTGGCAGTTCCTCCATGAGCCGCACCATGTCATGGCCCATGTACCCGAACAGTCCCGACGTCATCGGCGGCAGCCCGTGCGGAATGTCCACCCGTACCCGCGCCAGCAACGACCGAAGAGAGGCGAGGGGTGCCTCCGTCTCCGGGACAAACCCGGCGCCTTCGACACTGCGCAACTCAGCCGCGCCGCCCCGGCAGCGCCAGACCAGGTCTGGCTTCAGGCCGATGATGGAATAGCGCCCGCGCACCTCTCCTCCCTGCACGCTCTCCAGCAGGAAGGAATAGGGATCATTGGCGCCCAGCTTCAGCCACGCCGAAACAGGTGTGTCGAGGTCAGCGACAAGTGTCCGGTGAACGATCTGCGGACGGCCTGCCGCATAGCCGGTCTTGAAGTCGTCGAAGATCGGAACGCAGTGCATCATTCGTTGTTGTGGAAGGCCTGGAACCTGGTTTCGTCGACCGAAGCCCCGACCTTGTTCCGCGCGCCATTCTCGAACTGCTCGACGAAGTCGCTGACATAGGTCTGCACGAGGCGTTGCTCGTAGGCTGACCTGAGGGGCGAGTCCGCCGTCTCGTCGGCGAACTGGATCTCCGTGATGCGACCGACCACCCGGCCCTTGCCGGAAGCAACGGGCCCGGAGAAGAATTCGCCCTTCCTCGTGTCCGAGGCCTTGGTCACCGTGGCTTCGGCGAAGGTGGCGGTCGTGCCGAAGCGTCCGAACGGCTCGGATGTCACAAGGCTGAGCCCTTGCGAACTGGCGATGGCGCCCAGCGCCTCGCCGCCGCGCGCCCGCTTCAGGATGCCCGCCGCCAGCACTTCCAGCTTCGACGACAATTCAGCATCGCTCCAATCACGCAGGACGTCAGCCTTGACGCTCTCGAAGTCCTTGCGCGCGATCGGCGTGACCTTGTCCACCCGGTACATGTAATAGACGCCCTCCGGGGTCTGCAGAAGTTCTGGATCCGCACCCTGCTCGGCGTCGAAGACCTGCTTGAGGAACTCACCCCCCGGCAGGCCCGCCACCGGCGCGCCGGCCACGTCGGTGCCGGCCTTGGTGACAATGGCCGTTTCAAGCTTGAGCTTGGCCGTCGTCGCAGCCTCTTCCAGCGTGGAGCCTTCGCCGACGGCGTCCTCGAGCTGGTTTCCGGTATCGAAGATCGCGTCCTTGACCTTGCCATCGACGACGAACTTGCGGATTTCCTCCGTCGCCTCTGCCAGCGACTTGGTCGTTCCCGGCGTAATGGCCGTGGCGCGCAGGATGACCCACACCCCAAACGAGTTCTTCAAGGGCGGCGTCGCCTGGCCCTGAGGCGCATCAAACGCGGCGTCCGGTACGCTCTTGTCGCCCTTCTCGATCTCGCCGATCGACAGGTCTTCTGCCTTCACGCCCTGCGCCTTGGCGACGGCATCGAAAGCCTCGCCGGCGTCCAGGCGGCCGCGCGCTTTCACGGCCTCGGCCTCGGACTTGAAGCGGATCTGGTCGAACACGCGCCGCTCGGCGACCTCATAGCGCTTGCGGTTTGTCTCATAGAGCTTGGCGATCTCGGCATCCGATACCGTGATGGTCTTGGCGATGTCGTCGGGGCGGACCGCAACAAAGACAACGTTCCTGTTTTCCGGCACCGAGTAACGCGCCAGCGCATTGTCATCGAAGAACTTGCGCAACGTCTTGTCATCCGGCGCGCCGATGTTGCCGACCCGCGCCGGATCGACGATCAGGTATTCCGCAACCCGACGCTCCAGCCGGTACATGTTCAATGCCCGCTGCAGGCCCATGGGCATGCCCACGCCACCCGCAACACTGCGCAGCAATTGCTGGCGGATCAGGTCCGATGTGACCAGAGCGATGAAATCCGCTTCCGTCATGTTGTTGTTCTGCGCAAGCTGAGCGATCGCGCCCGGCACAAGCTTGCCCTGGCTATCGACCAGACCGCGCACGGATTTGAGCGCCTCGACGATCTGCGGCGGCGAGACCCGCAGGTCCAGGTCCGAAGCAACATCAAGCACTGCCAGGCGGTTGATGAACCGATCAAGCGCGACCCGGTCGAGGCCTTCGGCCTTGGCCTGGTCGGACGTCATCTCGGTGCCCGTTGCCCGGCTCATCTGCGAGACAAAGCGTTGGAACTCGCGCTGGAAGGCATCGGGTGTCACGTCGAGGTCGCCGACAGTCGCGATCTTCGGCTGCTCGGTCAGGTTCATCATGTCCGAAACGCCCCACACCCCGACGCTGCCGACCAGCGCGAGAATGAGAATGGCAGCGAACCAGCCCTTCGAGGCGTCTCTGATTTTTTCAAGCATGATGGATAAGGTAACCGGACCTGATTGCGAAAATGGATGCCAGACGGGTTCCGCGCAGAAAAAGCCGCCATCTGGGGGCGACGGGACCGACGGGCCGCACGTGTGATTTGAGTGATCCGCACGCGCAGCGATAATAGTGACCCCCAACATCCCCTGCAAGCCGAACGGCCGGGGGCTTTATGAAGCGGCAATTTGCGGGTATCTCCCGGGGAAACTAGGGCAGGGGAGGTCCAAATGAAGCTCATAGCCGGTAACTGGAAAATGAACGGCCTTCAGGCCTCCCGGGTCGTCCTGACCGATGTGGTCGAGGGCCTGCGCGCGGCGCCCAGCCCGGCCGAGGTCCTCGTCTGCCCGCCGGCGACCCTGCTGGTCCCCTTCGCCGCCCAGCTTTCCAGCACCCGTGTCATGCTGGGAGGGCAGTATTGCCACCCGCAGGCCTCCGGCGCCCATACCGGGGACATCAGCGCCGAGATGTTGCGGGACGCAGGCGCCAGCCACGTGATCGTCGGCCACTCCGAGCGTCGCACCGATCACGGCGAAAGCAGCGCCCAGGTCGCAAGCCAGGTCCGCGCCGCCCTGCGCGCCGGTCTCTTCCCGATCATCTGCATCGGCGAAAACGAGGCCGCCTACGAACGCGGCCTGACCCGCAACGTGCTCGCCGAGCAGCTGGCAGGCAGCCTGCCGGACGAACTCGGCGGTTTTCCCATCACGATCGCCTACGAGCCGATCTGGGCCATCGGGACCGGCAAGACCGCGCAAATCCGCGACATTGTCGACACGCACGCCTTCATCGGCGCCACCGTGCAGCAGCGCTTCGGCTTGACCAATTTGCGGATCCTCTATGGCGGTTCGGTGAAGCCCGGCAACGCGGCCGAGATCCTGCAGGCCCCGGGCGTCGATGGCGTCCTGGTCGGCGGGGCCAGCCTCAAGGCCTCGGATTTCCTCGCCATCATCGCAGGTTGCAACAGCCAGTGACCAGCGGTCGATTGCCCTTCCCGCAGCGTCAATGACATAGTCCGGCCGCTGCGCCGCATCGACAGGGAGACCGACTTGAAACGCTGGCAGACTGCAACCATCGGGATTGGGCTTCTTCTGGCCGTGGCCAGCTGCGCCCCGCGCGTGGCCCAGCAGGCCCCTGGCACCTACAAGGTCGGGAACCCCTACAACATCGGGGGTGTCTGGTACTATCCCAAGGAAGATCCGTTCTACGACGAGACCGGCGTCGCTTCCTGGTACGGCGAGGACTTCCACGGCAAGCAGACCGCCAACGGCGAAATGTACAACATGCAGGCCCTGACGGCCGCGCACCGCACCCTGCCGTTGCCGACCATTGTCCGCGTCACCAACCTCGAGAACGGCCGCTCGATCCGCCTGCGCGTCAATGACCGCGGCCCCTATGCCCGCGGCCGCATCATCGACCTGTCGAAGCGCGCAGCAGACCTGCTGGGCTTCCAGCGCAACGGCACGGCGCGCGTGCGCGTTCAATACGAGGGCAGGGGCAAGGTCGCAGACCCCGCCCAATCGGCCGACATCGAGCATGGCGCCCCCTCGGCCGTTGCCGCCCCCGTCACCTCTGTCGCCGCAACCGAACTGCTGCCGCCGCCCGGGGCCGCCGCCACGGCCCCGATCACAGCCCCGGCGCCGGTCACACCCGTCATGGCCCCAGCACCCGCCGACGCCGCCTGGGGCGAACCCGACGGCACCGTCACGCGCCAGGCCGTCCCCGCCTCAACGCGGCTCTGGATCCAGGTGGGATCGTTCACCATCCGGTCGAACGCCGACCGCCTCGCCCGCAGCCTTGCAGGTCTCGGCAGCGCCCAGACATCGCAGGCGCTTCTCAACGGCAAGCCGATGTTCAGGGTCCGCTTCGGCCCCTTCAACGCGGTGGAAGAAGCCGACGCAATGCTGGACCGCGTGATCAACGCAGGCCAGAACGGAGCTCAAATCATTGTCGAGTGACCCCACGATGCAGATGAAATCGATTGTCGCCAGCCTGGCCAGCCTTGTCAGCCTCGTCCTCCTGTCCCTCGCCCTGTCGGTCCGCGCCAGCGCCGATGCGGTCGAGGACCCGCTGGCCCTGCAGTCGATCGCGCCCTACGCCGTGATCATGGACCACGAAACCGGCACACTCATGTTCGCCAAGGCCGGGGACCAGCCCATGGCGCCGGCCTCGATGGCCAAGCTGATGACGGCCGCCGTGATGTTCCAGAAACTGAAGCACGGCGAACTGAAGCTGGATGACACGTTCACGGTGTCCGAGCGCGCCTGGAGACTGTCCGTCGCCGGAAAGAACGCATCATCCAAGATGTTCGTGAGCATCGGCTCCCAGATCAGGGTCGAGGATCTGCTGCGCGGCATCATCATCCAGTCCGGCAACGATGCCTGCACGGTCGTCGCCGAGCATTTCTCCGGCAGCGAGGAAGCTTTCTCCGACCTCATGAACGCCGAAGCCCGCCGCCTCGGCCTCAAGAACTCGGTGTTTCGCAACGCCAGCGGCTTGCCGCATCCCGAAATGCGGGTGACCGCCCACGACCTCGCAATCCTCGCCAGCCACCTCATCCGCGACTACCCGGAATACTACCACCTGTTCTCCGAGCGCGAGTTCACCTGGAATGGCATCCGGCAGGCCAATCGCAATCTGTTGCTGGGGACCTATCCCGGCGCCGATGGCCTGAAGACGGGACACACCGAGGCCTCGGGCTATGGCCTCGTCTCGTCGGCCTCGCGTGATGGCCGCCGGCTTATCGTTGTCGTCAACGGGCTGGCCAACGAGACCGAGCGCGCCAACGAAACCAAGCGCCTGCTCGACATCGGCTTCCGCGAATTCAAGCCCTATGACCTGTTTGCCGCCAATGCAGTCGTCGAGAAGGCCGCTGTCTGGGGCGGCGCCGAGGAAACCGTGCCGCTGGTCACGGCGTCCCCGCTGCGGGTGCTGATGCGCCGCCACCAGCGCGACGCCATGAAGGCAACGCTCACCTATGACGCGCCGCTCCTCGCGCCCGTCCGCAAGGGCCAGGTCGTGGGCCGGATTGCCGTCAGCATTCCCGGCCTGCCCGACATGCAGGTGCCGGTCGCTGCCGGAAGCGACGTGGAGGAAGGCGGCTTGTTCACGCAGATGAAGCTCGGCGTGCAGGGCCTGGTCTCCGGAACGGCCGCACCAGCTGCCGTCCAGCGCGACATGGGTCCCGCCGCAGCCGAGGCGCCCGCCGCGCAATGACGCGCGCCCCCTTCATAAGCTTCGAGGGCGGCGAGGGCACCGGAAAGTCGACCCAGGTCCGCCTGCTGTCGCAAGCGCTCGCGCACCGCAATGTCCCTCACATCGTGACCCGCGAGCCGGGCGGCTCGCCCGGCGCCGAGCAGATCCGCAACCTGCTGGTGACAGGCGGCGCCGACCGCTGGTCGCCCCTGTCCGAAACCCTGCTGTTCTATGCCGCGCGGGTCGATCACTGGCACAAGGTGATCCGGCCCGCGCTCGATGATGGCAAGCTTGTGCTGTGCGATCGCTTTGCCGATTCCACCATGGCCTACCAGGCCTATGCCGGCGGCATGGAGCGCGATCGCATCGAGCAACTCCACGCGCTTGTGCTTGGCGGCGTGAAGCCCGACCTGACGATCATCCTCGATCTCGACGCGGCCAGCGGCCTCGACAGGGCCCAGGCGCGCCCGGGCGCCGAGGCCAGGTTCGAGAGCAAGGGCCTTGCCTTCCACGAGCGCCTGCGCGCGGGCTTTCTCGACATCGCCCGGCGCGACCCGGTTCGCTGCAGGGTGCTCGACGCCAACCGACCCGTCGATGCGGTTGCCGCCGACATCATGCGTCTCGTTGATGAACGCCTGAAGGCCGTCTGATGGCTCCGCGCGCCCCCAAGGCGGTCGATGTCGACCTGCCCGAAAGCGACCGGGCAGGGGAGATGCCCCATCCCCGCCTGCAGCAGCACCTGTTCGGTCACCAGGCCGCGGTTCAGCAGATGGTTGCCGCCGCCCGCAGTGGGGCGTTGCATCACGCATGGCTGGTCAGCGGTCCGAAGGGTGTCGGCAAGGCAACCCTGGCCTGGCGCTTTGCGCGCGCGCTGATGGCGTACGGCAGGGCCAACCTTCCCGATGACCTTTCCGTCCCGGCCGACCACAACGCCTTCCGTCTTGTCGCGGCGCTTGCACATCCCGACGTGAACGTCGTGCGCCGCCCGTGGGATCAGGAAAAGAAGCGCTTCAAGTCGGAACTGCCCGTCGACGAGGTTCGCAAACTCAAGGCATTCTTCGCCAAGCACCCCTCGTATGGCGAGGTCCAGGTTGCCGTCATCGACTGCATGGACGACATGAACCTGCAGGCCCAGAACGCTCTCCTGAAGATCCTGGAAGAGCCGCCGAAGGCCGCGATAATGCTGCTCATCGCGCACGCGCCGGGGCAGTTGCTGCCGACGATCCGCTCGCGCTGCCGTGCCCTGCAACTGCGCCCCCTGCCGCGCGAGGACATGCAGCTTGCCATGCGCCACCTCGCGCCCGACGCCGGCGCCGAGCAACTCGAGATGGCCGCCTCCCTCGCGGAAGGGGCCCCCGGCCAGGCGACAGCGATGGTGATGTCGGGCGTTCTCAGCGCCTACCAGCAGATCCTCGGCCTGCTCGCAACCCTGCCGCAACTCAACCACGCGAACCTGCATGCACTGGCTGACCAGTTCATGAAACAGTTCCCGGATCAGGGCATCGAAGGATTTGCCGCCCTGCTGTCGCTGGCGATCCAGCGCCATCTGCGCAGCCTCATGGGCGTGGCTGAGGCGCTGCCGGCCGAACGCCAGGCTTTCACGCGCATGGGGCAGGCGATCCCGGCCAGCCGATGGAGCACCCTCTGGGCCGACCTGCAAGCCAATGCGCAGCGCGCCGCGGCGCTCAATCAGGACAAGAAGCAATTCGTGCTCAATGCCTTCCACGCGATGGCAGGCAATTGAGACCATCGCTGATTAACCTTCGTGCTGCAGAGGGCCGGAATTCCACCGATCTCCCCCTAGGCGCACCGGCGCAGCCTGCTAAAATCCGCCAAAGGATTTTTTAGCCCCACCATGCTCGTCGATAGCCACTGCCACCTCGATTTTCCCGAACTCCGCTCCGACCTGCCCGCCGTTCTGGCCAGGGCCACCGAGGCCGGGGTGCAGGCCATGCTGACCATCGCCACCCGCCTTGACCGGTTTGAAGGGGTGCGGGCGGTGGCCGAAACGGCACCCAATATCTGGTGCACCGTAGGCATCCACCCCCACGAGGCCGCCGACGAACCCATTGACGAGCCGGCCCGCCTGATCGCCGAGGCGTCTCACCCGAAGGTGATCGGCATCGGGGAGGCGGGCCTCGACTATTTCTATGAGCACAGCCCGCGGCAGGACCAGGTCCGGAACTTCCGGGCCCATATCGCCGCTTCGCGCGAAACCGGCCTGCCGCTGGTCGTGCATGCCCGCGATGCCGACGAAGACCTGTGCCAGATCCTGAGGGAAGAACACGCAGCCGGCGCTTTTCCGGGCCTGATCCATTGCTTTTCGTCGGGCCGGGGCCTGGCCGAGACCGCGCTGGAACTCGGCCTCTACATCTCGATCAGCGGCATTGTCACCTTCAAGAAGGCCGACGACCTGCGCGCCATCATCCGTGACGTCCCGATCGAGCGGCTGCTCGTCGAAACCGACGCCCCCTACCTGGCGCCCGTGCCCCACCGCGGTCGCTCCAACGAACCCGCCTTCGTGCGCCAGACGGCCATCGCCGTGGCAGCACTCAAGGAGGTGTCGCTCGAGACGCTCGCCGAACGCACGACCGCCAATTTCTTCCGCCTGTTCGACAAGGCGCGCGCATGAAGGTCACCATCCTGGGCTGCGGTTCCTCAGGCGGGGTACCACGCATTGGCGGGCCTGACGGGCGCGGCGACTGGGGCGTCTGCGACCCGGCCGAGCCGCGCAATCGCCGGCGCCGCTGTTCGATCCTGGTGGAGCAGGGGCCGACACGCGTCCTCGTCGATTGCTCGCCCGACATGCGCGAGCAGCTTCTCGACGCCCGCGTCACGACGCTCGACGCCGTGTTCATCACGCATGACCACGCCGACCAGTCCCATGGCATCGACGACCTGCGGATGATTGCGCAGAACACGATGCGACGGGTGCCGGTGTACGCAGGCGCCGAGGCACTCGCCATCCTGAAGCAGCGCTTCTCCTATTGCTTCGAGGCCGCCGCCAACGGGGCCTATCCGGCAATCCTCGAGGCCCACGCGATCGAGCGGCCTTACCGCGACATCGTCATTGGCCCACCCCATGCGGCGCTGGCCGTGCGCGCCTTCGACCAGGACCACGGCAGCATGATCAGCCAGGGCTACCGCTTCGGGCCCGTGGCCTATTCCTCCGATGTGGTTAACCTCGATGAGGCAGCCTTTGCGGCCCTTGAAGGCGTTGAATGCTGGATCGTCGATGCGCTGCGCTATCGACCCCATCCCACCCACGCCCACGTGGACAAGGCCCTCGAATGGATACGCCGTGTACGTCCCAAACAGGCCATCCTGACCAACCTGCACATCGATCTTGATTACCGTACACTGATGAATTCCCTTCCAGATTGTGTGGTTCCGGCCCACGACGGCATGGTCATCGAGATCTGAGCCTCGCCAGCTACGGCAGGTCAGTGCGCTTCAAGCCGGAAAATCGGCATTTTCTTTCACCATGCGGCCGTTTCGCAGACCCAGCGTGTCGTTTTTGCGTTTGCGTGTGACGGAATTGTTTGAGATAAACTTTCCCTTGGGGGCGCTTGGAGGGACCAGGCGCATGAATGTTTTTTTAATGGGGAAGACGGGGGCATCGCGGTTGGCCGCACGCGTGCGCATGCATGCGGGGCGAGCAGCCAGCGAACTTTTAACAAGACAGCAACCATGTCGCTCGATTTCGCGCTTCAGGCAGCGTGTTCCGGGCGGCCAAACCGGCCGGTTTAAGCGTTTGCTGGCAAGTTTAAGTTATCAATGCCCCGGAAATGGGAATTTGGTCCTTGGGTTATTTACCCAAGGCTTGGGACGGGAAGGCATTTTGTTATGGGACGTGAAACAGTCAACAAGGGTAATGGGATGACTTTTGCGCGCGCGACCGCCGCTGTCGGTCTGATGTTTGGTGTCGCTATGATGACCACCGCTGCCTGGGCGCAGCCGGCAGGCAACCCGCCCGCAGGCGGCGCTGCTCCTGCGGCGGCTCCCGCCCAGCCGGCCGCTCCGGCGGCTGAGCCCGGCGCCGAGGCCGCCCCGCCGGCCATTGGCCCGGATGGTCTTCCTGTCGCCCCCGCCGCTGACGCGGCGGCGCCTGCGGCTCCGGCCGAGGCGGCTCCTGCTGCCGCCGAGCCGCAAATGGAAATCACGCCCTACAAGATGTTCATGGAAGCCACGCTCGTCGTGCAGGCGGTCATGATCATGCTGATCCTCTGGTCGGTGGTGACGTGGTCGATCCTGATCTCGAAGCTGACCTTCTTCTCGGGCCTGAACGGCAAGTCGAACCGCGTGCTGCAGATCTTCCGCAGCGCCGGCAGCATCGCCGACGCCGCGAAGAACGCCAAGTCGTACCGTGACAACCCCCTCGCCAAGATGCTTGTCGCGGCGGCAGACGAACTCGCCGCCGGCAAGAAGGGCGCCACGGGTCGCGTGCAGGCTCGCCTCGGCATCGTGCAGTCGGAAGCCGGAGATGCGTTGTCGTCAGGCATGGGCATCTTTGCCACCGTCGGTTCGATCTCGGCCTTCGTTGGTCTGTTCGGCACCGTCTGGGGCATCATGAACTCGTTCATCGGCATTGCCCAGTCGCAGACGACCAACCTGGCGGTCGTTGCACCGGGTATCGCTGAAGCATTGTTCGCCACAGCCATCGGTCTGTTCGCAGCTATCCCCGCGGTGATCTTCTACAACATGTTCGCCCGCCGGATTGGTGCCTACTCGACCCGCATGGAGAACTTCGCCAGCGAAATCCTGGTCAAGATCGCGCGCGAAGAGTAACGATCATGGCAGCAAGCATCGGCGGCGGCGGTGGTCGCGGCGGCAAACGCTACAGTGACAACAGCGAAATCAACGTCACGCCTTTCGTCGACGTCATGCTGGTGCTGCTGATCATCTTCATGGTGGCGGCACCTCTGGCCAGCGTCAACGTCCAGGTGGACTTGCCTGGCTCGGTGTCAAAGCCGGCGAAGGTGAAAGACCCGATCTACGTGTCGCTCAAGAAGGATGGCGGGCTCTATATCGGTGACATCCAGGTCACCTTCGCCAACTTCTCCGAGCGCCTCGTGTCGGCGTCAGGCAAGAATTACAATCGGCGCATATTCATTCGTGCCGACAAGACCGTGCAGTACAAGGAGGTCATGCGAGTCATGAATGCGGTTCAGGACACTGGTTTCTACCAGATCGCCCTGGTCGCTGAAGACCGCATTGATGCCTCGGGTTCATAAGGTCAAAGGGTCGGGTAAGGCACCGCCATGGACAGGCGCTCGGTTTACATAACAATTATAGTGTCGGTGGTCCTGCACTTCGCACTGCTGTATTACATTGCAGTGACGTGGGGCATCATCCCGACCACGCTGGATGAGCCAGAGGAAGAGATCATTGCGGTCACGCCGCCTCCGCCTCCGCCTCCGCCACCTCCGCCGCCGCCTGAAGAGGTGGTGATTGAGAAGCCACGCTTCCGTCCGCGGCCGGTTCCGCCGCCGCCGGCAGCCGTGAAGGTTCCGCCCGTGCCGCTGAAGCCGCAGCCTCCTGCGGAAACGACGGCCGACGCGACGACCATCCTGTCGGACAAGCAGGTGATCGACACGCCGGTTTCAAAGCCGCCCTGTCGCTATCCGAAGCGCGCCGAGGATGCTGAACGCGAGGGCTTTGTCCGCCTCACCATCACCATCCAGCCGGATGGGTCCGTGTCGGACATCGATATCGTCGCGGCGCAGCCACCAGGCTGGTTCGAGGAAGCGAGCAAGCAGTGCGTGAGCCGCTACCGGTACAAGGCCTCGGGTCGCGTCATCAAGGCACCCATCGAGATTACCTGGCGTCTGGAATAACTGCGAAAGCAGCAATAGCAAACAGAGAATGGACGGACCATGTCTGGAGCAATCGGTACTGGTGAAAGCAAGGCGGGTGGCAAGAAGCGTTTCTCGGACAACGCCGAGATCAACGTCACGCCCTTCGTCGACGTCATGCTGGTTCTGCTGATCATCTTCATGGTGTCGGCACCTCTGGCGACGATCAGCATCCCGATGGACCTGCCACCACCGTCGGATGTTCCGCCGCTGGAGGAAGACCCCCTCGAGCCGATCTTCATCAGCTTGCAGGATACCGGCGTGATCAACGTCGGTACCCCCAAGACGGGTGAAATCCAGGCGACGTGGGCCACGTTGCCTGACGCCATCAAGGAAAAGACCAACGGCGACACGACCCGGAAGATCTTCGTGCGCGCCGACCAGAAGGTCATCTACTCCGACGTCATGAAGCTTCTCGACGAGATCGACCAGGAAGGTTACACCAACCGCGCCCTCGTCGCCGAAGACGTTGTCGATTAAGGCGCAAACAATCGATTGAAACGGGCGTTGCGATCGCGCTTGAGCGATCTCAACGTAGAGATCACGGATTTGTATTTCCATGCCGCTTGGCACGTTGAGTGCCCAGACTTAGGCTCTGAATACAAATTTCAATCGTGATGGCTATTCGTGGAACTTCTCCGGCCTGGTGCTGAAGCGCCAGAAGATTGCAAAAACAAGGACGCAGTTCCCGACGCTGATGCTTCGCGCGGTGTCATGGAGGGCGCGCGCCAGAGATGCCTCGAGAGGCCGGCGCGTCTCGTTTTTCCGGAGGGCGATGACGAGCGCGTACGACGCGCCACCGCCCGCATCCTTGACGCCTATCCCTCCCTGTCTGTCACGCTCATCAGCGACGGCGCCAGCGATCACCAGGCCCTCTGCGACGCCTATCCGTCGCCCCGCCTGAATGTCCTCAGCCTGGCCAGCGCCACCAAGATAGAGGAAATGGCCGAAGCCTATGCGCGCGGCCGACCCGAAACCACCATGGGGATCGCAAGGCGGGTAGCGCGCAAGCCCCTCTACCTGTCGGGCCTGCTCCTGAAATCGGGTGAAGCCGATGCCATGGTCGCCGGCGTGACATGTCCCACGGCTCGGGTCATTGAAGCCGCCATGCTGACGCTGGGGCTAGGGCAGGGGATTACGGTCCCCTCGAGCTATTTCATCATGCAACCCGCCAGCGCCATGGCAGCACCCTATCTCTTCGCGGATTGCGCCGTGAACGTAAGCCCCTCGACGGAGGAACTGGCTGCGATCGGCGTGGCCTCGGCCCGGTCCTGGCACACCCTGACAGGAACACAGCCGCGCGTGGCCTTCCTCTCGTTTTCAACGAAGGGCAGCGCCAGCCATCCTGACGTCCGTCGCGTCCGCGACGCGGCAAACCTCGCAGCCACCCAGTGCCCCGACTATCATTTCGAGGGCGAATTACAGGCTGACGCAGCCCTGTGCCCGCGTGTGGCCGCGCTCAAGACCAGAGGCCAAAGCGAAGTGGCAGGCCAGGCCAACGTCCTCGTATTTCCAGACCTCAACGCCGCCAACATTGGCTACAAGCTCGTGCAGCAATTCGGCGGATCGAAGGCGCTGGGCCCATTCCTTCAGGGTTTCACCCGGCCGGTCAGCGACCTGTCGCGCGGTGCGACGGTTGACGAGATCGTCGATACCGCCATCCTGACCGCTAGCCAGGCCGCCCTGCACTGAGCAGAAGCGGCCTGGACTTGTGCCGAACTAGGCCGCGGGGTTCTGCGCCTGCTGGCGCTTCTCCCGCGACGTCACATAGAGCGACACAAGGATGCCGCCGATGATCAGGCTTGCCGTCACGCCCAGCGAGACCTCGGCCGGGATCTTTCCGATGAACTGGGCAAGGAAGATCTTCGAGCCGATGAACACCAGGACCAGCGCCAGCGCGTATTTCAGGTAATGGAACCTGTGGATCATCGCCGATAGCGCAAAGAACAGGGCGCGCAGGCCCATGATGGCGAAGATGTTCGACGTGTAGACGATGAACGGGTCGGTCGTGATCAGGAACACGGCCGGCACCGAGTCTACGGCAAAGATGATGTCGGCAAACTCGATCACGCACAGCGCCAGGAACAGTGGCGTTGCATGCAACTTGATCTGGCCCGCAGCACCCGCTGGCAGACGGACGAAAAACCGGTCGCCATGCAGATCATTGGTCACGCGAATATTGCGCTTCAGCAGGTTGAGCATCCGGTTGTTCGCGAGGTCCGGCTCATGATCCACCATGAACAGCATCTTCACGCCCGTGAAGACCAGGAACGCGCCGAAGACGTAGAGGATGGCGTGGAATTCCGTAACCAGCGCCGCGCCCAGCGAGATCATGATCGCGCGCAGCACGATCACCCCCAGGATGCCCCAGAACAGCACCCGGTGCTGGTACTCCCGCGGTATGGCGAAATAGCTGAAGACGAGGGCGATGACGAAGATATTGTCGAGCGCGAGCGTGTACTCGACCAGATAGGCCGTCAGGAAGTCGACGCCGGACGGCTCTCCGTAGGCGTACCAGACCCATCCCCCGAAGGTCAGGGCGATCAGCACATAGGCCGATGACTGGATCATGCTTTCCCGGAAGGTAACCACATGCGCCTTGCGGTGAAACACGCCGAGGTCAAACACAATCAGGGCAACGACGATGCCCAGAAAGCTCATCCAGGCCCAAACGGGCTTGCCAAGGAAATCGTCAAACAGGAAGGGGAGGAGTTGCTCCATGGGGGGCCCTCTGGGAACGTTGCGGTTGTTGAACAACGCCTGTCCGACATCGCAGGCGTACGCCTGCCAGAGGGGCCCGGCCCAAGCATCCAGACCGACTTGGGATGCGCTCGCGCAATTTCAAGGGTGCACCACGAAACCCGAGGGGGCCGTTGCGCGCAAGCAACGCATACCCCTGGACATGCTTGGGAAATCGAACCCTGAGCCTACTCAGCCCCGCGCTGCGGGCGCATGTCCCCCCGGTTGATCCCAGCCACGACAACCGGTTTCTTCATGGCGTCGCGGCGGAAGGGTTCACCCAGTTCCTGGTTCAGGATGACTTCGATGAAGGTCGTTACCCGCTTTTTCTGGTCTTCACAGGCGGTCACCAGGGCTGCCTTCAGCTCATCCTGTGAGCGGACGGTGACGCCCTTGAGGCCGCATCCCTCGGCCACGCGCGCATAGCTCAGGTGTGGATCAAGCTCGGTGCCGACAAAGTTGTTGTCGTACCAGAGGATCGAGTTCCGCTTCTCCGCGCCCCACTGGTAATTGCGGAAAATGACCATCGTGATGCCCGGCCACTCCTCGCGGCCCACCGACGACATCTCGCTCATCGAAATGCCAAAGGCGCCGTCGCCGGCAAAGCCCACCACCGGCACGTCGGGACAACCGATCTTGGCCCCGATGATCGCCGGGAACCCGTAACCGCACGGCCCGAACATGCCTGGCGCAAGGTACTTGCGCCCTTTTTCGAACGTCGGATACGCATTGCCGATCGCGCAATTGTTTCCGATGTCAGTCGAGATGATCGCGTCAGGGGGCAGGGCAGACTGGATGGCCCGCCACGCCTGGCGGGGCGACAGCCGGTCCGGATCCCGGCGCCGGGCTTCGGCATTCCAGACCGTTCCCGGATCATCGTCCTCGTGGTCCATGCTGGACAGTGTCTGCCGCCACGCCGAGCGGGTCTGGTGGATCAGCGCCCGCCGCGCATCGCGGCCGGCATTGCCGGCGGAAGTCGAGAGCTGGAGATTGATCTGCTCGGCCACAAGCCTCGCGTCGCCGCAGATCCCGACGGTGATCGGCTTGGTCAGCCCGATCCGGTCGGGATTGATGTCGACCTGGATGATCTTGGCCTCGCGCGGCCAATAATCGATCCCGTAGCCGGGCAGGGTAGAGAAGGGGTTGAGCCGCGTCCCCAGCGCCAGCACGACATCGGCCTTCGCGATGAGCTCCATCGCCGCCTTCGACCCGTTATAGCCCAGAGGGCCGACGGCAAGCGGATGCGATCCCGGAAAACTGTCATTATGCTGGTAGCCGCTGCAGACTGGCGCATCCAGACGCTCGGCCAAAGCCGTGCAGGCCGGGATGGCATTGCCGATGACGACGCCGCCGCCTGCCAGGATGACCGGGAACTTTGCCGCCGACAGCAGGCGCGCCGCCTCGGCGATCGCATCCGCACCGCCGGCAGGCCGCTCGATATGCGTGACCGCAGGCAGGCTGATGTCGATGACCTGCGTCCAGAAATCGCGCGGCACGTTGATCTGCGCCGGCGCCGACAGGCGCAGCGCCTTCAGGATGACGCGGTTCAGCACCTCGGCGATGCGCGAGGGATCCCGTACCTCTTCCTGATAGCACACCATGTCCCTGAAAAGCGCCATCTGCTCCACTTCCTGGAAGCCGCCCTGGCCAATCGTCCGGTTGGCCGCCTGCGGCGTGACCAGCAGCAGGGGTGTATGGTTCCAGTAAGCCGTCTTGATCGGCGTCACGAAATTGGTGATGCCAGGACCATTCTGCGCAATCGCCATCGCGATCTTGCCGGTCGCCCGCGTATACCCGTCACAGATCGTCCCCGCATTACCCTCGTGCGCGCAGTCCCAGAACGTAATCCCCGCTTTGGGGAACAGGTCCGAGATCGGCATCATCGCCGACCCGATGATCCCGAAGGCATGCTCGATGCCATGCATCTGCAGCACCTTCACGAAGGCTTCTTCGGTCGTCATTTTCATGTGCGTAACCCCAAACGAATGGCGAGGCCGACATTAAGCCGATTTGCGCCAATGACAAACATGCTTGATCGAGGGCGAACGCTGGCCAATCGCGTTGGGCTGCGCTATCTGAAGCAGTCATTTCCCGCGGGATCAAAGGTTCTCGAGCATCAGGTCATCATGAGCACAAGCCTCCTCTACGGCGACATCCCGCCCGACCTCGTGCCGGTGCCGCGCGATGCTGTGCAGGTTTCGCCGCTGGTCCCCGGCGCGGTGTCGCTCGAGGAGCTGGCACCGGAAACCTGTGACAGCCTCGTCATGCGCGCACCGCCCAACACGCTCGAGCGACGGCACGAAATGGCGCTGGCGTTGCGGGCGCTGCGCCCGGGCGCAGACTTCGTGATCCTCGCCGCCAAGGACAAGGGCGGCACCCGGATTGGCAAGGAACTGACCGGCTTCGGGATCGAGGTCACGGACCAGCCACGCCATCACCACCGCATCTGCTCCGGGACGCGCCCGGCCATCCTGCCCGGGGTCGAACAGGCCATCGCCGACGGTGCGCCGCGCCATGTCCCCGAACTCAATCTCTGGAGCCAGCCCGGCCTCTTCAGTTGGGATCGCTTCGATATCGGCTCGGCGGTGCTGATCGACGTCCTGCCGCCACTGGCGGGTCAGGTTGGCGACTTTGGCTGTGGCTACGGCCTGCTCTCGCTCGCGGCGCTGCGCAGCGAGGCGGTGACATCCGTGCATGGCTTCGATCTTGATCGCAGGGCCATCGCCGCCGCACGGCGCAACATCAGGGATCCGCGCTTCAGCGCCACATGGGTGGACCTGGCCGCGCGCGGGGCAGGGGTTGCGAACCTCGACGCCATCCTCATGAACCCGCCCTTCCATCACGCCGGCGTCGAAGACCAGGCGTTGGGGCAGGCGCTCATCGCGCGCGCGTCGGAAGCGCTGCGCCAGGGCGGCGTCCTGTGGCTGACGGCAAACCGCCACCTGCCTTACGAGGCCGCGCTCAAGGCGCGCTTCCGCACCGTGCGCCTGGTCACGGAAGAGGGCGGCTTCAAGGTCTATCAGGCCATCAAATGAGCAAGGGCGTCGAAACAGCCCGTTTGGACCGGCTCCTCGCCAACATGGGCTATGGCTCGCGCCGCGAGATCGGCCGGATGGCGAAGTCAGGCTGGCTCACGCTTGACGGCGTCGTGATGGCGGACGAGGCCGTGCGCGTGAAACTCGAACCCGACCTGCCGACGCGCCTGCGCGTGCAGGGTGAGCCGCTCGACCCGCTGCCCGGCATGATCATCATGGTGCACAAGCCCCTCGGTGTGACGTGCTCGCACAAGGAAGCAGGCGCGCTGATCTATGACCTTCTGCCTGCGCGCTGGCGCGTGCGGGACCCCGCGTTGTCCACGGTGGGAAGGCTCGACAAGGAGACGTCGGGGCTCATCCTGATGACGGATGACGGGGACATGTTGCACCGGATCATTTCTCCAAAGCGCCACGTGCCCAAGCGCTACGTGGTGGGTCTGGACAGGCCCCTCAAGGGAAACGAAGCGGCGATCTTTGCGGCAGGCACGCTGATGCTCGAGGGCGAGACGTCACCTCTGCTTCCGGCAGAACTGGAAGTCACGGGCGAGCGAACAGCCCGCCTGACCTTGCACGAGGGCCGCTACCACCAGGTGCGCCGCATGTTCGCCGCCATCGGCAACCACGTCGTGAGCCTGCACCGCGACCGTATTGGCGCACTGGACTTGCCGGAAGATCTCCCGGCTGGCGAATACCGCCTCATGACAGAGGCAGACATCGCCGGGATATTTTCGTCCCCCACCTGAACATCCTCCTCACGAAGTGAGGAGGTGTCTGCAGCAGCGTCAGCTGCTGCAGACGGAGGAGTTCCTCGGAGCAAGGCGCGCTACAGAGACGAACTCCCTCCCCGCCGCGTTCCGCGTCGGTACTCCCTCGCAAGCGAGGGAGAGAGCAGGCGCCGCTACCGCTCATCCTTCCGGTGATACCAGACATACATCGCCCGCTGCCCGATCCGCCGGAAGGGGGTCAGCGGGCCGCGGCCGGGAAGGGGGCCTTCGAAGATCGGCAACTGCGGCACGCTCTTGCCCGCCACAAGCTGCGCCATGCGCCGACCGGCCTGCGCTGAATACATGACGCCGTTGCCGCCATAGCCCATCGAATAGAAAATCTGCTGCGACGGATCAGGCTGCACGATGCGGGGCATCATGTCGTGGCTGACATCGACCCAGCCCCACCACGAATAATCGATCTGGATCCCGGCAAGGGCAGGGAATTTGGCAGCGATGCCGCGACGCAGGACCTCGAGGTGCCTGTCATTGGCCGCATCCGCCCCGGTGATGGCGCTGCGGCTGCCGATCTGAAGGCGGTTGTCTGGCAGGAGCCTGTAATAGAAACGCAGCGTGCGCGTATCCGTCAGGACCAGCTTGGTCCTGAAATTGCAGGCGGCGATTTCGGTCGCCGTCAGCGGGCGCGTGACGATGCAGTTCGACAGGATCGGCATCAACCGGTGGTGCATCAGCTTGTGCAGGCGATTGGCCGTATAGGCGGCCGTCGCGACAGCCACCGCGCGGGCCTTCACGGTGCCGCCGGGCGTGCGCAGGAAATGCGCGCCATTGCGCGTCGTCCAGTCGATCACTTCGCTCGACGTATGAATGCGTGCGCCAAGCGCGCGCGCCTTGCGCGCATAGCCGAACGCCAGCTTTGCCGGGTGAACCCCGATCCCGTCAGGCTCGAGCATCGCGCCCGCGGATTCCCGGTCATCCAGGTACTCGCGCCGCAACTCCTCGCGTGAAACGATCCGCGTGCCATAGCCGAAGGTCTCGTTGAGCAAGCCGGACTCGGCCTCAAGCGCCGCCATCCGGTCAGGCTTGTGCGCAATGTAAAGGTGACCGCCATCCTGCGCATCGCAATCGATGTCGGAAATCAGGCCACGGAACAGATCGAACGCTTCGCCGATCTCGGCATGCAGCCCGCGCGCAACATCAAGCCCATAGCGCGCAATCCATTGCGACCGCTTGAGCCGGCCCGAAGAGATCTGCGCCTGCCCGCCATTGCGCGTGCTGCAACCGAAGGCAATACCGTTGGCCTCGAGCACATGCGCCTTGATGCCATGCTCCTTTGCAAGGTGCAGCGCGCAGGAAAGACCCGTGTAGCCCGAACCGATGACGGCAACATCGACATCCATGTCGGCCTTGACCGGCCCGTCCGTCTCGGGTGGCGTGCCCGCGCTGGCAATCCAGTAGGTCGGCGCATAGTCGCGACCGCAACCAACGCCGAAGTCGGTGACGGGATCATAAAGTGGATCGTAGGTACTCATTCCTACACCTTCGGCGCAACAACAGGACGATCCTTGCGGAACGCCTTCTTGGATGCAACGAGGCCATCCCGCAGCGTGAACAGGTCGCAGCCCTGCACCTCGATGCGCGCCCCATCCGGACGTGTCGCGCGGAAGATCCACTCCGACACCGCGCGATCTCCTGAAACGAAGTGCCCCGTGACAACCCACTGAACGTCCGGCAAGCCTTTCCAGACAGCCTCGAAGGCCGCCTGCACAGCCGCGCGACCTGTGTGCCGTGCGCCGAACACCTCGGGCCCGGCAGCCGCCTCGAACACGCAGTCTTCCGTCATCAGCGACACGACCTTTTCAGCGTCATGGTCATTGAAGGCCCGGAAAAGCTCTTCCAGAAGCTGCATTGCGCCCGCGTTCGCACCCACGTTCTGTCCCCGCATGAACCCACCATCCGATGATGATGGGACAGCCGTTGCCGTTCCGGAAGCGAAATCTGCGCCCTTCTGCGCGAAAACCGCCGGGACGTTGCGCGAACAGGCGGCGCACGTGATCCTGCAGCCGCAGATCAACGATTCCCGGCCCACCGAGGCCGCGACTGACAGGGAGCCGCTCGAATGGATGGTGCCACGATGGAACTTGCGAAGATCGTGCTGGGCCCCCTGGTCACCGCCTTGTTCGCGTGGCTGGTGGGCAACCGCATCTCGGCCAACTGGGCCCTGCGCCAGAAGCACCGCGAATACAGCCTGTCGATCGGAACCGAGTTCTATCAGGTCTATGGCGAGTTCTTCGCGACCTGGAAGCTTGCCAACTATGCCTTTCGCCACGAGCGCCCGGACATCACCGACGGCTTCATCCAGGACCTCATCGCGCGCGCGGCAGCACTCGAGGCCCGCATCGAGGCGTTGCTGCTCAGGATGGCCTCGGAGCTCAGGCTCGAGCCCACGGAAGCCCGGACCCTGGGCCTGTACCGCCAGGCCGTCCAGCAACTCCGGCATTCGATCATCCGGCGCCAGCAGCTGGACTTCTTCGGAGCCGGGCAGGCGAAGTACGAGTTCTACAAGCAGCTCAGCGTCACCGTTGGCGATCTGGTGCGCGAACTCGGCGAGCGACCGCGCCCCACGCGCGAGCGCGCAGCAACCCAGATGACCGAGATCACCAGCAGCAAATGGGAAGCCGAGTGGCTGCGCCTGTTTCCGGGGCCGCAGGTGGCCATGGACCAGGCGGCGTGAGGCGCATTTGAGCCCTTTGGCCACCCTTATATTTCCCATAATACATATTATGCGATAATCGGATGGGCAAAGCCGGGAGATACCTGGCGCGTCCGAGCCCGCGCATGCGGCCTCCTCCGCGCCGTGCTACACGCCCCGACGAACCGACACGTTAAGACCTTCAGGCCCGCGCACCATGAGCACCAACGACGATCCACGCCGCATCGAGACGCTCCTGGCGATCATGGCGCGGCTGCGCACGCCGGAAACCGGCTGCCCATGGGATCTCGAACAGACCTTCGCGACGATCGCGCCTTACACGCTCGAGGAAGCCTACGAGGTCGCCGACGCGATCGAGCGCAAGGACATGACCCAGCTGAAGGACGAGCTCGGCGACCTGCTGTTCCAGGTCGTCTTCCATGCCCGCATGGCCGAGGAAGCCGGCGCCTTTTCGTTCCAGGATGTTGTCCAGGCCATCAACGACAAGATGATCCGGCGCCATCCGCATGTGTTTGCCGACGCGGACGTGAAGACCGCAGATGCCCAGACGGCAGCCTGGGAAGAACATAAACGCAAGGAGCGTCTCGAGAAGGGTGGTGGGCTCATGGACGACGTCCCGGTCACCTTCCCTGCCCTCACCCGCGCCTACAAGCTCCAGAAGCGGGCAGCCAGCGTCGGCTTCGACTGGACCGAACGTCAGGGCATCATCGACAAGCTCCACGAAGAAATCGGCGAACTCGAGGAAGCGTTCGAAGCCGGCGCGCCGCGCGAGAAGCTGCAGGACGAACTGGGAGACATTCTTTTCGTCATCGCCAACCTCGCCCGCTTTCACGGCGTGCAGCCCGAAGAGGCCCTGCGCGGCACGAACACGAAATTTCTTCGCCGCTTCGCACATATCGAACAGCACGCCCGCAGCAGCGGACGCAGTCTGACGGATCTGACACTCGAAGAGATGGAACAACTCTGGCAGGCCGCCAAACAGACAGAGCCATCAGCCACCGACGCCACAAAGGACTGCGCGTAATGCTGACAATCCTTGAATTCGCTTTCTACCTCCTGATCTGCTCCGTGACTGCAGTCATTGCCACGGTGCAGCAGCCCTCAAACTCCGCCGTAAGACAATATGCGATGCTCGCCAGTCACGTCCTGACAGGTATGGCGGTATCACTGTTTTTTCTGGAACACTATGGCATCACGCATGTCGTGAAACCTTCGCAGCGCGACTTCCTCATTGTTGGCACGCTCGCCTGGCTCGGCATTGGCATCATCGCCTTGACCGTCGATCTCTACTTCAACTTCGACACGCTCAAGGATGACCCGTCATATGCAATGTTTGGCCGAGGCGGCCTGGCAGCAGGCATGTTGATGCTGGGCATCCTTGCCATGACGGCCCTCACGATTGCCTGGTATCAGGTGGACCCTCAGATCTTCGCAACGCGCGGCAATGTCACCTTCCTGTACGCGACGCCAAACCCTCAGGCCATCAGCGCGCTCGACTGCGTTCTCTTTGCGTTGGACCAGACACAGAAGGCGATGCTGTTCGACATTTCCGAAGTCTATCAGTTCGGCATCACGGATCTGGGCAACAACCCGCAGCATTACAGCTTCTCGACGCTGTGCCTCGTCTACAGGACCTACTTCTCGATTTTCGTGATTGCGATCGCCCTGCGCCTGATGCGCTGAACGTCGTCAGGCGCTCTTGCGCACCAGACGCTCACCAAAGCGCCGTTCAAAGCCGGGCATGGCGCGCATGGGCAGCGAAAGCTCCAGGCTGACCGAACCGTCTTCGGCATCAAGGCGCTTCAGCACATCGCCATTTGCATAGACCCAGGCGAGCCCGGCGCCATCAGTGGCATCAAGCGAGAGCACAGCATCGACAAAATTACGGCTGAGCGTCCGGTCGATGCGATCCAGCAAGGCATCGATGCCTTCACCCGTGATGGCAGAAACGGCGCTCTGCTTCGCGGCCGTGCTGCGCCCGGCCAGCATCGTCCGGTCCTCCTCGGCCAGCAGGTCGACCTTGTTCCAGACCTCGATCATGTTTTCCTGCGCCTCGGCGGCCACGCCCAGCTCGGAGAGAACCGCGGCGACATCGGCCTTCTGCGCTTCCGTGTCAGGGTGACTGATGTCGCGAACGTGCAGAAGCACATCGGCCTCAATCACTTCCTCGAGCGTCGCGCGAAAGGCCGCGACGAGCTGCGTGGGAAGGTCGGAAATGAAACCCACCGTGTCCGACAGGATGATCTTGCGCCGCGACGGCAGTGTCACGCCGCGCATTGTGGGGTCGAGCGTCGCGAAGAGCTGGTCCTTCGCCAGCACATCCGCCCGCGTGAGCCGGTTGAACAGCGTGGACTTGCCTGCGTTGGTGTAGCCCACAAGCGCCACGACCGGGAACGGCACACGGTTGCGCGCTTCGCGATGCAGGCCGCGCGTGCGCTTGACCTCTTCCAGTTCTCGCTTCAGCCGTGCAATGCGGTCACCGATCGCCCGGCGGTCAGCTTCGATCTGCGTTTCGCCGGGGCCACCGAGAAACCCGAACCCGCCGCGCTGACGTTCGAGGTGGGTCCAGGATCGTACAAGCCGCCCTTTCTGGTAGCTGAGATGCGCGAGCTCCACCTGCAACCGACCTTCGGCCGTTCGCGCGCGCTCTCCGAAAATTTCGAGGATGAGACCGGTCCGGTCGAGGACCTTGACGTTCCACGCCTTCTCCAGATTGCGCTGCTGAACCGGCGAAAGCTGTCCGTCACAGATGACAAGCTCCACATGCGCGTTCTCGCAGACCGCCTGGATTTCCTCGATCTTGCCCTTCCCGATAAGTGTGGCTGGCCTGATCTCGGCGATGGGCGCAGGGATCGCGTCGACGACTTCCAGGTCGATCGCCTTCGCAAGGCCGACCACTTCCTCGAGCCGCGCGGTCACGCTGCGCTGGCGATAACGCTCGTCGGATTTCAGATAGGGATGAACGACGACCGCGCGCCGCGGGCCACCCTGCCCTGCGGTCTCGCGCTCGGAAAACGCGCCGCCGCTCAAGCGCGGCGCGCCGTGGTTCTGGCGTCAGGCATCCGAGCCGGTCGCATCCGTTTCCTGATCGAACAATGTAACCGGAACAGAGGGGCTGATCGTCGAGATCGCGTGCTTGTAGACGAGCTGCGAATTACCATCGCGGCGCAGCAGCACGCAGAAATTATCGAACCAGGTAATGATGCCCTGAAGCTTGATGCCACTGACCAGGTAGATCGTCAGCGGTGCCTTGTTCTTGCGACACGCATTCAGGAACGTGTCCTGGAGGTTCTGCTGTCGGTCACTCATGGGTTGACCCCATTTCTTGCTGTGAGCGGGTTTCCCCGGCTGCGACTCATGTCGAACCAGTACCCGGATGCGACCAATTTGACTGACCCGTAGACCAACATCAAGGGCCAAGACTGTCCGTGCACGAATCAGTTCCGCCGATTAACCATCCGTGCCCCTTGTGCCCCAGTACAACGCCCTGATCCTGCGGGAGACCGGCCCCGGCGTTCCATCGCCGATCCTGTGAGGTCCCACTTGCACGACCGGCATGGCGCCCAGCGTGGCCGCCGTTACAAAAGCTTCACGCGCTGTCACCACATCTTGCTCCGTGAACGGTGTTTCGTCGCAGACGATGCCATGATCCCGACACAAGGCGAGGATCTCGTCACGCGTGATGCCGGGAAGGATCTGCTGGCCCTTGGGCCGCGTGCGCAGGCGCCCGGCACTGTCCACGATCCAGGCGTTGGACGATGCCCCCTCGGTGATCGTGCCGTCAGGCGTGACGAACCAGGCCTCGAAGCATCCGGCCTCGCGCGCCTGCTGCTTGGCAAGGACATTGGGCAACAGGGACACAGACTTGATATCGCAGCGAGCCCAGCGGATCTCGGGCGTGAGAAGCACCTTGACCCCATTCACCGCCAGACGGTCGTACCGGGCGAGGTCCAGGCTGCGAGCCGTGACCACGAGCGTCGGCGCAACACCGGGCTCGGGGAAGCCATGGTCCCGCCGGGCCTGCCCGCGCGTCACCTGGATATAGACCAGCCCATTCACGAGCCGGTTGCGCGCCGCAAGTTCACGCAGGACGACACAAAGGGCCCTGCGCGACACCGGCATGGCGATCCGCAGGGCCGCAAGCGAACGCTCGAGCCGGTCGAGATGCGGCGCCTCGTCGATCAGGATGTGATCCCTGACGGC